>CAJUII010000027.1:2456-35430 GCA_910586405.1 uncultured Lachnospiraceae bacterium
CGCGCCGGACGGTCGTCAGCTACGCTGACTTTTTTCCTCGGAACGTCCGTGTGCAATCGTGCTGGAGACTGCTCTTTTTCTACTGCACGCGCGCCGGACGGTCGTCAGCTACGCTGACTTTTTTCCTCGGAACGTCCGTGTGCATACTAATGCACGAAAGACTGACTATCCGTAATAGTCAGCCCGTTTCCTGTGCAAATAATATTAGTTCTCCTCGTCCTTTACTGTGCCGCCAAACTCATTCTTGATGCTCTCCGCCGCTTCTGCCGCACTGTCCATCGCCCTGTTGATATCAATGTCCACGCTTCTCACATCCGGTCCGCAAAACTGATATCTCATATCAAAGAACAATCCGACCACCAGCAGCGGAACAATCACCCAGAATGAGAAGATCAGCAGCACTACCAATAGGGTAATCGGCATACGGAAAATTTCCTTGTTGTCACGCTCCACGCAGAAGCTGTTGTTGTTGCCTTTTTCGATCAGCCCAAGACACCAGTCCCCGAACCGTTTCAGGTTGTCAGAAAAGGTTGATTTGCACTCCTTCTCATCCACCTCAATCTTTACTTTCTCGGTCTGTGTCGTGTAGCTTGACTGCTCTGGCCCATGTACTTTTCCGGCCTGCTCCAAGTAGATCATCGCGTCGAGGATATCCCAATTACTGTTCTCGAGTGCCTGCTTTGCCTCCTCATATGTCACGTTTGCATGTTCTCTTAATTTTTCTACCTTTTCAAAATTATCCATTTTTTTCTCTCCTTTTTGAATGTTTATGTTCTTTAACCAGTGTCTTTGTGTTGCTGCTCACTGTTGATGATATTACTATAAACAATCAAAATTAATCAAAAATACTTTTTCGATTAAAAACAGATTAAAAGTTGACAATCCATTCCTATACGTTATAATGAGGCATAGCAGCCCAAAAATCATGATTTCGATTCGCATCATGTGAGAAGAACAAGAACGGGGAATTATTATGAAACTTTACCTAGCCCCTATGGAGGGGATCACTACCTATATTTACAGAACGGCTTACCATCATTACTTCGGCGGCATCGACAAGTACTTCACGCCGTTTATCGCCAGCAAAAAGCTGAACCGGCGGGAGTTGAACGAAATCCTGCCCGAGCACAATCAAAATCTGAATGTCGTGCCGCAGATTCTGACAAACCGCGCGGACGAGTTTTTATTGATTGCGGGGAAAATTGCCGAATACGGCTATCAGACCGTGAATCTCAACCTCGGCTGTCCATCTGGCACTGTCGCTGCCAGAAAGCGCGGCGCAGGGTTTTTGAGTGTGCCCGATGCGCTGGATTGCTTTTTATATGAAATATATGAGAAGTCTCCTGTGAAAATTTCCATCAAGACACGGATTGGCATCGAATCCATCGAAGAGTGGGCGCGCATTCTTGAAATATACCAAAAATATCCAATAGATGAGCTGATTATCCACCCTCGCCTGCAAAAAGAATTTTATCAATACAAACCGCACGCAGAAGCCTTTGAAGCCGCATTGGCGACACCGCCCAAGTTTCCGCTGTGCTACAATGGAGATATTATTTCAGTAAAAAGCTGTGAAGCCCTGCTGGACAGGCTGCCGCAGACGGACTGCATGATGATCGGGCGCGGTATTCTCAAAAATCCGGCGCTGCCCGCACAAATCCGGCGCATGACACAATCAACGATTGATACAGCGATCGGTCTACAATCGCACCAAGCGCCCCAGCAGCCAAGTCTACCGCCAGACGATGCTGTAGGTGCTGTGTCCGAAGCGCTTCGCAAAGAAACCCTCAAAGCCTTTCACGATGAAATCTTTGAGGGTTATGCCGCCCAGATGCCGGGGGAGACACCCACCCTTTTCAAGATGAAGGATTTGTGGACATACCTGATCGCGTGCTTTGCCTCCGCTGACAAACACTTAAAGAAAATCCGCAAGGCATCTAATTACACAGACTATAAGATTGCGGTCAATCACCTTTTCCGGGCGTGCGAGCTTGTGTCCGCCAGTCCTTAATCTGCTCTAGCCGTTTCTTGTACGCAGCCTCCTGCCCCTGTGTGGTTGGCTGATAGTACTGTCTGTCCAGCAAAGAATCTGGCAGACACTGCATATGCGCGATCTTCTCCTCTGTGTCATGGGCGTACTGATAGCCTTTTCCGTAGTCCAGCGCGCCCATCAGTTCCGTGACAGCATTGCGTATCACGAGCGGCACTGGTTCGGCAAGCTGCTCTGCGGCGTCGAGCTTCGCATGTTCATATGCCATGTAGAGTGCGTTGGACTTCGGCGCCAGCGACATGTAGACGACCGCCTGTGTCAAGTGCACACTGCACTCCGGCATACCGATGAAATGACATGCCTGATATGCCGCCACGGCAATTGAGAGCGCCTGCGGGTCCGCAAGCCCCACGTCCTCACTCGCAAAACGCGTCACACGCCTCGCCACATAGAGCGGGTCTTCGCCGGCTTCGAGCATTCGGGCAAGCCAGTACACCGCGGCGTCCGGGTCCGAATTACGCATGGATTTGTGCAGCGCGGAGATCAGATTGTAGTGCTCCTCTCCCTTTTTATCATACAGTAAGGACTTCTTGGCAGTGCACTGTTCTAACGTCTCCTCGGTGACTGTGACTGCCCCGTTTTCGTCAAGCTCGCCGTTCAAAACAACCATTTCGAGCGTTGACAGCGCCGTTCTCGCATCGCCATTGGCAAAGTTTGCGATCGCATGAAGCATCTCATCGGAAATACACACCTGCTGCATACCAAAGCCCCTGCAATCCGTGAGCGCACGCGACAGCAGCGTCGTCAGCTCGTCCTCGGTGAGCGCATGAAGCACAAACACCTTGCAGCGCGACAAGAGCGCGCTGTTAATCTCAAACGACGGATTCTCTGTCGTCGCGCCAATCAATATAATGCTGCCCTTCTCCACAAACGGCAGAAAAGCGTCCTGCTGTGCCTTGTTAAACCGATGAATCTCGTCCACGAACACGATTGTCCGCTCGCCAAAACGGCGGTTCTGCTCTGCCTGCTCCATCACTGTGCGGATTTCTTTGATTCCGCTCGTAACTGCTGAGAAATCAATAAAGGCAGATTTCGTCCTGCCTGCAATAATCCGCGCCAGCGTGGTCTTGCCTACCCCCGGCGGCCCCCAGAATATCATGGAGGAGACTTGATCGCTCTCAATTAAACGGCGCAGTACTTTCCCTTTGCCGAGCAGATGCGTCTGCCCCGCATATTCTTCCAAAGACTGAGGACGCAGCCGCGCCGCAAGCGGCTGCGGCTGCTCCCTGTCAAATAACGTCATCTGTTCCATAATTGATTCAAATCCAACTTATTCAATAGAAGAAACACAGTTGTACATCAGCATCGCAATGGTCATCGGCCCCACCCCGCCCGGAACCGGCGTGATCGCACTGGTGTGCGGTGCTACCTTCTCGTAATCAACATCGCCGCAGAGTTTGTTCTGCGCATCGCGGTGAATCCCGACATCAATGACAACAGCGCCTTCTTTTACATAAGAGTCATCTACAAACTTCGGCTTTCCGACTGCCACGACCAGAATATCCGCCTGCTTTGTGAGTTCCTTGAGATTCTGTGTGCGTGAATGGCAGACGGTGACAGTGCCATTTTCCCGCAGCAATAAAAGTGCCATCGGTTTTCCTACAATGTTGCTGCGCCCAATCACGACACAGTGTTTTCCTGCGATTTCAATTTGAGAGCGCTTTAGAAGCTGGATAATGCCAAGCGGCGTGCACGACACAAAGCCCCTGCTGCCCACGCAGAGCGCCCCCACGCTTTTCTCATGAAATCCATCGACGTCCTTCTCCGGCGCAATGGTCTGAATGACCTTCTGTTCATCAATCTGTTTGGGCAATGGGAGCTGTACTAAAATGCCATTCACGGCATCGTCGGCATTCAGCTTTTTCACAAGGTCTAACAACTCCTGCTCCGTCGTCTCCTCCGTCAGCTCATAAGATAACGATTCAATGCCGATGTAGGCACACGCCTTTTTCTTGTTGCCGACGTACACGCTAGACGCCGGGTCGCTGCCCACTTGTATCACTGCCAGACAGATTGTTTTTCCCTGTGTTTTGAGCGCTGATACTTTTTCTTTTAGCTCGTCCTTAATTTCCTGCGAAATTTTCTTTCCGTCTATGATCTGAAACATCAAAGTGCCTCCTAGTCTTTTTCTAAGTTTTTTTATTTCTTGCGCAGAACCAGATGCTGCGGCAGACCATTGACCATAAACGGCTGATAATCCCCTTGAATCAGCGGCTCGATGTAATTGATAAACTCATCGGTCACATAGTTGCCTTCTCTGTTTACCCAGTTTCTCGGAACGACCTTCTCATTGTTGGCAATGCGGTGTACATCATAGATGCCCGCAGCGCTCATGTAAGGGTCGTCGGACACGCGGTCAATGACCACCATCTTCCCTGTGTCGCCCTCGTCGGCTGCCTTCACCGCAGCACCGCCGACCATAAATGCCTCGTTGACATCGACGCGCGACGCCATGTGCGACGCACTTCTTTGCAGTGTCGAAAACTCAATACTGCGCGTCTTGCAGCCAATCTCAGCGCCAAGATAACCCGCAAGATAAGCCGCTGTTCCCTGCAATTGCTTATGGCCAAACGCATCCACATAATCGGCGCCGCCGGACAGCTCACAGACATATCTGCCGTCAGCAAGCTTGATGCCCTCTGAGACTGCGATGATGATAGACTCTTTCTTTTTCAATAAATCCTGTACTTTTTTGAGGAATTTATCAATGTCAAACGGAATCTCCGGCAAGTAAATCAAATCCGGTCCGTCGCACTCTTCCGTCTTTGCCAGTGCGGTTGCGCCGGTGAGCCATCCTGCGTTGCGCCCCATGACCTCGATCACGGTGATCATCGTCTTTTGGTAGGTCAGTCCCAGCGCGTCACGAATCACTTCCTTGGTTGACGCCGCGATATATTTTGCGGCGCTTCCAAAGCCGGGCGTGTGGTCTGTCAGTGCAAGGTCATTGTCGATCGTCTTGGGCACACCGAGAAACTTCTGCGTATAGCCTTTCAGGATTGCATAGTCTGACAGCTTCTTGATGGTATCCATGGAGTCGTTGCCGCCGATATAGATAAAGGTCTCGATATCCAGTTTGTCCAGTATATTGAAAATCTTGTCATAAATATCAGGATTTTCGTGAATATCGGGAAGTTTAAAACGGCATGAGCCCAAAAATGCCGACGGTGTGCGCTTTAGCAGTTCAATATCCATATCCGAATGAATCTGTGTGGACAAATCCACATACTGCTCATCGAGAAATCCCTGAATGCCGTGGAGCATTCCGTACACCTTGTGAAAACCTCTCTCCTTCGCAGTCTTGTACACGCCTGCCAGACTGGAATTGATGACCGATGTCGGTCCTCCTGATTGTCCTACGATGATGTTTCTTTTCTTGGCCATTGTTGTTGCCCTCCTTTTCTTATACTTCTATATTCCTAACACGTTGCCCCGCCTACGACGTTTTTCTTCAAAACCGCCTCGCGGTCAATCGCATGATGTAACAGTTTTTCCTGCACATAGTCAAATCCCAGCCGGTCGATGGTGTCCGCAAAGCGCTCCCCGGAATTTCCCTCGTCGCGGAAAAATAAGATCGCGCGCTCTACCAGATCAATCACTTCCTCCTCCGAGGTAAACAGCTTGTCGAGCATATGCCCCTGTGCCACCTTCTTGCCCCAGCGGCCGCCGATGTAAATCCGATAGCCGGCTGCGGACTCATTTACTGCGCCAAACGGGCACTTGTTGACACAGCGTCCGCAGTGGTTGCACGCCTCCGCGTCAATCTGTATCTTTCCCTCCTGCATCTGCGCGACATGAACCGGGCATCCCTTCTCCACCTGACACACGCTGCAGCCGCGGCACTTCGATAAATCAATCTCCGGCACGCGCTGTCCGACGATGCCAAGATCGTTCAAATCCGGTTTCACACAGTTATTCGGACAGCCGCCGACTGCAATCTTGAACTTGTGCGGCAGGGAGACATCATGATAGCCCTCGTAATACAGGTCATGCAGCTTCTGTGAGAGCTCAAACGTGTCAATCAGACCATACTGGCAAGTCGTCCCCTTGCAGGAAACCACAGGACGCACTTTAGAGCCGGTGCCGCCGGTCTCTAACCCTGCCTCTGCCAGAAATGCGCGCACATCATCAATGCTGTCATACGGCACGCCTTGGATTTCCAGTGTCAGACGCGTGGTCATCGTCACCTCGCCTGTGCCAAACTTTTCCGCCGCCTCGGCAATCTTTTTCTGCTCGTCCGCCGTAATCTTGCCGTTTCTCGTGATAACACGCACATTGAAGATATCGTCATAGCGCTTATCCTGCAGGCAGCCAAGCCCCTTCACGCGCTTGATGTCCTCCGGTGAGAGCTTTCTGCCATTTCGCGGCACCCGAACATCGTTGAAGGTGATGCCGCCCTCCAAGACAAGGGTTTTCGTGTAGCCAAGCGCTTTCAGGCGGTTCTGTAAAAAGTATCCCCGCTTGCCCTTTGCGCACACAAGCAGCAGCTTTGCATCTTTGTCCAGCCCCTCGATCGGCGCGGTCACTTTGGAGAGATTCACCCATTTTGCATTTGGAATTGTTGCCGCTGGCAGGGCGTCCAATACGGTGTACTCCTTCGCCGCACCCGAAGCGTACTCTGACGGGCTCATGCTCTCAAGCACGCCGTCCAGCTTGTTTTCCAGTATGTAGCATGCCGTGACAAACGGATGGATTGCGGTGGAGAACGGCGGCGCATAGGCAAAATCCATCGTGTCAAAATCATCCAGCTTCATTCCCTGATAAATTCCTGTCACTGCGATGTCCACCATCTTGTCAACCGCTCCTGCGCCAAGCACCTGTATGCCGAGCAGTCTGCGGCTCTTTGTCTCTGCGGTAAGCTTGACGATAAAGGAGGAGGCGCCGGGATAGTAATGCGCTTTGTCATCCAGCACACAGACAACAGATGTCGCCTCCAGCCCAGCCGCTTCTGCCTGCTCGTGCGTCAGACCTGTCCTGCCGCCATTGAGCGTGGGCAGCAGACGCACAACACCAGTCCCCAGACAGCCGCCATAGCCATTGCCCTGATTATGCAGCTTCTTTGCCATTGCGCGGGCGGCGAGGTTGGCTGTCGAGCCCATAGCAGACCACTGCGGTTTGCCGGTCAGCGCATTTTTGACCATCGCACAGTCCCCCACCGCATAGATGTCTGCGAGGTTTGTCCGCATTTCCTCGTCCACCAGAATCGTGTCCTTGAACATCTCAATCCCTGAATCCTTCAAAAATGCGGTTGCCGGCCGCACACCGATCGCAAGAATGACGAGCTCTGCTTGCAGCGTGCCCCCGTCGGTGGTGACACTCTCCACGTGGTCTCCTCCATTGATTCCCCTGAGACTCACAGAGGTCAGTACACGTATTCCGCCCGCCTTGAGCTGGCGTTTGGCATATCCAGCCATGTCCGCGTCAAATGCATTTGGTATAATCTGCGGCGCGGCGTCGATCACGGTCACGTCCAGCTTCATCGCAGCGAGATTCTCCGCCACCTCAAGCCCGATAAAACCAGCACCGCACACCACCGCCCGGCGGCAATTGTTCGCCTCCGCGTAAGCGCGGATTGCCACGGCATCATCTGGCGTGCGCACGCAGAATGCCCCAGCCAGTCCCACGCCGTCCACCGGCGGCACAAAGGGCGCTGCCCCGGTCGCAATAATCAGCTTGTCATAATTTTCTGTAAAACTGCTGCCGTCTGTGCGGCGGATGGACACCTGCTTCGCGCTGCTGTCTATACCGACGGCCTCACAGCCTGTCTGCACCTGCGCCCCCGTAAGCCCTGCATACTTTTCCGGCGAATTGACAATCAGCTCGTCTCTGGTGGCAATGTCGCCGCCAATATAGTATGGCAGACCGCAGCCCGCGTAGGAGATCTCTGTGCTTTTCGTAAAGATAACCACCTCCGCCTGCCTGTCCAAGCGCTTTAGCTTCGCCGCGGCTTTGGTGCCCGCCGCCACGCCGCCTAAAATTACATACTTCATCGCTTTTCCTCCTCGTCACTTTGATCCTGATATGATGCTTTATCTATTTACATATATTATAGTATAGTGCACTTTGTTGCGCTTATCAATAAAATTTATGCAAAAGTTGTGGAATTTATGTATTCATGAACCGCTATTGCGATAGATTTCCTTTACATAGGCGGCGCAGCCGATTAAAAAGATTTATTTTCCACACGCGCGCAGGTGTCCCCTCAAAGATGATATATTTCATTTGAATGCCCTTCTCCCCTACTCGATTATGGGCACACGTCAGCTTCTGCTGATATGCTTCCTTGGGGTGCCCGTGTGCATAAATGACGAAAAGCACCTCACATTGAGGTGCTTTTCATGAAAATCTGCTCCAATAGTGGAGCGCATCAATATCAAAGTTGGCATTCAAGCATTGATCTTATTCGTCCTCTTGGACTTTTTCCTCGATATCCTCCACCGGCTTTTTCAAGCCCTCGATGGTCAGATTATTTTTCTCCGCGTAATCCCACAATGCCGCATGGATTGCCTCCTCTGCGAGCAGGGAGCAGTGCACCTTGGCAGGCGGCAGTCCGTCGAGTGCCTCCATTACTGCCTTGTTTGTCACTTCAAGCGCCTGCTGGACAGTCTTTCCTTTTACCAGCTCTGTCGCCATGCTGCTTGTCGCCACGGCAGCGCCGCACCCAAAGGTCTTAAATTTCGCTTCCTGAATCACACCGTTTTCATCAATGTCAAGATACATGCGCATGATATCCCCGCACTTTGCATTGCCGACAGTGCCCACACCGCTTGGCTGCTCCAGCTCGCCCACATTGCGCGGATTGTTGAAATGGTCCATCACCTTCTCACTGTACATTGTGTCTCTATCCTCCTATTTTAAAAAATAGTCTCTTGGAATCTCCCCATATCGGTCACAAAGAGACGCCGAGAACCTATAATGATATTCTAACTATCGGGTTTATTCCTGCGCTCCATGCTCTCTCTGTGCCTTGACAAAATCCTCATACAACGGCGACATGCTGCGAAGACGCTCCACGATGCTCTTGATCGCCTCGACAGTGACATCAATGTCCTCCCGCGTTGTCTCCTCCGAGAGTGTCAGACGAAGGGAACCGTGTGCGATCTCATGCGGCAGTCCGATGGCAAGCAGCACATGAGACGGGTCAAGAGAGCCCGATGTGCACGCAGAGCCGGACGACGCACAGATGCCTTTCTGGTCTAACAGAATCAGCAGGGATTCCCCCTCAATAAACCGGAAACAGAAATTTGCATTATTGGGCAGCCGCTTAGATGGATGACCGTTTAACCTGCTGTATGGGACTTCATCCAACACTCTTTTTATCAGATAATCGCGCAGTTTTGTCTCTTTTTCGATGGTCTCCTCCATCTGTGCAGCGGCGCGCGCTGCCGCTGCGCCGAGCCCTACGATGCCCGGCGTGTTGTGTGTGCCGGCGCGCCGTGCACGCTCCTGGGCGCCCCCATGAAGGAATGAGCCCATGCGCACGCCTTTTCGGATATACAAGAATCCGACGCCCTTAGGACCATGAAATTTATGGCTGCTGGCGCTGAGCAGATCGATATGGAGCCTCTCTACATCCAGCGGTATATGGCCGTATGCCTGCACAGCGTCTGTGTGAAAAAGAATTCCATTTTTACTTGCAAGCGCACCGATTTCCTTTAGCGGCTGTATCGTGCCGATCTCATTGTTTGCCGCCATGATCGAGATGAGCGTGGTGTCTGGCCTGATGGCAGCCTCCAGTTCGTCGAGCTTTACCACCCCATTTTCATCCACAGAAACATACGTCACCTCATATCCATGCTTTTCGAGATACTGACAAGTGTGCAGCACTGCATGGTGCTCTATCCTGGAAGTGATGATGTGCTTTCCCTTTCTTTCCAACGCCTCTGCTGCCGCCTTGACTGCCCAGTTGTCAGATTCACTGCCGCCTGATGTAAAATATATTTCATTTGGCTGCGCACCGATGAGCGCCGCTGTCCTTCTTCGAGCCTCATCCACCGCCTTTGCGGCACTGCCCGCAAAGCTGTAGATGGATGACGGATTGGCATACTGTTCACAAAAATACGGCTTCATCGCTTCAAATACTTCCGCTGACACGCGTGTCGTCGCCGCATTGTCGAGATATATCATTTTTCTTCCTCCTTGTTTGATCAACTCCGCATCGGCTTTGCCAATGCGATCTATTATAATTTGCTGAATGGATTATATGCTGTAATCCCCGCCTGCCTTCTCCTCCTCTAACGCAAGTAAATCCTGTAGCGTTATGGTATCTATGACATCGTTGACTGCCTCGTAGATGCGGCGGTAGATCTCAACAGTGGCGCATCGGTTCTTCCGCTCACAGGGAAGCGCATTCTCGACAAGACATTCGACAGGCGCAAGGGAGCCTTCTGTCGTCCTGAGAATCATGCCGACGGTGTATTCTGCAGGCGTCTTCACGAGCTGGTATCCACCCTGAGCCCCCCGCGTGCTTCGCACATAACCTGTCTTGTTCAGCACTGCGATAATCTGCTCCATATATTTCTCAGAAATCTCCTGTCTCAACGCGATATCCTTAAGCTTCACGGTCTCTCCAAGATGCCCTGCAAGGTCCAGCATGATTCGCAGTGCATATCTTCCTTTCGTCGATATGGTCATAAGCCCCCTCCTTTTTCAAGTTTGTCTTCGTATTCTACTTTCATATATATCACTTATTTCCTACAAAGTCAATAGGTTTAGTTGTTTTTCTATAATATCCGTGATTCTACATATTTCTTTAGCGATCTTACTATAGGACTACATTACAACTCTCATAACTTCAAAATATTATAGAAATAATTAAACATTTATAACGCTTTTATGTTGTACATCCATACTAGATATGATATTCTTAAATCATCACAAGCAAATGCCAGAATTTACGAGGATTGCTTCTCACAACAAAAGCACCACTCGATTTGAATATGTTAGAATATTCCGTTTGATCTCTGTACTGCTGCCAGTGTCCTTATATGGCAGCAGTTCTGCATATATTAACATAAAGGAGGCACACGATCATGAAAAACAGAAAAACATATCCCCTCATACTTCTTATCATGCTATCCTTAGTCGGATGCAGCGCCAGTACTAAGGAACAAAATACCAATGAACCAGCCCCCACTGAGACGGCTGCAAATAAAAATGTCACAACCGATGTAAAAGACCGCGGTCTTTGTTTTTCCATCGCACAGGAATATATCGATAAGGGTGTCACGCTGGAATCTTCGAATGAAAACGCCAAAGGCTACAAAAATATAGGCATTTTCTATTACAGCCCTACTTTTACTGCCCTCATGGATGAAATCAACACGATGGACTCCTCCAAACTGACGGAGGAGCTTGCCGCACAATACATCGATCAACTCTTGTCGTCAAGCCGCTGCCTGATGGAAGTGGTCATGGTCGAAAACGCACAGTATGAGAGCCTTTGTGCCGATGGCGCCAAACCGGAAGACTTCACTTATTATGCGCCTGCGGAAGTTCTTGGAAGCACTGATGACCATACCTATATCCTATCAATACCAGATCTTGATGACGGCACATTAAATGAGGAGGAAGCCGCAGACTATCACGCCTGCAAAACATACATGGAGACAGTTCGGGACAATCTTACTTTTATCCCGGTGGAAGATGGCACCATGATGCCTTCATTCACCGCGAAGGACATCTACGGCACCGAAGTTGATTCTTCTATTTTTTCTGAAAAGAAACTGACAGTCGTCAATGTCTGGGGAACCTTCTGCGGACCGTGCATCGAGGAAATGCCAGAACTTGCAGCGTGGTCAAAAGAAATGGGGGAGGACATGCAGCTCATTGGCATTGTCGGGGACATCAACGGCGAGGAGGACACACAGCATATTGAACTCGCACGAACGATTACAGAAAGAGCAAATGCAGACTATATTCATCTCATCCCCACGGACGATTTCGATAGCTTTATGGCAAATATTATCGGATTTCCAACCACCTTCTTTGTAGACCAGACTGGTGCCATTGTCGCAGAACCTGTTGTCGGCGCAAACGTCAACCGCTGTAAGGAAATTGCCAATACCTATTTATCCAATCCTTGAACAATAGTGGGCGGATTGATAAACGATCCAGAACGATGAATCTGATTTCTTTGGCAAACCGTTACCACCTATTCATATCAATAACAATTATTAAGGAGGTTTCACATGAATCAACAACGAAAACAAACACCAAACACACGAAAACGGATTGCTGACGAAATCATGACCCAGATTGGCAAGAGTGTCATTCTTGTCTTTGTGCTTGTCGCAGCCGTCGCAATCTTCATGGTTGCATCAACGATTATTTCCTCCAAGGAAAAAGAGTTGACATTGGAGTCCAAGGCCGCTTCAAACCAATTGACAGCATTTATTGACCAGTATACCAGAGGCACAGAACAATTGGCAGTCAACCCAGACATCATACAACTTATGAATGAGACTAAACCCGGCGATTACATTCTAAAATCTAAAAAAATGGAGAGTGTCATGAAATACCTAGTCTGCATCGCCAATACCGACACCGAAAATGTCATGGCAGTATGGATCTCGGACCTTGATGCAAGTGTTTTGGCACAGTCTGACGGTTATATCAGCGGCGAAGGCTGGGATATAACCGGACGTGGATGGTATGGATGTATCACCGAAAAGAAAACCATTCTGACTGCCCCCTACATAGACTCCTCGACCGGAAAAATGATTCTGAGTGCAGCTTCGCCAGTCTATGATGAAGCCACTGGAGAAGTGCTTGGCGCAGTGGGGATGGATATCTCGCTCGACCATATGACAAACATCATGCGCGATTACAAAATCGGACGCAATGGATATGTCCTGCTCTTGTCCGAAAATGGCACGTTTCTATATCACCCGGAAAATGATTTTATCCAGAAAAATATCAAGGATGTGAACCTGTCACAAAACGTCGTGGATGCCGTCTCATCAAAAAGAAACGAGTTTCTGAAATACAAGGTGGATGGCACAACAAAGTACGGTTCGCTGGAGCTTGTCGGAGACACGGGATATCTCGTGCTCAGCAGCCTGCCAATGTCAGAATACTATGCCATACTGATTGCGATGCTCATCGCGCTGATCATTCTGTTTGCAGTTGGTATTCTGCTCATCGCGCTGAGTATCAAAAGGAGCGCTGCGAATCTGACGAAACCAATCTTAGCGCTGAACCATACCGCCCAGCAGCTTGCAGCCGGCAATTTAGATGTCCGTCTTGAGATTACCTCAAACGATGAAATCGGAGAACTGGGCGAATCCATCGGCAAAACAGTCAGCCGCCTCAAAGAATACATCGTCTACATCGATGAGACTGCCGAAACACTCACGCGCATCGCCGACGGAAAACTGCGCATTGCGTTAAAAAATGACTACGTTGGAGAATTTCAGAAAATAAAGACCGCACTGCTCAACATATCATCCTCCATGAACGATGTGATGGAGGGGATTAACGCAAGCTCCGGGCGTGTGTCCGCGGGCGCATCCGAACTTGCAAATGCCTCTCAGATGTTGGCAGAGAGCGCGGAGTTACAGGCCGCCTCCGTAGAAGAACTCGCCGCAACCACCAACAGCGTTGCAGATCATGTGGAGGAAAGCCACCGTGATGCCGAGATTTCCGCAAAGGAGACAGCAAAAGTGACAGCTATGATCGAGCAGAATCAGGAAAAAATGACAATGATGATGGATGCGATGGAGGAGATTCGTAAGACCTCCCAGCAGGTTGTCGGCATTATTCAAGCCATAGAGGAAATTGCAGACCAGACAAATCTGTTGTCGTTGAATGCATCCATCGAAGCTGCCCGCGCAGGGGACGCCGGAAAAGGCTTTGCTGTCGTGGCAGATGAGATCGGAAAACTCGCACTTGAGAGCGCCAAGGCCGCAAGCTCTACCCGCAGTCTGATCGAACTCTCCATGGAGGAGATCAGCAAAGGGAACAATATTGCCATAGACGCCATGGCTGCCTTAGAAGAATCCGTAAGCGCTGTTGACCACGTAAATGAGATGATCAAAAATACTGCCCGAAACTCAGCTGTCCAGGCAGAAAGCATGGAGCAGCTTCGCATCGGAATCGATGAGATCGCGCGCGTAATACAGGACAACTCCGCCGCATCGCAAGAGACTTCCGCGACTTCCGACGAACTTGCCACACAAGCTGATCTCCTAAATAAGATGCTGCAAAAATTTGAACTAATTTGATACGCCTCCAGGCAAATCGGCAAGTTTTTATCGACATTGTATTACAGGCAAAAAGTTGTTGCCCGATAATCAGTTTGTTCCCGCGCCTGTTACTGCAAAGCGTGTGCAGGAACAAACTGGTGCAAACAGGGACAGGACTTATCAGCTTCCATCGACTATAATGAACTTACACAGGAAGGAGGAACCAAACAAGATGTCGATACAGTTTATTCAACAGGCAATTTCGTATATGGAGGAACACATTTACGAAGATATTCATTACACGGATATTGCCAAAAGCGTTCATATGTCAGGCTACAACTTTCACCGGACTTTTAGCTTTATCACTGGAATGACCGCCAACGAGTATCTCCGAAGCCGGCGTCTCACGCTCGCCGCTCAGGAACTACAGACGACAGCGTTGTCTGTGACTGACGCGGCATATAAATATGGCTATGAATCTCCCGAAAGCTTCTCAAAAGCCTTTTCTCGTTTTCATGGTTCCACGCCGAAACAGGCTAAACAAAAAGGTGCAAAGCTACATCTGTTCAACCCTCTTGTGATAAAAATAACATTGGAAGGTGGTAATATTATGGACTACAGAATGGAACACAGAGGACAACAGCAGTTTATTGCAATTGTAAGAGCATTTCCAATTGAGATCATCAATGACGACAACGATCACAGCATTCCTGATTTTTGGGCAGAATGCGGTGCGCGTCATCTGATCGACCGATTGAAATCACTTCGTCCTGAGGGACAACGGGACCTGTATGGTCTGTGCAGCCCTACAAAGGACAACGAGACTCACTTTGACTACGGTATCGGCATCATATATGATAAAGATACGGACGTCACTGGACTCGATGGCTTATTGGCAGATGGCTGTACACTGTGGAAAACGGAACCGGCAGAATATGCGGTATTCAAATGCTTTGGCCCTGACGGAGACTGCCTTGGCGAGACTTGGAGCAAGTTCCACAAGGAATTTACACCCCAGACAGGTTACACACAGACAGATGACACCGACTATGAAATCTACTTTGAGCGCAGTGAACCAAATCTGTTTTGTGAACTATGGGTTCCTGTACAGAAACAGTAGAACCTCTCTAAAAACATAATTATAAGAGCTTGCTTTGCAGCAAAAAGAGCTTTATGATAATTTTCATAAAGCTCTTCTTTTATCAAAACCGCCAAATAAACCGTTCTGACAATTCCTTATTAAACGGATATGATACCGCCTGCGCCAAGCGCGATAACAATGATTCCAAGCGCAATCCGATACCATCCAAACACCTGAAAATCATGCTTTTTAATATAGTCCATCAAGAACTTGATCACGAAAATAGACACAAAGAATGATACCAGCATTCCGATGATCAGCACTCCTGCCTCCAGCGTCGTGAACGATAGACCGAATTTCACCAATTTTAACAGGCTTGCACCAAACATAACCGGTATCGCCAGAAAAAAGGTAAATTCTGCCGCTACACTTCTCGAAACTCCGATGAGCAGCGCACCTACAATCGTTGCTCCTGACCTTGAAGTGCCAGGAAAAATCGCGGCGATCAATTGAAATATCCCTATAATAAACGCGGTTTGAAAAGTGATATCATCAAGTTTTCTAATCTTCGCACGTTTTCCCTTGTTCCTTCGCTCCACTATGATAAATGCCACGCCGAACACAATCAATGCAAGCGCTACAGAAATCGCATGATAAAACAAAGCCTCAAACACATCATCAAACAATATTCCCACGATCGCCGCCGGGATACATGCCACAACAATTTTCAGCCACAGCATGATTTTATCCATCTCTATCACTGGCTTCGTTTTGTCCCTGAACTGAAATGGAAATATCTTATTCCAGAACAAAATGACAACTGCCAGTATCGCGCCAAGCTGAATGACCACCAAAAACATCTCCAAAAATTCCGGCGTACAATCAAGCTTGATAAATTCATCCAGAATGATCATATGTCCTGTACTACTGACAGGAAGCCACTCCGTGATTCCCTCAACGATACCAAACAGTATCGCCTTTAGAAGTTCTATCATATTTTACTCCTCCTGCATCTTTGACTCATACCCTGCCACAGAGCGAATCCTTTCCATGGCATTCGCCCAAGGACATCAATCTCTCAAAAATGCCACCAACTTTCCATAATGCTTTTTGGCATCTTTATACCCTAACCGATAGAGCGCCTCGAGCTTTTCCCTGTCTTTCTCAATCCTGCCGATATCATTCGCTCTCTGCGGCCGGATTACAAATGCCCGCCCTGCCTTCTCCTCCTCCTCAAGAAACTGCAGCGTCTCATTGTAACGCGCATAGCGGTCCGCTGTCAGCTCATAGATTTTAGGATATTTGGCATACTTGAATTTGATCAAATTCAGCATTGCCGGCGAGGCCTGCTTTCGGATATATCCCACTTCCTTAGTGAGTATGATTACATTTTTCACATTGCCGTCCGCTATCGCCCTTCGTATCGGAATCGCATCGGCAATACCGCCATCAAGATAATATTCACTGCCGATTTTCACATTTCTGGACACCAGCGGCAGAGATGCGGATGCCCGTACTGCGATCGTGTCCTTGTACATCTCGCGCATAGGCATATACTCTGGTTTCCCCGTTCGGATATTTGTCACCACCGCGTAGGCATTGCCCTCATATTTTGCCGCAGTCTTGTAGTCATAAGGGTCCAGTTTATTTGGAATCTGATTATAGCACAAGTCCGCGTTAAATAGATCCCCTGTCGTCAAGAGACTATGGAGACTGCAATATCGCTTATCCTTCAGATAATTCAATCCCACCCTGTAAGCGCGATTCTTTTGTTTTGAGATGTAGCTGCACAGATGACAAGCCCCCGCTGAGACACCATAACAATTCTGAAAATACAACTCTTTCTCCATGAAGTACTCAAGAACCCCGGCAGTGTACATCCCCTTCATGCCGCCGCCCTCGAGCACCAGACCACATTCAACCATAACTTCCTCCCACTATGCCGCGAAAATAATATTTTTCGCAGCTTCTCTGCAATGTCAGCACACGAACCTTCATGATTCCTTTTCGCAGAATCACAAATTGAGCTGAAAAACACACTAATGTTTGTATTCCTGTTCGACAAATCTGCGCAATGCCGGCATTGCACGCTGCACTTTCTCCGTCTCAATACAGTATGCCATTCGGAAATATCCCGGACACCCAAACGTGTCACCCGGCACCAGCACCAGATCATAGTTCATCGCCTTTTTGCAGAACGCCACGGAGTCTTCCTCCAGCGCTTTCGGAAAGATATAGAATGTTCCCCCCGGCTTCACAACCTCAAATTCAAGATTCACAAGTTCTTCATAGATTATCTTCATGTTGGTCTCATAGACAGACAAATCTGACGTGAGTCCCAAAACCTCTGACACTGCTATCTGTATGATGGAAGGCGGACAGTTATGACCAATTCCCCGCGAAATCTGCGCGCACATCGGCGAAATCAATGTGCTGTCCGTACACTTGGGATTTGCCGCGATATATCCGAGCCGCTCGCCTGGTATGGAAAGTGATTTTGCAAAGGAATAACACGAGAGCGAATTATCATAATACTTTGAAATGTACGGCGCATCAACCCCATCAAAGATAATATCGCGGTACGGCTCGTCCGAAATCAGGAAAATATCATGACCGTACACTCTTTGTTTTTCCTCAAGAAGCTGCGCCAGTCTTTCGATCGTCTCTGTTGAATAGACTGTACCGGACGGATTATTCGGTGTGTTGACGAGCAACGCCATAGTCTTTGGATTCAACATCTTTTCCAACGCTTCAAAATTAATTTGAAATTGCTTCGTATCGGCTGGCACGACCTTCAACACCGCACCTGTCTGATTTACATAGTGGTTGTATTCAGGAAAGTACGGCGCAAACGTGATGACCTCATCCCCCGGCTGTGTGACAGCCCTCACTGCATGTGCCACGGCGCCTGCGGCGCCTGTCGTCATGAATATATGCTCCGCTGTATACGTCATGCCAAATGCCTGATTCAAAAATTCTGCAAACTTCGCACGGACAGACGGAATGCCCTGTGACTGGCTGTAGCCGTGAAGCTCCATCGTATCACGCGTTTTTAACAGTTCTGTCATCTTATCCGTGAACGCCTGCGGCACCGACACAGAGGGATTCCCAAGACTGAAATCAAACACATTCGCGCGCCCAATCTCTTTTGCTCTTTCTGCTGCCCACTCCGACATCTGCCTGATCACAGACTTCGCGCCAAGCATATCTTTATAGTTTTGTGAAACCATTATTTTTTCCTCCATTCAGTATTCTAAATTACATCCTGCCCCTCATTGTATCACTGCGCGCACGAAAATGCAATTCTTTCATTACAGTTGACTTATAACCCTTCCCCCTCGTCTACTGTTCAACACATCATCCCCTAAAAACACTTCATAACGTCAGCGCATCACGGTTTGAACCGCGGAATCTTCGCTAGACATTTTCACGCTTCTCTTCTGATAAATGATCACACGATTTCACGGTTCCTACTTGACAAATGTGTCTAACAGCGTTAGACTATATATGTCTAATATCATTAGACACAAGCACCTCTCTAAAGGAAACTACGAGTCCGTTGCGCGTCTCATATGGAACACAAAAAGGAGGAATCAACAATGGACGAAAACAAACTAGGCGTGATGGAAACCCGCTTCGCGGAGATGATATGGGCATCTGCGCCCATTCGCACAGGGGACTTGGTCAAAGCATGTCAAGAGGCGTTTGGCTGGAAACGCACAACGACTTACACCATGTTAAAACGCCTCTGCCAGCGCGGTATCTTTCAGAATGACAACGGCACAGTCCTTGTGCAAATACCCAAGGAGGATTTTCACAAACGGCAGAGCGAGCAGTTTGTCGCAGACACCTTCGGCGGTTCCCTGCCCGCCTTTATCGCCGCTTTCACGAAAGGAAAAACACTCAGCGACAAGGACGCGGACGAAATACAGCGTCTCATTGACCAAAGCCGCATAAAGAAAGAGGGGGACTGACTATGCTGATAGAAAAACTTTTTGAGGAGGTGCTGCGCCTAAGCTTTTATGGCTCTATTGGGTGCGGCGTGATACTGATCTGTGTGCTTGTCAACTACACACGGACGCCGCGATGGATTTCCATGGTGCTCTGGGGGCTGGTGGCGCTGCGCCTCGTCGTTCCGCTCTCTGTGTCCTCCAGCATAAGCCTTCTCCAGCTTGGCAATACTGGGTTTCCGAGCCAGCTTGAACGTGCGCTCAGCGCCGATCACACTTACAGCGGAAACTATAAGACAGCCCTCGAAGGCAGTCATGAATACGAACGTGCTGTCGCCGCTGGCAGTCCCATCGCCGCCAACGCAAACGGCAATAAGATGACATACTATTACGAACGTGCAAACGGCGGCATCGAGCCGGCAAAAACTTCCTATGAACGATTCCTGACCGCCGGCTCCCGCATATGGCTGGCCGGAATGATTCTCCTATGGCTCTGGGCGCTGCTCTCCTGCCTGCGGCTAAAATACCGGCTGCGCTTCTCCATGCGGCTGTGCAGAGGGATATACGAGACTGACGCCATTCCCTCTCCCTGCGTGACAGGTATCCTCCGGCCGCGGATCTATCTGATTCCAGCACTGACTGACCAGCAAAAAGCACACATTCTTCTTCATGAAAAAATGCATATCCGCTATCTTGACCCTGTCTGGAAAATGGTATCTTTTGTCATCATCAGCATACACTGGTTCAATCCTTTTCTATGGTTTATGTACAAAATCTTTCAGGGAGAACTGGAAAAGGCATGCGATGAAAGAGTGCTCGCACGTCTCGGCGAGGACAAAAAAGCAGACTACAGCGAATCCCTGCTGGCACTGGCAGCATCCAAAAGCTGGCGGCAAAAGAACAATTTCCCAACACCGATCTCATTTGGTGAAAACAATATCAAAGGCAGAATCAAGCGGATTCTCGCGTACAAAAAACCGCTTGCCGCCGTTTCGGTGCTGATTGTGCTGCTCTCCGCTGTCGGCTGCGGCGTCTTTCTCACCACGCCGGCGGTCTCCTCTGCGGACACACCCAAAACCAATCCGACAGCATCAGACGACGCCAATCCGGGCACAGACGACACGGCGCCGACAGCAAGCAGTACAGACCATCTCTTAACGGCGCCGGCAGCCACTGCGCCTGATACAACAGCCCTGCCAGAAAACACGGATGCCGGAATGCAAACTGGAGTTCTTGAAAACAACGAAATTTATGATGAACTAGAATACAATGGCGTCACGTATCAGTCAGGCGACAACGGTATTTTCCGAAAAGCCGAAAATGCTTCTGCCGCCGAGCAGATTTATGCAGGGTTTGCGGGAACCAATATACAGATGACCGTATTTGAAGAAAAGCTTTATTTTAAGACAGACCGTACCTATACAGAAGGCGCACTCGACTGGGCTGACAATACAATCCGCTGGATTGACCTAGATTCTTTACAGACAGGCGACCTGCCGATGGTGCGGGAAAACGCCCTTATTTCAGACTTCTGGTTATATGATGGCATGATAAAGATTTACTACAGTTATCCCGATGCCGTTGACACCATGATGCTCTACACGGACAAAGACGTGGCATTCAACCAGAAAAACATCACGCAATTGACGGAAGCTGAGCAACAGCAGTTTGGGCTTGGCATCACGCAGTCAATCCTGCAAAACACTGGCTCACTCGTCAATCTTTCCAACAGGCTTCGCGGACAGAATATCGCCTATCTGGACATGGACGGTGATGGCACTGCGGAAAAAGTAACGCTCTCGCCCTCCACGTCTCCCGAGGCTTTAGAGTACTACCGGGAAGATGACCCACTGGCATATTACCACCTGCAAATCGGCAGCGCAGCGCTGGAAAGCTTTGGATACAATGTCGCCAATATCCTCTGGGGACTCAGCCTTGACGGACAAACGATCCTGCTGGCGCTCTATGAGGACGGTCCAAGCGCCGACCCGTACACGCATTTTTATCAATATCAGAATGGACAACTCACTGAAATCGGCGGTTTTGACGCTGATATCCGCCGGTGCGATATTTCCTCCGACGGCATTATCACAAGCTCAATCCGCAAAGAAATCGTGCAGACCGACTGGATTACTGTGCGCTGGCAGCTTGGTCCAAACGGACTGCTGGAAGAAATTCCGCAGGACGTATATGATTTCACGAGCAGAAACTGGGTGCAGTTATATGATGCGCTGCCCCTGCACACTGCTGTCGGGGTTGATGACACTTTTACCATAGACCCGCAAAGCGTGCGTTTCCTACAGACCTCCGCCGACTGGAACTGGATACTTCTGGAAACAAAAGACGGACAACAGGGATGGGTACACTTGGAGAACTTTGAGGTCGTCGAACTGCAAAAGAATGTGCTGGACGTGTTCGACGGGCTTTATATGGCTGGTTAACCAGGAGCAGATATGATTTCATCGCTGAAATAATATCTGCTCTACAAGCTCCTGATGAGGGTGCTTCTCGTCTGCCTGATATACCATAACGCCATGCAGATCAGCGCTTCTGTCCATAAACGCCGGAAACAGGAATCCGCACTCCGGCGCCCCCGCCTCATAATCCTCAAGCAGCGGGCAAAAAGTGCATATGATAAATTTGTAGACCTCCTCGGATTCCCACAGGTTTTCTTTGTCCTTTGCCTTGATGGGAATATCGTAGCTTCCATATACGATGCGCACCGCATACGGTTTTGCCGAATCGTACTTTTCACCGATAAACTCATAAAATAAATCGAGCAGCGCATCATTTTTTAATTCACAGTCTTTGAGCCCCATCAGCATCTGCCATGTGTGTCCTGCTTTTTCATCGTCCTTCGTAAAAGGATAATACCGCAGATTCCTGTTCGTCTCCGAGAAAGGCACCGTCTTGGCAAGTTTTAGGTTGGCGTCAATGTCCTTCTGCGGCAGCTTTAGAAAATGGCGGTTGAAGGTACCGTCAACCAATCCCTCCTCGTCAAAATACGCCCCCGCAATCCGGGAAAAACAGTTGCGTTTCGGCGTCATGCGCCTTGTCAGCTCCAGCATATCGTCTCTGTTGATTTTGTTCATTTGTCTTTTTCTCCTTACTAATACCTTTATTCCAGCCAGCCTTATTTCCTGCATTGTTGCCGTGAACAGCAGCTCTCCATTCTCAATAGGAATTACAGGAGACAAGTCAAGATGTTTTAGTTATTTTCCTACAGTTCCTTAGCATGATAAGCGACACCACCAGCACCAGCGGAAATACACAGCCTGCGAGCATTCCTGTTTTTAAATCATTGTCCGCGTGCTGTGTAATATTGCCGACCAGCGCCGGTCCAAACGCGCCGCCCAAATCCCCTGCCGTCGCGAGAAAAGCAAACATGGCAGTTCCGCCGTGCGGAAGATGCCTGGAGCATATACTGATTGCACCGGGCCACATAATGCCAACGGAAAAGCCGCACAGGACGCAGCCAATCAGTCCCAGTAAAGGGCTGTCCGATACAGAGGCCAGCAGATAACAGCACAGGCACAGCACGCCTGAGCCTGTCATAAATTGAATCAAATCCATCTTGTCGCCCTTTTTCCCGAAAATAACACGGCTAATGCCCATCGTCACTGCAAACATGCAAGGTCCCGCCAAATCCCCCATCGTTTTTGAGAGTCCCAGCGCCGCCTCTGCATACGCGGAAGCCCACTGCGCCATAGCCAGCTCAGAAGCGCCGGCACAGACCATAAGCAGCATCGACAGCCAAAACAGCGGAATCCGAAACAGCCTGCTGACGGGCATGCCGTTCCTCTCATCTACCGTATGTTCAATCGGGCATGTCGCAAAGTTGTAGATATTGCAGAGCGGAATGAGCGCCCAAATACACGCAAGCACCTTCCAACTGTCAATGCCAAAAAACGCGAAAAAGACTGTCGAGAGCAGGATAACACCGACCGAACCCCAGCAATAAAAAGAGTGCAGCAGGCTCATAGCGGCCTCCTTGTGTTCAAACGGGCAGGCCTCCACAATCGGGCTGCCCAGCACTTCTATTAACCCGCTCCCAACTGCATAAATCATGACGCTTGCGATCATGCCAGACAGCGGATTGGGCAGCATATCAGGCAAAAACGCAAGCCCAATCAGCCCGGCTGCGGCGCACAACTCCGAAGCGATCACACATTTTCGATACCCAATGCGGTCCACATAATAAGAACAGAAAATATCCACAGCAAGCTGCGTCAGGAAAAACACCGTAGGAATCAACGCCATTTTTCCCAAAGGAATTTGATACGCAACATGAAATTTTAGAAATAGCAGCGGCGCAAAGTTGGCCGAGATTGCCTGCGTAATAAAGCCCAGATAACAGGCTGTTAACGTTTTCTTGTATTTTTTCATAGGATTCTCCCATGCTGCTCCTGACAGCTCAAATAGCATTTTGCCCAATCCCCCGGCACCGTTTCAGCCAGCCGCCCTTTCGATAGTAGACGATAAAAAACAGCGAAGTCACCGACCACGTCAGGGGATAACTAAACGCCACTGTCGAAACCTCCGGCCGCAGCGGAACCACTGCCAAGTTCCAGATGACGCGAAGCACACAGATGCCGACACAGGTCATGAGCATCGGAGGAACCGCATCGCCGCACCCGCGCGTCGTGCCGCCGAGAATCTCAATGCAGATATACGTAATATAGCTTGGAGAGATCACCCACATCATTCCAAGTCCAATCGAGATGACGCTGGGGTCATCGGTAAACAGCCCGAAAAACACACGTCCGCCCGCAAGCACGATCACACTCAAAAGCACACTTGTAAACGCCGCCATACCCATACAGATACGCACGCTCTTCCTGATGCGGTCGTACTTGCCCGCACCGAAATTCTGCCCTGCAAAGGTTGTAATCGACACGCCATACGCCCCCATAATCATCCAGAAAATGCCGTCCACCTTACCGTAAGCCGTCCACGCTGCAATCGTGTCTGTGCCAAAAGCATTGATGCTCGACTGAATGATGAGATTCGAGACAGAATACATCGTGGACTGAATCCCCGCCGGCAGACCAATGCGGACAATATTGTGCAAAAGTACAGGTGCGAAACGGATTTCACGGACAGACAGGCGGTAGGAGTCCTCCGTCCGCAGCAGCGTCACCAGCACCATCATCGCGCTGACGACCTGCGACAGCGCTGTCGCCACCGCCACACCGACCACGCCCATTTGAAGCACCGTCACAAAAAGAACGTCCAATATAATATTTGCAAAACAGGATAAAATCAAAAAGTAAAGCGGACGCCTCGAATCCCCCACCGCCCGCAAAATACCTGAGCCCATGTTGTAGATGAGCGAGGGAATGACGCCCAGAAAATAAACGCGCATATACACGACCGAGGGCGCAAGAATCTCCTCCGGCGTATTCATCGCCCGAAGCGCCGCCGATGAAAAAAGCATACCCAGCACCATGATCACGGCGCCGCCCGCAATCGAGAGCGCCACTGCGGTATGTACTGTTTTCTTCACATCCTCCTCTTTCTTCGCACCATAGTACTGCGCGATAATCACCGTCGCGCCGGAGGAAAGCCCTGTGAAAAATCCAATCAGCAGATTAATCAGCGTAGCCGCAGGTCCCCCCACTGCCGCCAGCGCCTCCTTTCCGACAAACTTCCCCACAATCACCGCATCTGTCGTATTGTAGAGCTGTTGAAAAAAAGTGCCGAACAAAATTGGAAAAAAGAAAAAAAGGAGTTGTTTCCAGATAACTCCCTCTGTGATCTGATTGGAAATATGACGGCCTTCTGTTTTCATAAGCGTTTTCATCTGTACCTCCCTGCCTTCTCGTAAACTGGCTTTTATTATAGCCGCTTTGCCTCAAAAAAACAATAGCCCTGCCGGGTAAAATTCATGTCCCGCTATTGCAGTACAGCACGCACTTGCATCAATGAAAATCCAAGCAGATTTTGTCCCTGCCATTCTTTCATATCAAACCGCCGTTCATCCTTCATCGAAAGACCAATTCCCCAGATTTTATCCTGAACTGCACACTCTGCCAAAATACTGTCCTGTGTCGCCAGAAGTTTGTTTTTCAGCGCTGCATTCTGCTCAAATTTCTGACAAAGTCCCCGATAAACGGTGATCTGGCGCATACCATTCCAGACGATCTCCTCATAGTTTCGGACTGACCGCCCAAGTGCCTTTATTTTTCCCACATTGTCTGTCGCTAAGATTTGTTCTGCCATCTCTATATCACGAAAAAGCACCGCCTTCTGGTACATCATGTACTGCTCCATAGAGGAGTATCGAATACCCTCCGCCGAAAAATCGCAACGATACCAATTGCTGAGATATCCATTGTTTTCATCAGGATTGTGGAAGCAAATAATTTCTCTCATAGGCATTCTCCCTCCGACTGGTCGATTTTATCCCGTATTTTCTGCATCTGATAATCTAACGCCTCGATCGAATCCGCACACGCTTTGAGCTGCCGCTCAATCTCCTCTGTATTGTTGATATTTTTCTTGTATTTTAGTTTGTGCTCGAGACTTCCCCAAAAATCCATGGCAATCGTCCGAAACTGCACTTCTGCCTTCATATACTTCTTTTCGTCCGGCAGAAAAACAGGCACGCTCAAGATCAGGTGCAGACTTCGGTAGCCATTGGATTTCGGGTTTTTGATATAGTCTTTTTTCTTCAATAAAATAATATCGTCCTGCTTGAGCAGCAGCTTCTCCAGACGGTAGATATCGTCTGGAAACGAGCAAATCACCCGCAGTCCGGCGACATCTGCAATATGTTCTTTAATATTCTCAACCGTGACGGGGCAGTCCTTGCGCACAAGCTTTTTGTAAATGCTCTCCGGCTTCTTTAAACGGCTCTTAATCGACTCGAACGGGTTTCTCTTGTACTGCTCTGAAAACATGGCATTGAGCACTTTCAGCCTTGTCTCCACCTCCATGATGACAGAACGGTACTCCATCATCAGCCTGTTAAACGACTCTGCCGTGCTGAGCTGCTCTGCCTGTATCTTGATGATCTGCTCCTGTCTGCGCAAAGTCTCAGACTGCTTTTCAATCTTTCGTTCTAACTGGTTCTTACAGTTAAAAAGCTCGATTGTATTTCTGACCCTGTTCTTGACAATAGAGTCCACAAATGGTCTGTGAATAAAATCCGACACGCCCAATTCAAAGCATTTGTTCTCCGCCTCTACCGCGTGTTCACTGCTGATAATCAGCACCGGAATGCTCTCCATCCACCCCTGTTTCCGCATCTGCTCAATGACCGCAAAGCCGTCTGTATGCGGCATATGCAAATCCAGTAACAGCGCTGAAATCTCACCATGCTGCGCACGCAGTACCGCCAGCGCCTGCCCGCCGTTCTCCGCCGTCTCGACGATGTAGTCCACCTCCAAGAACTCTCTCAATAATTCGCGGTTTATCTCCGCGTCGTCCACTACCAATATCTTTTGCATTGTTTGTTTATTCCTATCCCCTTGTCAATACTTTGTATTTATGTCTCAATGATTTTAATGTCCAATCGTCAAATCCAACCTTGCCATCATTTTGCAGTCTCCCCAGAACAATTCCCGGATCGCGCTCTATTTGATTCGCAAAATCAGTGATAGTCTGCAAGTCAAATTTATCATTATCACGAATAAACTCCTGATAGCGCACTGGCGGTATCAGTGCATCCTCTGCATAATGATCTGCTGCCTCTTCCTGCACTCCTGCTTCCTTCTCAAATGATATGCCATAATCACCATTCATTATATGACCAATTTCATGAAACAATGTGAACCAGAATGTATCTGCATTGAATCGTCTGTCATTGACCATCAACATAACACTGTTTCCAATCTTTTTAGTTGCTCCATTGATCTTTGAACCGGAAAGATTCGGCAAAATAACAAAAATTACACCAGCTTCGCAAAATGCATCGCGAATCAGTGGATAAAAATTTTCATGATTTCTTGTCAATGTCAACGCATACGCTACAACCTCTTCAAATTTGGCTTTATTAAATCTTGGTACAGTTCTTTTTACTGCCCTGTTAATTGCTATTTGAACCATTGTATTTGCCTTCACTGTATTGATTTCTGTCAATTCCTTAGCTGAACTTCTAAAACTTACCGCCATATCCCCTCTAGTAAGTACAGAAAGCGTTGCCACATTTAAAAATTCCCGAACCTGTTTAATCTGCTCGTCAATTTTCCTTGGCAAATCAGGAAGTCCAAAATTTTCTCTAAAATATTTATAATCCAGATAAGCAAAAACTCTGCGTTCTTCAACAAGCTCCTCCGCCGATTTAAATTCCGCAATTAGTGCGTCATAAGCATTTTGCAAATTAAGCCAGTAATTCACACTTGTGCCAATCATTCTGGAAAGTTTCATCGCAATATCAATTGATAAACTCTGTTCACCTCTGATTAAAAGGCTTAAATTCTTTGGCGTTGTATCAAGACGCTTTGCAAAATCCTGTTGTGTCAGACCACTCTCTTCAACAATTTCCTTAATATAATACCCCGGGTGAAATGCAATTGTGTCATTATACTCAATATAGTTATTCATAATGTTTGCTCACCTCCACTATTTCAACAATTTTAACGCTGCCAGCTATTCTATCAATATTACACGGAATATACGGCTTCCCGTTTTCATCTAAAGGCTGCAAAATAATCCTCCACTGCTCTCTTCTTGATTTTACATCAATCGCAAAAAATCCCTCCAAATCCCTTCCATTTTTATTCTCCAGTTTATGAAAATGAAAGGTCGGCTGAACAATAATATCTTTGATCGTTTCCGCTCCCTGTAAAGCATTCATTCTCGCCAAAAGACTTCTTGCCAGAACAGCATCTCCGCCAAATAACTTACTTGCTGCCTTCATGCTAGTACATTGTATCTTAATCTTATCAGATGCGTAGATTAACTCCACATCCTCCCTCCTTCGCACTTTCATATTACCTATCGGGTAATTTTATTGTATCACCCTGCCCAAATATCGTCAACCCCACGAATACCTCTTATGCCGCATACACACACCTACACCGAAGCGGCATACGCCGATTTCGCCTTGCGCGACAGCAGACATGTCTCCCCATTATCAAGCTCTACAAAGTTTTCCTTGAGCCGCACATTGCTGATTCTGGCGCGGTTGACCAGATAACTGCGGTGGCACCGCCAGAAGTCTCCGCCCAGCTTCTCCTCAAAATGATTCAGGCTGCTGTTAAATTCCAGCACCTCATCATCCATGTGCAGCACCAGCGTATGACGGCTGCCCACCGCCTCAAAATACAAGATCTTCTGCATCGGAATATGACGCACTGTGTCGTATACCTTTAAAGTGCAGTATGCCGTTTTCCCGTCCGGCTCATTCATCATGCGCTCACAGACGCTTTCCAGACACGCATTCACGCGCGCTGCCATCATCGCGGGCGCCCCTTTCACGATATAGTCCAGCGCCTCCAGACGATAGCGGAAGGTCTCAAACATCATGTCGTCGTGGGCTGTAATAAACACAATAAATCCGCGCGGATCATACTCTCTGAGCTTCACCGCAAGCTCAAGACCGCTCATATATCCCGGAAAGTCAATGTCCAGAAAATAAATTGCAGGAATCTGCGCCTGCTTTTGCAATTCTAACAGCGCGGGCGGATGACTAGCCACCCGCAGCGGTCCCATATCCCGCCCCATGATCATAATCTGGTCGCCAATCAGCTTTTCAAGCAGCGCACTGACCGCCGCCTCATCATCACATATGTACACTGGAACCATCTTATCCCCCCTCAAATACACTACACTGGAATTCGCAGCTCCTGCACGAGAAACTCGTCCTTGAGATAGGTGCGCGAAACACAGTCCGCGCAGCGGGAAACCATTCTCCTGTAGCTGGACAGCCCTGTCCCGCGCCCTTTGCCCTTGGTGGAGTATCCGCTTTTGGCAAGGGCGCCGAGATTCGGCTTTTCATCATAGTTGTTGGCAACCGCTATGAACAGCTCCTCCATATCCTGCAATAAAATCACCCGTATTTTCCCATCATTTTTGGCTGCCGCCTCAATCGCATTGTCCAGCAGAATCCCTTGACAGCGCAGCAGGTCCTCAACCGGCATACGTCCCCCTGTGACTGGCTTCATGATTTCGAGTGTGACCTGTATGTGCCGCTGCCGCATCAGACTGAGCTTCGTGGAAATCAGACTGCGCACTGGATAGAGCTGAATGTTGGACAACCCCTCCATCTGCCGAATCTCGCTGCCCAGCTTTTCATCAAAGTACCCACTGGTGCGCCGCATAAACTCCTGAATCGCTTCCACGTCCCCCTCCTGTGCGGACAATGCCATCCCCGATAAGAGATTTGTAAAATCATGCCGAAACGCGCGGATCTCTCCCTGAAGCTCTTCGAGCAGCTCCATGTGCGCCTGCTGCTGGGCGATCGTCTCCTCCTGCGCCTTGACCTTATCGCGGCTCGCCACATACATCGCGCTGAACTGAATGCAAAACAGCGCCGCGATCACCACGCTAAAACAAAACAAACCATACGCAAAGCTGATCGCCACGTCTGGAA
Organism: uncultured Lachnospiraceae bacterium; assembly: GCA_910586405.1. Classification (GTDB taxonomy): domain Bacteria; phylum Bacillota; class Clostridia; order Lachnospirales; family Lachnospiraceae; genus COE1. The sequence continues at coordinate 32,257 of CAJUII010000027.1, forward strand.
AAAGCACTTGCCGCAGCGCGTTCACAGTGAGCAGCAGCAGACAGGCAGACAGTGTGACCCCAGTCCGCACACGCCCCCGAAACAGACATAAGAAATACTTAGAAAACTCTGTCTTATTCAGCACAAATGAAGTCACCAGTGAGAACACCAGCAGCAGGCTGTATGGCAGCACAATTGATGTTATGACATAGAGATACTTTCCATCAAAAACAGGAGAGTAAAACACCGCCGCATCGGTCAGGAAATCATAAATGATATCCTTCGCAAAAAAGCCCACCGCCACAGCGCCAAACACCTTGTCAAACGAAACATGGTATCCCCTTCTGATCGTCATACACAAAAAGAACACTGTCAAAATGTATTCCAGCTCATGAATCCACAGTGGCGGTTCTGTCCATGTATTCCCCTCAAACAACTCCAATACCAAAATCAGTCCCCACTCCAGTGCATTGTACACCACATAAAACAACAGATAACACCGCCAGCGCGGCCGCTCGCCCAAGAGCGCCACCGTAATACGAAATACGGTATAAGCTTCCACCGCCATCAGTATCACAACAACTGTCAGCCGAAATCCAAAAGGCATATTGCTTCCCCCTCTACCTTTTATAATTTTTTCTAGTATATATTATAAAATCGAGCCTACGAGATGTCAACGTTCCGACCGTATCATCTACACTATAACACATTTATGGAAATGTTGAGCGCCGCCTGCAAATTATAATAGCTATATTGATGAATCTGTTGTATAATGAACAAAAGATTTAGATTGCAAAAAGGATGATGCTTTTATGGAAACTTATCAGGAATTCTTAGACAGAATCAATTCAAAAGATTGGGGGGACAGGCAAAATCAACCTTGAACTGTATATGTCTTTTCTCTGCTTCCTGCCCTTTCTGGTGAAGAATCATATCTGTGATTGGATTTCCTGTCTGGTAGATAAAATCTAATTTGCTGACGGTTTCTTCCATTTTTCCTAAATAGCTTTCCAGTTCTTCATTCATGAAACCCGTTACATTTTTAACAAGCAGAGAAATATTCGCTAAATGGCTTCTCATATCATGCCTAAGTCCCCTCATATCAGCGTATATATCCTGTATTTCAACAATCTCTTTCTGCATTTGCTGCACTTGATTTTCCAGCATGGCACGTTTCCTGCTTTCCTCATTGTACTGTACTAATTTCTGAAACAATATGACGCTTGCAACAATCGTAGAAAGCAGCAGGACACAGATCACGGGTATCCAGAATCTTGTTGCCGGAACCGTATCATAAATAATTATGGTCATTCCATTTTCAACTGATATAATCATCATCTTTATTGTCACGGAAATTATATTTATTTTTATGTTAGAAAAACCGCAAAGGCCGCTATGCCATCACTGTTTATGTCGGAGGGTGACATATAGATGATGAAACGCCCTCTTTGGCAATCTCCCTTTATAAAGAATATCGGGGCTTTGAGATTGACCACCAAATCTTTCCCATCAACAAGGAAAATCGTTAATGCAATAACAAAAACGTTAGTCCCACCAGCAATAATAAACAGTCTGCTCCTCATGGGATAGCTCTGTAATTGAAATCAACTCCCCGTTATCCCCAACAAGAAAAGTTGGTTGCGAAAAGTCTGTTTGCTCTCCAATATCATCTGGAAATATATCTTTTGGTTCATGAAAAATATGCTTTATTTCGGCAAGCGATAATTGACTAAAAACAATCAAAGTATCAGCGGTTATAACGCTATCGTTATCTTCCAATCCATAGACTTGTACAAAGATTTTTGCTGTTTTATCTTTGTTGATTAAATTCTCAATTAAGGCAATATATTCATGCTTTCCCTCAAGGCATTCACAACAGAAATCCGTAAAATCATCTGTTGGATCCAAATAGTCTTTATATGAGAACCAATAATTATTTGTATAATTACTGGTCATTTTATCCGTTTTCAGCAATGTTAAAATAGTACCTTTTTGTAGATTATTCATATTGTCACTCCTTAAAGATGTTCAAAACACTCGTTTTTAGCATCTATTCGTTTTTGTACTACGATATTTCATAATTCTCATGAATAGCATTCTACAGTTCAATGTCAACTTGATATTCATCATCAATAAGAAGATAATTAACCTTGTAAATTTGACACTGTTCCAATATGTTGGCATTATCTTGGAGTACTGTTTCTATCGTACAACTCTCATCATCCATTCTATTTTCCACAATATTTGCATACTTTTTTAAAGATTTTGTCCATTCTCAATAGCTGTTTTTATCATTTCTGACACAATAGGCCACAAATAATTCGTTAGTGCTTTTTCATCACTAACAGGGGTAAGTATCGTATTCCCACTACGAATAAGCCCCATTTTTAAATGGTCCATGGATAAATAAGGGTATTTATATTTTTCAAGTGTCGTTAGATTATGAAAACGAGATAGAGAAGATGCTGTCCATGCTGGATGTGGACAGCATAAGAAAGGCATTGAAATCGAAAGGAGAATCTCCCAACTTCCTCCTTCGTCCCGTCCGCTTTCTTCAAAACCTTATGCACCATCCCGAAACTCCTCAGTTTCTTCCACTTCCCCCGCTCGCTGTACAAGCCGGTGTCCTCCGTGATATAGTATTCACGGACCGCACTCCCTCCATGCTCCGGCTCCACCGTCTTTTTATAACAGCCTTCTTTCCCTTTCAGTTCCTCCAGCACGCCTTCTTCAAAATAAGCCCTGACTTCTTTATGGAACATCTGCTGGTTCCCTTTCAGCGCAAGAACGTAGTCCCCTTTCCCGGAAACGATTGCCGCAACGGTCTCCTTCTGGCAGTTCATGGCATCCGCCGTCACTATCGTGTCCCACAGATCCATCAGCCGCAGCAGTTCCTGCGCTGCCGATATCTCGTTTGTCTTCTCTTCAATAAATTTCTGTGCCAGGCATATCCCGTAGTCATTGGAATACACGTTCAGGGTCTGCAGGGCTCTCGCTTCCCCCTGTTCCCCGGACTTCCTCTTGGAGCCCCTGCTTTCCTTCCCATCCACAGATACTATGCTCTTTTTGTGGATGCAGAAAGGTGGTATGTTCTATGTCTTTTAAAACAAATGATTGTCATCAATTATCATTAGATGACAGTTTTATAACTCTGACTGAACGAGAAAGAAAAGCTTTGGAAAAATCCTGGGCGAA
>CAJUII010000028.1:0-9214 GCA_910586405.1 uncultured Lachnospiraceae bacterium
ACAAGTAATTTCATCACAGTTCCTAAAATGAGCAGGTTTCCCCTGCTCATTTCATTTTCCACTATACTTCAAACATCAGATCACCATATGTAGGAATCGGCCAAACCGTGCTGTCCACCACCATTTCAAGCTGATCAATCGGCGCGCGGAGTGCGTCCATCGCCACTTTTACCACATCTTTATAGTAAAATGCCTGCTCTTTTGCGTCGGCAATCACAGATGCCTTTGCCTCCACCTCCTTCAAGGTGTTGAGTGCCTTTTTCGCCTCTGCCAGCAGTTCATCTACCTCTGAGAGCATCTCGATCTGCGCCGCAGCGGTAGCGCCAGCCTCCTTGATGGCAATGACGGAATTTGCCAGCTCTCCCGCGTAGGAAGCCACCGCTGGAATAATATCCTTCCCTGCCATGTCGATCATCGTAAGCGCCTCGATATTGATTGTTTTGGCATAGGTCTCATAAATAATCTCCTCGCGGGATTCCAGCTCAACTCTTGTGAAAATGCCAAACTTCTCAAACAGCGCAACTGCCTTGTCTGTCGTGATGGTCGAAGCAGCCTCAATCATAGACTTAATGTTGGGCAGTCCGCGCCGTTCTGCCTCCGCCACCCACTCGTCAGAATATCCGTCTCCGTTAAAAATAATGCGCTGATGTGCGGTCATGTACTCCTTGATGATATCATGCACCGCCAGATCAAAATCGTCCGCCTTCTCCAGTCTGTCAGCCGTCTCACAGAAAGCCTCGGCAACAATCGCATTCAAGGTTGTATTGGGGCTTGCAATCGAGTCCGCCGAGCCTACCATACGGAACTCAAACTTATTTCCCGTAAACGCAAACGGCGAAGTTCTGTTTCTGTCCGTCGCATCTTTTTCAAAATCAGGCAGTGTCGATACACCCGTTTCTAGCTTTCCGCCCTGCTTTACCTTTGCCGCATCTCCTGTCTCCACAAGCTGACGCACCACGTCCTCTAACTGGTCGCCAAGAAATACAGATATAATCGCAGGCGGCGCCTCATTTGCACCAAGTCTGTGGTCATTTCCCACATCGGACGCCGACTGGCGCAGCAAATCTCCGTGTCTGTCCACTGCCCTCAATATACAGGCAAGCACCAGCAGGAACTGAATATTTTTATTCGGCGTGTCGCCCGGGTCCAGCAGATTCTCGCCGTTGTCCGTCGTGATCGACCAGTTGTTATGCTTGCCGGAACCGTTCACCCCCGCATAAGGCTTCTCATGGAGGAGGCACCTTAGGTCATGTTTGTAGGCAACTCTTTTCATCGCCTCCATCACGAGCTGGTTATGGTCTACAGCGATATTTGCCGTCTCATAAATCGGTGCCAGCTCATGCTGCGCAGGCGCAACCTCGTTGTGCTGTGTCTTTGCGGTGACGCCCAGCTTCCAGAGCTCCTCGTTCAGATCCTTCATATATGCGCCGACACGCTCCTTGATGACGCCAAAATAATGGTCCTCCATCTCCTGCCCTTTCGGCGCCGGTGCACCAAACAGCGTGCGTCCCGCAAACATCAAATCCTTTCGCTGCATATAGAGATCTTTGTCTACTAAGAAATACTCCTGCTCTGGCCCCACAGATGCCGTGACCTTCGTCGCCTCCTTGTTGCCAAACAGCTTTACGATTCGAAGCGCCTGCTCACTCAGCGCCTCCATAGAACGAAGCAGCGGTGTTTTCTTGTCGAGCGCCTCGCCTGTATAAGAACAGAATGCTGTCGGTATACAGAGAATCACGCCGCAGCCGGACTCTTTCAAAAATGCCGGAGAGGTGATATCCCACGCCGTATAGCCTCTCGCCTCAAAGGTTGCGCGCAGTCCGCCCGACGGAAAAGACGAAGCATCGGGTTCTCCTTTGATGAGCTCTTTTCCTGAAAATTCCATCAGCATCTTGCCCTCTGCATCCGGGTGCGACACAAACGAATCATGCTTCTCAGCCGTAATGCCTGTGAGCGGCTGGAACCAGTGTGTGTAATGCGTTGCGCCATTCTCCACCGCCCAGTCCTTCATCGCCTTTGCCACGACATCTGCTGTCGTCATGGAAAGCTCCCCACCGTACTCCATGACCCGCTTTACTTCCAAAAATACTTTGCGGGTAAGCCGCTCTTTCATCTTCTCTAGGGTAAAGACCTTCTCCCCAAAGATTTTTTCGACGTTTAATGCTTCGCTCATATTGATTTCCTCGCTTTCTAAGATTCATGACACAAGTAAAAAAGTTCCAAAAAAAGAGATATTTCTTTTTTGGAACACCTTTGTTCTCGAGATCATGATATCAAATTTTGAATCGTTACGTTTTTGCATTTCATATTCTTCATGCCTAATTTCTTTTACTTTTTATACAATAATATATCTCAGCAAAAAAATCAAGACTTTCTTATAAAATTTTACAAATAATATGAGCATTACAATGAAAAATTTTTTAAGAAAGTCTGTTTGAAACGTTGGGTTAACGGCTATTTACCTGCATTCCGCGCATTCTCCACACGCATCAAATCATACGGTTCGGGCTTGTCTGAAAGCGCTGCATACAAAATCTGCCGCGAGTGCGGGCAGCTCTCCACGGACTCTCCCTCCTCGTTGTACATCGCAAGCACTGTTGTGCGGATATTGCGTCCATCCGGCTTCATCAGCTCGATTGTGTCCCCCACGCAGAATTTGTTCTTCTGCTCGAATTTCGCACAGCCGCGCGCGTCCACAGACTCCACGATGCCAAGATATACGTATTCATTGACATAGGTGTTGCTGTCATAAATCTGTGTATTTTCATCTGGTTTCCCAAAATAAAATCCCGTCGTAAACTGGCGGTAGGTGCATTTGGCAATCTCCGTTTTATACCATTCCATATTCTTACGATAAATTTCCTCCGACACAAAAAAGTCGTCAATCGCCTTCCTGTACGTGCGCGCCACACATGCCACATAGAGCGCCGTCTTCATGCGCCCCTCTATTTTCAGGCTGTCAATCCCTGCCCCTACGATCTCAGGGATATATTCAATCATACACAAATCTTTGGAGTTAAAAATGTAGGTCCCGCGCTCGTTCTCATAGACTGGAAAATACTCATTTGGGCGCGTCTCCTCAACGACTGCATATTTCCAGCGGCACGGATGCGTACATGCCCCCTGATTGGCATCCCGCCCTGTAAAGTAATTAGACAACAGACACCTTCCAGAATAGGAAATGCACATCGCTCCATGGATGAAGCTCTCAATCTCCATCTCCTCCGGTATTTTGTCACGTATCTGTCTGATCTCCGCCAGCGAAAGTTCCCTTGCAGACACGACACGTCTCGCCCCTTGCTGCCACCAAAACTGATAGGTCATATAGTTCGTGTTGTTTGCCTGCGTGGAAATATGAATCTCTATCTCCGGGCAGACCTCCTTTGCGATCAGAAACATCCCTGGGTCCGAGATAATGAGCGCATCCGGCTTCATCTCCCTCAACTCCGCAAAATAGCTCTTTGCCCCTTCCAAGTCATCATTGTGCGCAAGGATATTTGCCGTCACATACACCTTCACGTCATGCGCATGTGCAAACGCGATGCCCTCCTCCATCTCTTTTCTGGAAAAATTTTTCGCCTTGGCGCGAAGTCCAAATGCCTCCCCGCCGATATAGACGGCATCCGCTCCAAATATGACTGCCGTCCGTAGCACTTCCAAACTGCTTGCCGGCACCAAAAGCTCTGGTTTTTTTGTTTTGTTGTAATCCATTCTCACTCCTCCTCTGATCTGCTCTTTGCGTCTGCTTTCTTTTTCGCAGAGAGCGTCACCCCGTCCGCAATCGGCAGTATCGTCGTCTCCAGGTCCTCACAATGTGTCAGTTCATACAAATAGGCGCGCATCCGGTTATGGATTGTGCGGTTTCTGCGAATCACCGCATACTTTGACTCCAACAGCTCTCCATCCTGCAAAATATTGTCTGACACCAGCAGCCCCGTCGGAGATAACAGCCGCCGGATCTCCGGCAGAAAATTGATATACTGTCCCTTCGCCGCATCCATAAAAATCAAATCAAAGGCACCATCCTCCCTCAACGACGCCAAAATCTCAGTCGCATCCCCCTCGAGAAGTGTAATACAGCCAGATTTTCCCGCCTTCTCAAAATTCTCCTTCGCTAGCGGTATGCGTTTCTCATACTTTTCAATCGTCGTGATATGACACCCTTCCGGCGCATATTCGCTCATCAGCAGCGCCGAGAATCCGATCGCCGTCCCAACCTCCAAGATTCGCATAGGACGCCCCCACGTGACCAGAAGCCTCAACAGACTCTGCATCTGCGGTCTGATAATCGGCACATTCGTCTCTCTTGCATATTGTTCCAATGCATCGAGATACGCTGGTTTCCCACTGTCAAACGAATGTATAAAAGTCAGCATTCTCTCATCCATAATTCTCCTCCATAGAGAAGCTCTAAAGCTGCTCCAAATCAAAAAGGGCATACACTGCCCTTTTCCATTATTTCTCTTCCTGTTCCTCACCGTCGTCACACAGTATTTCAAGCATTTCCTCCGCATTCATCGCCGTACTCAGCTCGTAAGTGCCCGGTTTCAGCTCCTTTTTTCTGTAATCAGAAAGCAGCTCATAAATGTAGAACACGTTCGCATCATCGACCAGCCCCTTCTGCTCAAGCATCTTGGCAAGCTCTCTGTTTCCCAGTCCCTCGGATATCACCACACTGACTATCCTGCCTTCTCCATCACTCACAGGTACGTCGGCAAATACCTTATATCCGAAATCATATGCATATACCGCAAGCCGGAACACCGCGACAATAATTACTACTGCCACCACAATTTTAATGATCATCGCAGAGACCGCCCCCAAGAACTGTTTTACATCCATACCCTTTCCTCCCTGCCTGCATAACCTTCCACTTTTCAAATCCCAGACTTGGTTCGTTTTATACTTCCATAATGATCGGTAGTATCATTGGGCGTCTCTTTGTCTTTTTCCACACAAACTCACTCAATGTATCCTTGATGGTTCCCTTAATCTTGCCCCAGTCCGTGATGTTTTTCTTAAGACATCCAAGCACAGCCTTCTCAATCAGCTTCCGCGCCTCGTCGAGAAGCGCGTCCGACTCCTTGACATACACGAATCCTCTCGATACAATGTCTGGTCCTGCAAGCAGCTCGCCCGATGCGCCGTCCAGCGACATCACCACGATCAAAATACCATCCTCCGCAAGATGTTGTCTATCTCGAAGCACCACATTGCCCACATCACCGACACCCAGACCATCCACAAGCACTGCGCCGACTGGCACCTTCCCGGTGATGCTTGCACTGTTGTCATCGAGCGACAGCACATCGCCAGACTGTAATATAAAGACATCATCCTTGTCGATGCCCAAGTCCATCGCAATCTTTGCCTGCGCCTTCAAGTGCTTGTACTCACCGTGTACCGGAACTGCGTATTTGGGTTTCGTGAGCGTATAGATTAACTTAATCTCCTCCTGACAGGCATGTCCAGAGACATGAGTGTCCTGAAAAATCACATCCGCACCTTTTTTGAATAGCTCGTTAATAACCTTTGTGACTGCCTTCTCGTTGCCCGGAATCGGGTTGGACGAGAAGATAACGGTGTCTCCCTTACCAATCGAAATCTTCTTGTGCATTCCGCTTGCCATGCGGCTGAGGGCTGCCATACTCTCGCCCTGGCTTCCCGTTGTAATGATGACGGTCTTGTCCTTCGGATAGTTTTTGAGCCGTTCGATATCAATCACCGCGTTCTCTGGAATACTGATGCGGTTGAGGTTCGATGCGGTCTCTATAATATTGACCATGCTCCTTCCCTCGACCACCACTTTTCTTCCGAATTTGTCCGCTGTATTGATGATCTGCTGTACCCGGTCCACATTCGACGCAAAGGTCGCAATGATGATTCTGGTCTTTTTATGTTCCTCAAAGAGCATGTCGAAAACCGGACCCAGCTTTTTCTCGGACGGCGTAAACCCCTGCCGCTCCGCGTTGGTACTGTCGCACATCAGCGCCAGCACGCCCTTCTTGCCAAGCTCGGCAAAGCGCTGCAAGTCGATCGCATCGCCGTACACCGGCGTGTAGTCCACCTTAAAGTCCCCGGTGTGCACCACAACGCCCGCGGGCGAGTAGATTGCAAGCGCAGCCGCATCCACGATACTGTGATTCGTCTTGATAAACTCAATCCTGAAGCAGCCAAGATTGATATTCTGTCCGAATTTGACCACCTTCCTGCGCACATTGTGTATCAGATTGTGCTCTGTCAGCTTGTTCTCGATAATGCCCATTGTCAGTTTTGTGGCATATACTGGTACATTGAGTTCCTTAAGCACGTATGGCAGTGCGCCGATATGATCCTCGTGTCCGTGCGTGATCACAAATCCCTTCACTTTATCCTGATTGTTCTTCAGATAAGTGACATCCGGTATCACGAGATCAACCCCCAGCATATCATCCGCTGGGAAGCTCAGACCGCAGTCCACCACAACAATACTGTCTTCATACTCAAAGGCAGTAATGTTCATTCCAATCTGCTCAAGACCTCCCAAAGGTATGATCTTTAGCTTTGACGTATTTTGTTGTTTGTTCTGTTTCAAAATGAACCTCCTATAACGTTTTTATTAGATCAGGTCAATGTCGTCCAGCATATTTTCAAAAACACCCGCCACAGCCGCAAGTTCTTCTTCATCCTCCACCATATGATAAACCTGCTCGTTCTCGCCGTCTGCTTCGGGGGCAGCCCTCAAAATATATGCTTCGCCATCCTCCTCTTCTTCCGCATCTGTCACCAGAATATAATTCACCCCGCCAATGGTTGTCTGCTCTAGTACATAGAATGCCACCTCAGCATCTTCCCCATCCGGCTTAAAGGTAATCCTCTCCATTATTGTATCCAAACCTTTCCTTATTTTTCAGATAGTCCAAATATCCTTGTAAAATAAAAACTGCCGCTATCCTGTCAACGTGCTCTTTCCGCTCCTCACGTCTTATACCGGCTTCTATCATCGCTTTATCCGCTGCGACTGTGGTCAAACGCTCATCCCACAGTTGTACACTAAGACCTGTCCTTCGTTCAAGCATTTCTTTGAAGGCAAGTGTCTTTTCCACCCGTTCACCCTCTGTGTCGTTCATATTCTTAGGATAACCTAGCACGATTTCATCTACCTCGTACTCTACGATCAATTCCTCAATTCTCGCCAAGGTCTGACGAAGCTTGCTCTCAGACTTTCTGCGTACAATCTCAATTCCCTGGGCTGTGATCAGCAGCGGGTCGCTGACTGCCACCCCCACTGTCTTTGCGCCAAAGTCAAGTCCCATTTTTCTCATGTGTCTCTCCGTATTGGTCAATCAAGTCTAAAACCGTCCAGTTCTGTTCCACCCTGCGTTGCGGATATAGGACCGAAGCATCTCCTCCACAAGCTCGTCCCGCTCCACCTTCATGATCATGGCTCTCGCGCCCTTATGGCTTGTGATATAAGTCGGGTCCCCTGACATGATATAACCAACGATCTGATTCACTGGATTGTACCCTTTCTCTGTAAGAGCAGCATAGACAGAAGCTATCACATCCTTGACAGAGGCTGTCTCTCCGAGATCCTCCGGCAGCAGTTGTATAAATTGTGTACGTGTCAAATCTTCCATTCTCTATGCTCCTTCCAATCGATGAGCTTCCGTATTTTTGCACTGTTGTACTTATCATAGCCTAATTTTGTACAAAATTCAAGAGTTAGGAACATGAAAAATTTTTTTAAACCTTTTTTAACTGCATCCTGAGGATGTCATCTTGGAGAAATCCCTTGATTTTGCCAACCGCTAACTGATTTTCCAGTATTGTATCCTGTGCCCTGCAAGCCACCTTCACATACTCCCTCGTGTGTCCAATCCAATACGCCTCTCCCTCAATGACCTTTTTTTCCTCAAACAGCACTTGCACATCCTTTCCTATATAAGAAGCTCGAAATGCGCTCGAATCCCGCTGTTCTATCGCCTGTAGCACGCCGCTGCGATGCGCCTTGACTTCCTCTGGCACCTGGTCTGGCATCACGGCTGCCCGAGTGCCTTTTCTCATAGAATATTTAAAAATATGCATCTCATAAAATCCGACAGTTTCCACAAAGCTTCTGGTGATATCAAACTCCCGTTCTGTCTCGCCTGGAAATCCCACAATCACATCCGTTGTGACTGCCGGATTCTCAAAATACCTGCGCAAAAGCCGAACACCTGCCAGATATTCCTCTGCTGTGTAATGACGGTTCATGCGTTTTAGCACGCTGTCACAGCCGCTCTGTAGCGACAAATGAAAATGTGGGCATAGATGTGTGCTCGCTGACACGCCCCTGACAAAATCCTCTGTGACAATGCGCGGCTCAAGTGAGCCGAGCCGGATTCGCTCCACGCCTTCTATCGTATCGATTGCCTGCACCAACGTCAGCAAATCCTCCATACCATAAGAACTGATATGTATTCCAGTCAACACAAATTCCTTGTATCCGACAGATGCAAGTCCTCTGATCTCCTCCAAGACTGACGCTTTTGCGCGGCATCTCACACGCCCGCGCGCATAGGGTATCATACAGTAGGAACAGAACTGATTACATCCATCCTGAATCTTGATATACGCCCGCGTATGCTCCGCGGTTGATGTGATCTGCATCTCCTCGTACTCTGACGTATGATTTATGTCTATCACGCTTTCCTGTTTCACCCCGTTCATGTAGTCCTCGAGGATTTGAACCAGCTCCTTTTTCTTGTTATTGCCAATCAAAAGGTCCACGGCATGATCCGCCTCCACTGCCTGCGTGTCAGACTGCACATAGCATCCCACTGCCACGACAATCCCCTCTGGATTGGTCTTCTTCGCTTTGTGCAGCATCTGCCTGCTCTTCCTGTCCGCAATATTTGTGACAGTGCAGGTATTGACGATATAGATGTCTGCCTTGTCCTCAAACGGCACAATCTGGTATCCACGCTGCCGCAGTGATTGCAGCATGGCATCCATCTCATAGGCGTTTACTTTGCATCCTAAGTTGTGATATGCTACGGTCTTCATTCTATTATGCTGATCCTTTCTATCAATCAATAAATCTATGTCAACTATCTTTATATAGTATCATAGTATATAAAGAATATGCTGCATTTCGAACAAAATTTAGCAGTAATGTCAATTTGTACATATTTTTAGCTTATTTTCGTCAATTTTCATGACAACTGTTTTTTATCTGTAGTTGACTTTTCCA
>CAJUII010000028.1:9224-33251 GCA_910586405.1 uncultured Lachnospiraceae bacterium
AGTTCAGATTTCTTTAAACTCTATTGATAAGGTAAAGTCTTTCGTTAACGATATTACAAAGTTCGATTATGATTTTGACCTTGTTTCAGGCAGATACGTCATTGATGCAAAGTCTATCATGGGTATCTTCAGCTTAGACCTGTCTAAGCCGATTGATTTAAATATCCATGCTGAGGGCGGCACAGACGAGGTTATGGAAATATTAAAGCCTTACTTAGTATAATCCGTATCGTTTCGTGCAGATACATAGCCGTATCTTGTCCAGTTTGAGCATTTACCGGGTACAATCCATGCACCCGGTTTTTGTTTTGCCCTTATTACGATTCACAGTTATTGATACATGATCTCTATGACATCATCTGTCTCCAGCGCGGTCTCTACCAACGCGTCGATCTTTTCGTCAAGATTTCTCTCATGAATCCGTATCACATTGAGATTAGGTTTGGTCACAGGATGTTTTGCCACAAAAATCGTACAGCAGTCCTCATACGGCTGGATTGAAGTCTCGTATGTATTGATCTTCTCAGAAACCTCCACAATCTCCTGCTTGTCAAAACCAATCAGCGGTCTGTATACTGGCATGGTGCACACATCATTCGTCGCCATCAAGGACTGCATAGTCTGAGAAGCCACCTGTCCAATGCTCTCACCTGTGATCAGCCCCAAGCAGCCGCTTGTTTTAGCAATCTCCTCGGCAATCCGCATCATATAACGGCGCATGATGATCGTCAGCTCATCGTGTGGGCACTTGTCATAAATATACATCTGTATATCTGTGAAGTTAATGACATGCAGACGAATCGGCCCGCTGTATTTGGATATGATGCGTGCGAGGTCCATCACCTTCTGCGTCGCCCGCTCGCTTGTGTAGGGCGGCGCATTGAAATAGACGGCGTCGATCTTTACACCGCGCTTAGCGATCATGTAGCCAGCAACCGGCGAGTCGATGCCGCCCGACAAGAGCAGCATGCCCTTTCCGTTCGTCCCGACGGGAAGACCGCCGGGACCTGGAATGACTGTGGAGTAGATGTATATTTTCTCCCGTACCTCGATGCGCAGCATCACATCCGGCTTGTGCACGTCAACGCGAATCTCTGGAAATGCATTGAGCAGCGCCTCCCCGATATCACAGTTGATCTCCATGGAATTTTTCGGATAATTTTTTCGCGCCCTGCGCGCCTCGACCTTGAAGGTAAAGCGCTTGTCAGGGTACACCTTATCGATATAGCCAATCACGTCCGCACAGAGCTTCTCAAATCCCTCATCCTCCACATGGACTACTGGACAGATTCCAGTGACGCCAAACACAGTCTTTAGCTGCTCCACTGTCTCCTCATAGTCAAACGTAGAGAGCGCATTGACATAAATTCTTCCCTGTGACTTCGTGACTTCAAATGTACCATCACAGCGTGTCAGTGCATAGCGAATCTGGTCACACAATCTGTCCTCAAACAGATAACGGTTCTTGCCCTTCACACCAATCTCTGCGTACTTTATTAAAAATGCTTTGTACATACTTTCCTCCATATGTTTCCAGCCCGCCACTACTTCCCACGCGCTGCAACTTCTCCACTCCCAACCACTATATCGCGGTACTGCCGCGACTCAAATCTGGATGAGAAATGCCATATTTCAGGCATTTCTCGTTGTGAGACTTCGTACTTCTCACACGAACTCCCATCTGCCTGCCTCAGCAGGCGTACAAATCAGGATGGTGAAATTTTATATTTCACACTATTTCCTGGTGTATTTTCTGAGCATTGGTATCAGCTCGCTCATACAGTTCACCGTATAATCTATCTCCGCTTCCGTCGTGTACAGACTAAAGCTAAACCGCAGCGTAGCATCGAGATACTGCTTCTCGACACCGATTGCTTTAAGGGTCGCTGACACGGAGGGTTTGTTCGAGGAACATGCACTGCCTGCTGACACATAGATTCCTTTGTCCTCCAAAGCATGCAGCATCACTTCACTGCGAACTCCCTGTATCGACACGCTCACCACATGCGGTGCACCGTCCTGCCCCACAGGACCGTTGAGACGGATGCCGTCTATCGCGCTCACGCCTTTTACGAAACGTTCCTTGATACTGTATAAATACTTCATCTTTTCATCAAATTCTGAATAAATTTCCTCGATCGCCCGCGCCATGCCCGCGATGCCGGGAACATTCTCTGTGCCGGAGCGCATCCCTTTCTGCTGTCCGCCGCCAAAGATAATCGGCCGCACCTTTGCCTTCTCATTGATGTACAGAAAACCTACACCCTTGGGACCATGAATCTTGTGTGCGCTGACAGACAACAGATCGATATGCATACGCTTGGGATAAATCCTGCATTTTCCAAATCCCTGCACGGCGTCCACATGGAACAGCGTGTTGGGATTCATCCGCTTTATCAGTTCTCCAGCCTGCTCGATTGGCTGTACAGCACCAACCTCATTGTTGGTATGCATGATTGATACCAGAATCGTATTTTTGGTCATTGCCCTTTCCAAATCCACAAGCGAAATCACACCCATAGGATTGACTGGAAGATATGTCACTACAAAGCCCTGCTCCTCAAGAAAAGCGCAGGTTTGCAGTACTGCCGGATGCTCAATGCGCGTCGTTATGATATGCCGTCCCGCCCTGTAGTTCGCATAGGCACCGCCGATCAGTGCAATATTGTCCGACTCCGTTCCTCCTGATGTAAAAAGTATTTCCTTTTCTTGTACTTTCATGCATTTTGCAATGACTTCTTTGGCATAGCGCACGTACTTCTCACTCTCCACACCTTTTTTGTGCAGACTTGAGGGATTTCCGTACTCCTCGCACATGATCCTCGTCATGAGCGCCGCGACTTCAGGCAGACATTTGGTCGTCGCCGAATTGTCAAGATAAACTTCCATCATATTCACACCTTCAAACGTATATTACCTAGAACAGTACTCATATTTATATAAATATGCGGTTTTTGTCTTTTTTGTGATTCATAATTATGCCTATTGTGACATATTCCATCATAACAGAATGACACTGTTCACGCAATAAAAAATTGTATGAACTCGTATGTGCTGAAATCTAACGTTCGAGCCGATACATCATCCACGCCATAACGGTCATCCCCGCCGTCTCTGTGCGCAGAATCCGCCTTCCCAGTGTGACAGGCTTCATGCCGCAGTCCAGGGCTGCCTGAATCTCGTCTGCCTCAAAACCGCCCTCCGGCCCGATGAAAACAGCTATGGACTGCCCTGGTGCGATCTGATCGATAATCTGTCTTGTGCCCGCCATGCCGGACGCGCCCTCCAGTGATTCCTCCATCTCGTAAGGAACCAGACGGACATCCATATGCTCCGCATAAGCTAAAGCCTCCTGAAATCCCAGAACCTCCTGCACCCTCGGCACGACGGCACGGCGGCTCTGCTTGGCGGCTGCCTGTGCAATCCCCTGCCAGCGCGCCGTTTTTGCCGCTGCCTTCTTCGCATCGAGCTTCACCACACAGCGTTTCATGGCAACTGGCACAATCTCGTACACACCAAGCTCTACCATCTTCTGAATAATCAACTCCATCTTATCCCCTTTGGGCAGCCCTTGAAACAGATACACTCTGGCGGGAAGCTCCACGCCATCCTCCTTGATAAAGCGAAGTGAACACACCACCTCTGTGTCTGTGACTGCCTCAATCCCGCATCGGTAATCCCTGCCGTCCACACCGTTGCTGACACTGATTTCATCGCCTGGTTTAAGACGGAGGACATTCTTAATATGATTCACATCGCTGCCCATAATAATGACACGCTTGTCATAAATCTGGGAAGGTTCCACAAAAAAATGATACATGTATGCTACCTCTATTCTAAAAACGAAGCAATGCCTCCAATGTCACCCGAAAAATCCTTTCCCGCGCAGATAGATTCGTATTCCAGCTCCTGTCGTCGTACTCTTCATTTCCCACCAAAATATCTCCGCTGTACAAGAGCTGCCCAAATCGCTTGCCGCGGTACTGGGCGATTGCTGCCATGGCAGAGCACTCCATCTCTACTGCCTGGCACCCCTGCTTGATCCTGTGCTCCACCATTTCTTTGGTCTCCCGGTAAAAACCATCCGTAGACCATGTGGTACACTTGATATATGGAATCTTATATTCGGTTAATACCTGTTCAAAGACCATCACCGGCTCCTCGTTCAACTCAATATATCTGCTCGGCGGCAGATATTTATAGGATGCTCCCTCGTCTCTGAGCGCACGCACAGGAAGGATAACATCCCCTGCCGGAATATCAGCCAATACGCCGCATCCCCCACAGCACAGCAGCACCTCAACCCCATTTCCATACAGCCAGTCCGTCATCATCGCGATCGATCCAGCCCCCACAACAGCCTGAACCACACAGATTTCTGTCTCCTTATATCGAAGCTTATAGGCATGAAATTTACGCATCTCTGAAATATAAGTGCCAATAATCTCTCCATGATACTGCTCAACAAATGCGTCGAGCACCTCCTGAAAAAATGTCATAAGGCACAGACGCGGAAAAGGTCCCTTTTCCTGTCCCCCTCTACCGCTGGGATTAATCACTGCATTTTGTTCCGTACTGTACTCCAAAATTGGATATTCATTTTGTACAATCATCGTTTCTCCTCCTTATCTTCATGTAATCTGTCCATCAGCTCTCACTCGGGTTTGCGCGCTGTAACGCTCACCCACTCGCCCTGATATGTGACCTCAAGGAGCTCAAACCCTGCTGCCTCCACCGCATCGCGCACTGTCTGCTCCTTATCGTCAATAATGCCGGAGGTAATATACACGCCGCCTGGCTTAAGCTGGCTGACAATGACCGGAGTGAGCGGCACGAGCACGTCCGCTAAAATATTTGCAACAACAATGTCATACTTCCCATAGCCGACCTTGTCCTGGACTGTCTTGTCCGTGATTAAATTCCCGATCATCATCTCAAAGCGCTCCGGCGCAATCTGGTTCGCCTCCATGTTCTCCCGCACAGCCTCCATCGCACAGGGATCAAGATCTGTACCGACCACATGTTTGATTCCATACATCAAAGAGATAATGGCGAGAATGCCGCTGCCCGTTCCCACATCAAGCAGCACTGTCTCTGGTGTAATGTGCTTTTTCAACTGTCGGATACAAAGCTGCGTCGTCTCATGCATTCCTGTGCCAAACGCAGTTCCCGGATCAATATGAAGAATTTTCTTGTCCCTGTCCTCTGCTTTGACCTCCTCCCACGACGGAATTACCAGCAGGTCATCAATGTAAAACTGGTGAAAAAACTGCTTCCAGTTATTAATCCAGTCAATATCCTCCGTTTCCGAGACCATAATCGATCCCTCTCCGACATCCATAAACTCGCGAAGTCCGTCAAGCTCCCTGCGAATCTTTGCCGTCATTTCCTCTGTATCAACCGGACACTCGTCGTTTTCCTCGACAAAAAAGCTCAGATACGCAATCCCGTCGTCCTTTGGTCCATCGGGCAGAATATCAACAAACATTTGTTCTTTCTCCAGTGGTGTCAGCGGAATCTTATCCTCAATCTGTGCGCCCTCCAGACCAATATCATAAAGGGTGCTGATAATGAGATCCTCCGCGTCTGTAATTGTCTTAATCATGAATTTTATCCATTTCATAAAAATCCCCCATGCCGCCTTTGGGCGGCTCAAATCGAGATGAAAAACGCCTGTCTTTGGCATTTTTCGGTGTGAGACTTCGTACTTCTCACACTCCTACACCTACGTTATTGTAAATAAAAAACTTCTGTGCGAAATGATGTTTTCCTCTATCATATCACACAAAAGTTCTTATTTCCATAAAATCTTTTTGTTGTAAAAATCTTTTTCTATCATATTAAATGATGCAATCTCATTGTCATGAGACCCTTTTTGACATCCTGCCGGATGAAAAAATTTTTCGAAGGAGACAGACAGCAAGCGCGACTGAGATACATACGCCCGCCACAATCACTGTATACTGAAGAAAACCAGTCCAGTCATTGCGGTACAGTCTCCCCGCTGCCGGAATCCCCAGCACCATGACCGCATACCAGAGCACAGGGGTCCAAAAATGCCCTGACATATTCCATTGCGTTACCTCCATTTGAATAAAAAAGCGTTGGCAGAATCTTCCCGCGAGGTCATAAATGACAAAGAGCATAGAGAAATACACTGTTGTACCAATCATTGTATGAAGCTGTGACGCCGTCATTCCTCTCGGCAGGCATCCGCTGTCCGCCAGGACAAGCGGCAGATAGATTGAGACGGTAATCCTAATTCCGTTGACAAAAATTGTTGCCAGATAAGCAAACACTGCACTAAAGCCAAGCCAGAAGATTTTGGTTCGCATGGTATCAATTCTTTGCGTGAACGAAAAGACCATCATGATAAATACAATCAGCAAAAAACGCACACCAGAGCAGGAAGGTGCTATGATAAATCGGTATTCATGGCTCACATAACCTACCGGAGCCGCATTTTCAAAGGAAATACCGCTCAGACCTTCGACCCACCATGTCGTAGGCGCCAAAATCCAAGATAGCATATCGCTGTCCGCTGTGCGGTAATATACCTTGACTGCCAGTACCGCTAAGACTGCCGGAATATAGACTGCCAGATTTTTTCTCATGTCAAACCTCCTCACCCGAAATTGGCGCCTTCCGCCATAGCGCCAATTTCAAACAAACATTTGTTTAATACTGTCAGACAGTTTTTATTCTGCGCAAATGTCTCTTGACACACGGTAACTGCAACAGCAGAATCAGTACAAGTGCTGCCATCAAAAGGATTTCCGACGGCTCCGAACCAAACAGATAACCACCTAGCGCAAAGTTAGAGACCTCGAGCGGCAATGAGAGCGGCTGCTTTACATCCTTGCTGTTTTTCTCTGGATTGCGCACTGTCTCTGTCACTGCGATAAAGGATGTGTAGGGTGTCAACATACTATAATTTAATCCGATCTGTGTCACCTCTGCCTTCACATCAGGATTGTCTTTGTTCAGTCCATAATCTGTCAGGCGCTCGATGCGCTTCTGCGCCCACAGATAACTGAGTACATCACTCTCCATCGTCACAGCCGACACAAGCTGATTGTCAGCTTTTGCGCCGGAGAGCGTTGGTCCATTGATCTTCAAAGCTGTATTTGTCAAGCTCTCATTTACCAGATTCCCGCTAAATAAATCCGCAGCAGTTTTCTGGTCTGCACTGTTTAACTGAACTGTGTTTTTATTCTCAATCTTTGCGTTGACCATCTTTATACCCGCCGTATCTCCAAGCGAAATCGTCTGTGCATAATCACTGTTTCCGGCCTTACCCGTGATTTGAACCGTTCCTGTCGGTTCCCCGCGCCATTTTCCCAAAAGTACGATGGGTCTTTGCGCAAACAGCGTCGGCAGAACAGAGGGCTCCACGTCATACACCTCAAAGCCGTCAAATTTTACTTGTATATCTGTCAATACTGGCGATTGTATATAGGTCTTGAAACGTTTGGCAGTCTCTGATGCCTCCTCCTTCTCTGTCACCACAAACGGCTCGCCCTGTCCAGTCTTAGCAATGCCCTCGATCAAATAACGATTCACGCTCGTTCCGATGCCAAACGGAAAGAAATCCGTATTGCCTATATTCTTATGAATTATATCAAATATTTCTTCCTCTCCATAAATATAGCCATCCGTAATGACGACAATGCTCCGTGATACCTCATCCTTAGCTGGTATTGCAAGCGCGTTCCTCAACGCCAGTGCAAGTTCTGTGCCTCCGCCGCCCTCTAGCTCGTCGATCATTTTAAGCGCTCTGTTGACATTTAAGTTATTCGCTGGAACCGACTTGTTCGACATCTGAATCGAGTCGCTGGAGAATAAAACCAGATTGAAGGAGTCTGTATCCCTGAGGTCAGAGACAAGATTCTTGATTAACGATTTGGCTGTATCGAGCGGATAGCCTGACATAGAGCCAGAGACATCCAGCACAAAAATATACTCTCTCGGCGGAATATCCTCAATGTCGTACCGTTCCGGCGGCTGTACCATGAGCATGAAAAAGTTCTCATTTTCACCGGTATTTAGCATCATACCTGTCGAAATATCCTGTCCTGTCATTTTGTAATCCAGTATAAAATCCCGATTGCCCGCATAGTCAGACGCATCTGACAGGGACACAACAGCCTTTGTCTTTTTCTCCCATTGAACAGCGATTTCATGGGAACTGCTTATAAGCTCTGTGATCGGAACCGCAGCAGATACATTGACATGAATGTCATAACTGTCTTTGGGTTCGCTTCCCTGCGGCATATACGGCGTCGCAGTCCACTCCTCGCGCGTTCCGCAGTCGTCTATGACAGGACCTACATATCTTGGTCCCACGACTGTCGGATAGACAAATTGATAGATTCCGTCCGTCGGTGTGATAAGCTCCGTGTAATGAAGATCGATCGAGACATCATCGCCAGGCATAATGTTTGCAATATTCATCGTGAATACATTGGGACGTTCCTCTGACAATAAGGACGCGCTCTTTCCCTCCTCCTTTGCCGTCTCAAACTCCTCCTTCGCCTCCTCTTTCTCCTTGATTTTGGCTGTGATGAGCTGATCACCAATCTGCATCTGCATCCCGTGGACTGTCACCTTGGTGGAAGCCGGAAACACATAACAGGCATTAATAGGACTTTTTCCTTCATTTGAATAAGACTGACGCACATGGATCTCCGCAATCATGCCATTGATATCTGCAATCACATTCGTTTTCTTAAGTGGAAAGCTATCCACATTTACCTCTTGAGATTCTACATAAAAATAGGGCGCTCCCGTCTTATCCTCCTGTTTGTCAGTCTCCTCCGAGGCATGTACTGAATACACTGGGGACGCGATCACGAGTAACAATACACTCATAAAGCACAATAATCTGTGATACTTTTTCATTTATCTGTACCCACCTTTCTTATAATCATCTGTTAATTCCTTTATCATTCTCATAATACAATGTGAAATCATCAAAGTTGTATCGTACTTGCATCAAATAAGCATATTTTTTGCATCAAAATTGCATCATAACAAAAAGCTTCTGCATGACAGAGCACACTAATTGCTCTATCATGCAGAAGCCTGATACCATAACATCTTTATTTATTAAAAAATCCCTTGCGTTTTTTCTCTTTCTTCTCCTTCTCGTCACCCTGGTCACTGTTCTCCATATTCTTGACAGCCTCCAGACTATTTCCGGTCTCTTTGTCAAACTGTCGCAAAAGCTCCTTTGCCTCACTCGAAAGCTTATCCGGCACCTGCACCACCAATGTGACATAATGATCGCCGCGAATATCTTTGTTGCGAAGTGACGGAACACCCTTTCCGCGCAGCCTCACACGCGTGTCCGTCTGCGTTCCTGCCTTCACATCATAGACAACTCTGCCATCCACCGTATCGATCAGTACCTCTCCGCCAAGCGCTGCCACCGCAAAGGATACCGGAACAGTAGAGAAGATATTCATATCCTGCCTCTGGAAAATCGGATGTCTGTCAACAACCACCTCCACCAGCAAATCTCCCCTCGGCCCGCCGTTTACTCCCGGCTCGCCCTTATCCCGTATACGCACGCTCTGCCCATTGTCGATGCCAGCAGGAATCGACACCTGTATCTTCTTTCTGCTTGCTATATAGCCACTTCCATGACAGTCAGGACACTTCTCCTTTATGGTCTTACCGGATCCGCCGCAGTCAGGACAAACCGATGCATTTCTGATAATGCCAAACGGTGTCTTACTCTGGGTCACTACCTGACCGCGCCCGCCGCAGCGATGACAGGTTTCCGGTGAAGTTCCAGGCTTTGCGCCGTTGCCGTTACAGGTCTTGCAGGTGTCCTTGAGATTCAGCTCCAGCTCCTTGTCAATGCCAAAGACTGCCTCCTCAAAGGTAATTCTCACACTGGTACGGATATTGGCCCCCTTCATCGGTCCATTATTCCTCGAACTGCTTCTGCCGCCGCCAAAGAAATCACCAAAAATATCGCCAAAGATATCAGAGAAGTCAGCCCCGCCGAAGTCGAATCCGCCAAATCCACCTGCTCCGCCACCCTCAAACGCAGCGTGTCCGAACTGGTCATACTGGCGTCTCTTGTCAGGATCACTTAATACGGCATAAGCCTCAGATGCTTCCTTGAATTTCTTCTCAGCCTCAGCATCACCTGGATTCATATCTGGGTGATATTTCTTGGCAAGCTGTCTGTATGCTTTTTTGATACTGGCATCATCCGCGCCACGCTCAACGCCTAACACCTCATAATAATCTCTCTTCTGCTCTGCCATGTTCATCCATGCCTTTCTTTTATATGATAAAATCTGAATCAGTTCATGCAAAGAACACCGTATCTTGGTGTCCTTTGCACGTCATTTCATTTTTTATACTTCTCTGTAGTCTCCATCAACAACATCATCTGCTGCACCTGCGTCCGGTCCCTGCTCAGCGCCGCCCATATTGCTCATGTCTGGTCCTGCCGCACCTGCTGCACCCTGCATATTTTCATACATCTTTGTGAACAGGTTCTGTGCCTTGGACATCAGCGCTTCCTGCTTGCCCTTAAGCTCTGCTACCTGGTCCTCTGTCATCTCAGCATCCTTGGTGCTCTCAAGCAATGCCTTCAGATCATTTAAATCTGCCTCTAAGGAAGCCTTCTCCGACGCATCAATCTTGTCACCAACCTCATTGAGTGCCTTCTCTGTCTGGAATACGAACGAATCCGCATCATTTCTCGCGTCGATCGCCTCCTTGCGCTTCTTATCCTGTGCCTCGTACTCTGCGGCCTCCTTGACTGCCTTCTCGATATCCTCGTCAGACATATTTGAACCCGCTGTGATGGTGATATGCTGCTCTTTTCCTGTGCCCAAATCCTTCGCAGACACGTTCACAATACCGTTTGCATCGATATCAAACGTAACCTCAATCTGAGGAACACCGCGTCTTGCTGGCGGAATACCATCCAGTCTGAACTGTCCAAGAGACTTGTTGTCCCTTGCAAACTGACGCTCACCCTGTACGACATTGATATCTACAGCGGTCTGATTGTCGGCTGCGGTTGAGAAAATCTGGCTCTTCTTGGTCGGAATTGTTGTGTTTCTCTCAATTAACTTCGTGGCAACGCCGCCCATTGTCTCGATGGAAAGCGAGAGCGGTGTGACATCCAGCAAAAGAATCTCACCTGCACCTGCATCGCCGGCAAGCTTACCACCCTGGATCGACGCACCGATTGCCACACACTCATCGGGATTGAGCGATTTGCTAGGCTCCTTGCCTGTGAGCTGTTTTACCTTATCCTGAACTGCCGGAATACGTGTAGAACCACCAACCAGCAATACCTGACCGATCTCGGAAGCAGTCAGTCCTGCATCTTTCAAAGCATTCTGAACCGGGATTGCCGTTCTCTCCACCAAATCATTTGTCAGCTCATCAAATTTCGCCCTCGTCAGGTTCATATCAAAATGAAGCGGACCATTTGCGTTCATGCTGATAAACGGAAGGTTGATATTGGTTGTCGTCGCAGAGGAAAGCTCTTTCTTTGCCTTTTCTGCTGCTTCCTTCAAACGCTGCATAGCCATCTTATCGCCGGAAAGATCAACGCTGTTCTGCGCCTTGAACTCGCCCACCATCCAGTTGATCAGCTTATTGTCAAAATCATCGCCGCCAAGACGTGTGTCACCGTTTGTCGCAAGAACCTCAATGACACCATCTCCAATTTCGATGATCGACACATCAAATGTACCGCCGCCGAGGTCATACACCAGAATCTTCTGTTCCTTCTCATTGTCAAGACCATACGCGAGCGCTGCCGCTGTCGGCTCGTTGATGATACGCTTCACGTCCAGACCAGCGATCTTACCAGCATCCTTTGTTGCCTGACGCTGTGCATCGTTAAAGTACGCCGGAACCGTAATAACTGCCTCTGAAACGGTCTCGCCCAGATAGCTCTCCGCGTCTGCTTTCAATTTCTGGAGAATCATCGCAGAGATCTGCTGTGGAGAGTACTTCTTGTCATCGATTGTCCTGCCGTTATCTGTACCCATATCCCGCTTGATGGATGCGATGGTCTTCTCTGCGTTCGTCACAGCCTGACGCTTTGCCGGCTCTCCGACAAGACGCTCACCTGTCTTTGTAAAAGCTACGACAGACGGTGTCGTTCTTGCTCCCTCTGTATTTGCAATAACGGTGGGTTTACCACCTTCCATAACTGCCACGCAGCTATTTGTTGTACCCAAGTCAATACCAATAATCTTACTCATGATTTTTTCCTCCTACTTATCTATGAAATCATTTTATTTATTATCTGCATCTATAAAAATACGATCGAGAAAAAAGCTATTGAACCACTGCCACCATGCTGTGCCGCACGACACTGTCGCGATACGTGTATCCCTTCTGAAGTTCCTGAGCGATCACTCCAGATTGATATTCCTCACTCTCTACCTGCATCACTGCATTGTGGAGCTCAGGATTAAACTCACTGCCAACCGCCTCGATCGGTTTTACCTCAAGCTTTTCTAACTCTGTGATCAGTTGCTTGTATACCATGTTCATCCCTTCTGCAAAGGGCTGCTTCATCTCCTCCTCGGAAAGCGCTGCAAGTCCTCTCTCGAAATTATCCACAACTGGTAAAATCTTCTCTACAACACTCTTTGCTCCCGTCTCAAACATGGCTGATTTCTCTTTCTCAGAACGCTTTCTGAAATTGTCAAACTCCGCCATCTGACGTTTTACTCTGTCCTCAAGCTCATCAACCTTCTCTTGAAGTTTGTTTGTTTTTTCCTTTTTCTCTTTTCCTAAAAAGGACTTCTTTTTCGGTTTTTCTTCCGCTGTCTCAACCTCTGATCCAGACGCCTCCTCTGAGACTGTATCGGATTGCGCACTCTCTGGTTTCTCCTCCGCTGAATCCGCACTGTCTGACTTTACATCATCGATAGTTTGTTCATCCAATTCCTTTTCTTCCACAACCACTCGTTTCCTTTCTATATTCTCTTAATATCATCCTTACTGTACGACCCTGTTGTTTTCTATGATGAAGTCCTGCCATCTTCCTTCTTATAGATGGTATCAAGCTGACTTTTCAACGTTTTCAATGTACTGACTACCTTGTCGTAGTCCATACGTCTCGGACCAATAATTCCGATGGTGCCCTTCATGCCCTCCTCAAGCTCATAGGTCGCCGTCACAACACTACAGTCTTTCATGGTCTTAACCGGCGTCTCGCTGCCGATGTACACCTGGATTCCCGTTCCTGTCTCATCTGTGAGGGTGTCCTGCACAAGCTCGCTTAGCATCTGCTTTTCCTCAAAGGTTGTAATCAGCTCACTTGCCCGCTGATTGTCGGCAAGCTCTGGATACTTGAAGATATTGTTCGCACCGCTCGTATAGATCTCCACATGCTCGCCATCCTTGATGACTGCTGCCACAGCATCCATCACCTCCGAAATAATCCCTGCATAGATGCCCGCCTGCTGTTTGAGGTTTGAGATCATTGCCAGATTAATCTCCTCGATCGGAAGCCCGTTTAAGTTCGTGTTCAGCAGGATATTGAGCTTTAATATCGCCTCGTCATCAAGCATCTGCTCCACGGAGATCATCTCATTTTTAATGACATTTCCCTCCACGACGATCGTTGTCAAAAGCTGCCTTGCATCCACTCTGGAAAGCTGAATGAATTTCAGCTTATTTCCCCTGACCTGAGGCGCCGATATCATTGTGGCATAGTTCGTATTGGCGGCCAGCATTCTTGCCATCTGCTTGAGCACCGCCTCCATCTTATCTTCGCGGTCGAGAAGAATTTTCTGTAATTCCTTGACCTCCTGTGTCGCCTGACTGAGCTGTTCCTCCTTCTCAATCATCATTTGATCCACATACAGACGATAGCCCTTATCCGAAGGAATGCGCCCTGCCGACGTGTGCGGCTGTATGATGTACCCCAGTTCCTCAAGATCCGACATTTCATTGCGGATTGTAGCAGAGCTTAGATTTAAGTCCGTATATTTGGAAATGGTCCTGCTTCCTACCGGCTCTCCCGTCTCAAGATAATTGCGGATAATTGCCTGCAATATCTTTCGCTTTCGCTCGTCTAAATCCAACCTGCCACTCTCCTTTCTAAATATATCCTATGCCAAGTTTTAGATTTTGTTAGCACTCGTTATAATGGAGTGCTAATATTTACATATACTAACTTACTACTTTCAGTTTTTATTGTCAACAATCTTTTTCATTTTATTTATTAATAAATTATAAAGCGTCGTTTTTTGTTTGCAATCTGACGCGTTGCAGTGTTTGAGCAAGCAGCAAGACGCTCATCGGCAATCCCCGCTGTCATTGTGTATTTTGCTCCTAAGCAACTTGCAGCAAATATACCCTGCAACTCAGTCCGCATGTGAGAAAACCTAAAGCTTGATTCCATGATGTCATTCATAATCTCTGTCATCCCCTCATAGAATGTAGAAATGATTCAGAAGGAGACCCCTTTTCAAGATTATGAAAGATTATATTGAAGAAAGAGCGATCAATATTGCTGTCTATATCATCGACAATAACGCCACTGTACGGCAGACTGCCAAGGCATTTGGCGTGAGCAAATCCACGGTACATAAGGACGTTACCTCCCGGCTCATGCAGGTGAATCCAACACTCGCCAAACAGGCGCGGTCTGTGCTGGATGTGAACAAGTCTGAACGCCATATACGGGGAGGACTTGCCACCCGCGAAAAATATGCACATCAAAAAAATGAGTAGGAGGGATCTTTCTCCCTCCTACTTCATATTTGATCTCAGACTACTCTGCGCACGCACAAGATATCACGGTAAAGCGCATTGCTGATCTTAATACCTGTCTTGGCAGAACTTGCATGAACAATCTTACCGTTCCCGATATAAATCGCCACATGACCTGGATAGCATATAATATCGCCTGGCTCTGCCTCCGCATAACTAACTTCCTTCCCAACACTTCGCTGAGAAGTCGAGTTTCGTGGAAGACTGTAGCCAAAAGCCTTGTATACGGACTGCGTAAACCCTGAACAATCCGCTCCCTTTGTGAGACTTGTCCCCCCTGCCACATAGGGATTTCCGACAAATCCACAAGCAAAATTTGCCACTTCCTTCCCTTTGGCGCTTCCGCTCGAAGACGCCACAGTGTCCTTTCCGGCTGTCACCTTCGAAGCAGTATCATTCGCCGGTGTACTGTCATTGTTTTTCTCGGTGCTGTCACTGTTATTGACCGTCGTATTATTATTTTTCTTAGCCTCTTCCTCTTTGCGCTTACGCTCTTCCTCCTCTTTGCGTTTGCGCTCTTCTTCCTCTTTGCGCTTGCGCTCCTCCTCTGCCTTTCTGCGCTCTTCCTCCTCAATCTTCTTGATCTGCGCATTTCTCTGCTTGATCTGTGTCTTATAGATTTCCGCCTGCTGCTTTGCCTTACTGATCTGTACCGCATAATCTTCGCTGATCGCTTCAAGCTCCGCTCTCGCCTCCTCGACACTGGCGCGCTCCTCCTCAAGACCTTCCTGCACTGCCTCCAGCTCAGATTCCTCTATCTCAAGCGTCTCCTTTAAGTTCTCAACATTCTGTCGTGCTATCTGGTAATTTACGAACACTTTCTTGTCATACTCATGCATCTTCTCAACATAATCCGCCTTGTTAAGCATATCCTGCATCGATGAAGAACTAAAGATAATGTCAAGAACAGAGGTTTCTCCGCTCTCATACATCGCCTTTACCCGAATTTTCATCGTCTCATACTGCTGACGCTCCACCTTCTGCGCCTCTTCCAGATCAATCTTTGCCTGCTCGATCTGCTCTTTTTTCACCTCAATCTCTTCTTCGAGAAGGCTGATGCTCGCCATAATCTCCGCAATCTCGTTGCTGAGTATCTCTATCTCCGCATCAATCCCTTCCTGCTCTCCCTCAAGCTCATTGACCTGATCGTCTATATCCTCTAACCTATCTTGATCGTTTTTATTCTGCTGCTTCAAGACATCCTTTTCTGTCGCCTGCACCCGACAAGGTCCAGTCAAAAGCACTGCCACACACAATCCAATTGTCAACAGCCGCCTGTACCCTTTTTTCATGTGTATCTTCCCCTTTTCTATTGCCTGCACCAGACAGCCGCCACTATGACTCCGTTGACGCCTCGGTCTCCTGTGTATCTTCTTGATCCTCCAACGCATCGTTCTGTGCCGGTGCGGTTTCCTCAATGGTGACAATCTCCATCAGACGCTCAACTACCATATCCTGCACGATCGACATTCGATACGTAGCATATCCAACCTCATTGATCAGCTCTGCGCCAGATGTATAACCGTACTCCGAAGCTTCCTCATCCGCCTTTTCAGAAATCATCTCCTCTGTAATCTCCATCCCCTCAGCCCTGGACACCGCTTCCATAACGAGATACTGCTTGACAGTGTCCGTGAACATCTCATTCATCTGCTCATTGTACTGCTCCATCGTCACACCATACGCATTGGTCACAAACGTCTCAAGATCCATGTTGTACATCGCCTGTGCCAGCGATTCAAGATAATTATTATAATTTTGTGCCTCCTCCTCGATCAGATACGCCGGAACAGACTTCACCGTGCTTTCCTCCACAACCTTTTGAACAACGGCACTTTTCGCATTCGCATTGTATGCCTCATCTGCGTTCTTCTCCACTTCAGCCTTTCCCGCCTGCCAGACTTCGTCCTTTGACTTATATGAAAGCCCCATCTCCGCCATTTCCTCCGGCGTCACTGTCTCATACGCTGCCGAACCCTCTATGCCATTGACCGTAACGGTAAATACAACCGCCTGTCCAGCAAGGTCCGCGCTCTGATAATTCTCAGGAAATGTCAGATTCAAATCAACTGTCTCGCCGGGCATCACACCCACAAGTCCCTCTTCAAAACCTGGTATAAAGGACCCCGAACCAATGGAGAGCTTATAGCCCGATGCTGTACCGCCCTCAAACGCCACACCATCTTTCTTGCCGACATAGTCGATATCCGCGACATCGCCCTCCTTGACTGCCCTGTTTGTGATCTTGCCCACCAAAAGCCTGCTGTTGATATAGTTCTCAATAGTCTCATCATCCACTGCCGGGCGGTCAGCCGTCACTTTCAGATTCTTATAATCCGTAAGTGTCACATAATCGGCAATATTTAGATCCTGAAATCCTACATAATCAGCTCTCTCGCTGACACGTTCCTCCTCGGTTGACTGCTCCTCTAAAGTATCTGTCTCTGTTTCCTCTGCTGTCTGAGTTGTCTGTGATGTCTCCTGCACATCTGCGTCAGACTTCTGTTCCCCGCAGGCGCTTACCCCAAAGACCATCACCCCTGCCATACACATCCATGCCAATTTCTTTTTCATATTTTCATAATCCTTCCTATAGATTCTATCCACCCTCATGAACTCTATGATACCATCATCACATAAAAAAGACAACGAAAAATGACAATGAAATCGACATACTTTCTTGCACTTTCTGACATTTAATGTTAAAATCCTTATTATCAGATATAAACAATACAGAAAGGTAATGGAATCAGATGGCAGTAAAAATTTTAATTGCAATTCTTGTCATTTTCGTGGTACTACTGGTAGTCCTTTATTTTGTCGGCAAAAAACTGCAAAAAAAGCAGGCAGAACAGCAAGCTCAGATCGAGGCTGCCAAGCAGACCGTCACGATGCTCATCATTGACAAAAAAAAGCTTAAGCTTAAAGATGCCGGGCTTCCCGCCGCAGTGCTAGAACAGACCCCGAAGTACATGCGGCGCGCCAAATTCCCGATTGTCAAGGCAAAGGTCGGTCCCCAGATTTTATCCCTGATCTGTGACGCCGCGATCTTTGACAGCATTCCAGTCAAGAAGGAAGTCAAGGCGACCGTGAGCGGCATCTATATCACTGATGTGAAGGGCATTCGTGGAAAGCTCAACACTGCTCCGGCCAAGAAAAAGGGCAAATTTCGAAGCTGGGTTGAAAAAATGCAGGAAAAAGCGGGTGCCAAGCCGCTCAAATAAACAGGTATTAGAATCATCACAAAACGGCATATCCTGCGGGCTATGCCGTTTCTTCATCTCTAATCCCCTTTTCAACATAAATTCCTATGACAGCTGCAATCATACCATTGCCATCCTGTGCATTCTCTCCAAATGTTGTAAGATCATTACAGTACACTAGTAAAATGAATATTTTCGTATCTCACAATTTCTGATTCCAAATGCGGAGTACTCCTCATTTTCCATATCGTAGAAGTAGGAGTGAACCACCCGCGCTATGCCATTGTGCGCCACCAAGAGATATGTTTTTTCTTCCGATTCCACCCGAAGCTCATCCAGTAAGTTATAGATCCGCTGCGCCAAATGCAGCATCGTCTCCCCCTCCCCGAAATGATTGATAAAACTTTTCTTAGCTTCTTGAAACGCTGCCCCATCTCTCGGTGTTGACTCATATTTTCCAAAATTCTGTTCTTTTAAGCGGCTTTCCTCCCTCGCCGGGATTCCTGTAATCTGTGCGATCTCCAGTGCTGTGTCACGCGCCCGAATTAATGGTGAATACAAAATCTCATTTATTGCCAGCCCCTCATCCATAATCTTTTTGCCGAGTGTTCGCGCCTGCTCCCTGCCAAGCGCTGTGAGTGCTATATCCGTCGCGCCGCAGATTTTATTCTCTACATTCCAAATAGTCTGACCATGCCTTGTGAAATACATGTGTGCCATATCTCCCATCCTTTCCGATCTGAAATCTCTGCCAACATATTTTATAAAATATACAATACTTTCCAACACAAAAATCAAGCGGTCGCTATACCTTCTACTCTCGAATGATACAACGACCGCTCTACTGCTCTTCAATATTCAATTTTTTTCCTCTTTCCCGGACCTTTCATCCGTACAAATTCTTTGATCCTAAAGTTTCTTGTTCTTGTGTATCTTACCTGCTTTTGAAAGTTTGAATCCTCTTTCGCCTGGATTCCTTTCTCTTTCATAAAAATCTTTTTAGAGTTTCCATTCAAGTTCATTTGATCGCTTCCGAACACCTATAATTCAACTGCTTTAATTCTGAACTCTCCTGTTGTAAACTCTCCTTTTAAAATTTGATTTTCCTATCTTCTAACTTCTTTTTGAAATACACTTCTTAACATTCTTTGCTCTGCTATCTAAATAGCTGCATCTTTTCGTTCTCATATCTATTAAGGGATTTCTTTCTGCTAGAATCTAGGTTTCTACAGTTGCCAAGGGACTCATCTCCTTTCCATTATCACCTTTATCTCGATTGCCGTAGGTTTCCGAATACTGCATCTGTTTTATCAAATGCTTTACAAAAGCTTTTTTGTATTCTTATACTTTTATCTTTGGTATATTTACAATTCGTCTTTTGTAATCTTGATTCGTCACCATCTTTGGTACTTGTCCTGTCTAGTTCTCCTATGTAACTATCCTTTGTACCTTATTTTCTTCTCTTCCTTTGTGTAATTGTATAGTAACACTTCCACGCTGAGATTGCAAGCGTTTTTGCTAAATTTATCAAATATTGTCGAATTTACTATATTCTATCAGTTATTTTTCACAATAAATTATATATTTTCTGTCAATCGAACTCCATTCTTACTATTTTCTATGACATACAGTACCTCACCTTTTATCTGTTTACTTTTTTTCTCATAATCAGCTTCCTTTTGCACTGCCACTGCCTCCTGTACAGTCATTAGATTTCTGAGCTGTACCGTATGATTTTCCACTGGTATGTACGCTTTTTTCTTCTTGTCCAATACTGATCGCAGTAGATAATACTGATAGGTATCCTTTTTGTTATCCGCCAGCTTCACAATATCATCCACAATGCACACGCCAATCGTATCACTATATATAATATCCTTTTTCTGAAACAATGTTATCCCCCCAATATGTATATTATACACGCAGTGAATCGAGATCGCGCATAATCTCCTTATCCGTTCTGCTCAAAAACTGCGTCTTGTACGCCAGGCGCCTGTCCACCTTATTGATGGAGGCCGCCATATATTCAAATCCTGCGTCCATTCTTCTCCCAGCACGCCTGATGTCTACCCTGAGTTCTCTCACATTGCTCGTCAGACAATCCAGCCTATTTTCCATCCGGTTCAGCTTGATCTCCACCTTGTCTTGACGGGCTTCCATCCGATCAAACCGCTCCTCTAAATTGTCAAGGCGCGTATCCATATTATCCAGTCGTTCCTCCACCTTGTCGAGACGATCCTCCACCTTGTCCAGGCGGCCCTCCACCTGATCAAGACGAACCTCTACATTTTCAAGGCGTGTCTCCACTTTATCCAAGCGAACTTCCACATTCTCAAGGCGCGTCTCTACACTTTCCAGCCGAAAATCGATCGTCTTAAGATGATCCCCGATCTTGCCAAGACTGCTATCAATTGGTTGCAGTTTGATCTCCATCAGTTGTGCAATTGCCTGTAAATCCTTTTCCTCTAACATGTCTGATCCTCCCGTATCGCTCTCATCACTGCTCAATCCCACTTTAGCAGAAAAAAATTTTTCTGTCCACTCGAAATGTAAAAACTCACACAACTATTTTCTTTTTAGAGCAACATTATATATTTTTAATATAAACACCTCTAATTTTTAGTAATAATTAACAATTTTATTGGACAATACTTCTTAAAGCATTAAAATAGCATCACTTCCGTCCGAAACGATGCCATTTTACTTGTCCTTATGAAACTGCATTGTTACATGTAATCCCTTTCCCGTCTGATGCTGCCGAGTTACTTCCCCTTCGCACCAACCGACCGTCCATAGAACCAGCCTGTCAGCAGAAATTCTGGTCCGCTTGCTCTGTATCATCAAACCATATTTTCTTTACTATCTTTATCGGCCAAAATCCAGCTTCCCTTAACCCTTTTTTCATAATATATGCCAGATGTATACTCCTGATACCTCAAAATGAAAATGAAGCGCCATATGCATAAAACAGGAGGGGAACTCCCCTCCTGCATCAATTAAACTTGTTTGCGTTTTTCGACAAATACCGGGAAGGACTCCGTTCCCTTTAACTCTTTATAAGAAGTAATCTTCACATTCTTGTCGGTGATTGCGTACTCTACCGTCGCGCCTGTCTCGATCACTGTATCCTGCATCAGGACGCAGTTCCTGACCTTCGCACCTTTGCCAACCTTCACGCCTCTGAAAAGGATACAATTCTCAACCTCACCCTCAATCACGCAGCCGTCTGCCGCCATCACATTCTTTGCATGAGAGCCGTCTGCATATCTCGTCGGATTGTCATCACGAATCTTGGTGTAAACTGGATTCGGGGAGAACAGTGCATTGATATTCTCCTCCTTGAGCATCTTCATGTTCTCCGCAAAGTAGGAGTTGATATCCATGATGCGTGCAAAGTAACCGTCGTGCTGGTAAGCCTTCACATTCAGCTTGTCAAGCTGCGGAGAGATGATATCGCGCTCAAAATACGTAAGTCCGTTCACATATGCCTCACGAATCTGATCAATCAAAAGCTGACGCTCAATGACATAAATATTCATGGAAACATTATGTACACCATTTTCCTTATTGTTGACTACGATTTTCTGAACTCTGCCGTCGCCGTCAATGTCAAGTGTATAGTACAAATCCTTTTTGGTCACATCAATGTCGCGCAGCGCCTTTGGTATGTCCTCTTTCGTGTATGCGATCGTCACGTCTGCGCCGCTGTCAATATGGCGCTGGAGCAGCTTGCTGAAATTAAAGTTGACAGCAATGTTTGTATCTGCCATAATGACATATTTTTCCTTCTGGCGCTTGAGATAGTCGATAATGCTCGCAATCGCCTCAACCCTGCCATTGTAGATATTTACGGTTTTCTGCGCAAACGGCGGAATGATGTTCAGACCACCCTTCTTGCGCGTCAGATCCCACTCTCTACCGGATCCCAGATGATCCATCAGAGAATGATAATTTCTCTTTACAATCAATGATATATTGTCAATACCACAGTTAACCATACTTGAAAGCATGAAATCTACCAGTCTGTAACGGCTTGCAAATGGAATGGATGCCATCAGTCGCTCAGTAACAAGCTCCGGTACTAATGAATCATAGCTGTTTGGGAACAAAATGCCCATTGCTGAATCTGCGTTTGAATTGATCATGCCTTGTCACCTCCCTTTACATCTGCTGACACCATCGCGTCAGGTCCCACGATCGCACCTTCACCGATCGTGACATTAGAGCCCACTGTCGCAACGCCTTTCTTATCTCCGTTGGGCATCTCTCCTACGACAGCATTCTTCTCGATCACTACATTCTCTGCAATGATACAGTGCTTGATCTGAGCGCCTTCTTTGATTGTGCTTCCGCCCATGATTACCGCATCCTCGATCACCGCACCCTTTTCCACCTTGACGCCCGCAAAGAGCACTGAGTGTTTTACCTTGCCGTCAATGCTGCATCCGTCAGTGATCATGCAGTTCTCAAGCACTGCCTCCTCACCGATGCGATGCCCTGTCATACCGCTGTTTCTGCTGTAGATGCGCCAGTCATCGTCAAACAGATTGATACCGCTGTTCTCCGGGTCAAGCACCTCCATATTAGCCTCCCAGAGAGAAGAAATCGTTCCGACATCCTTCCAATAGCCTGAAAAATGATATGCGTACATCTCTCTCTTATCACGCAGCAGGCTCGGGATGATATTCTTGCCAAAATCATTCTCAGACTCAGGATCATTCTCATCCTCGATCAGATATTTCTTTAAGATATCCCAGTTGAAAATATAGATACCCATCGAAGCCAAATTGGACTTAGGCTCCTTTGGCTTCTCCTGAAATTCCGTAATCTTGTCGTTTTCATCTGAAACCATCAGACCGAAACGGCTTGCCTCCTCCCACGGCACCTCCATAACCGCCACGCTGAACTCCGCATTCTTTTCCTTATGGAATCGGAGAAAATCGCTGTAATCCTGCTTGCAGATCTGGTCGCCTGACAGAATAATGACATATTCCGGATCATAGCGCTCGATAAAGTTTATATTCTGGTAAATCGCGTTCGCCGTGCCCTTGTACCAATCCGATCCCGTAGCCTTCTGATACGGCGGCAGTACATGAACACCACCATGCAGTCTGTCCAAATCCCACGGCTGGCCATTTCCTATGTACTCATTCAGCACAAGCGGCTGATACTGGGTAAGGATACCTACTGTATCAATCCCTGAATTTACGCAGTTTGAAAGTGGAAAATCAATAATCCTGTATTTCCCGCCAAACGGAACTGCAGGTTTTGCCAGCTTCTGTGTCAATGTGTAAAGACGTGACCCCTGACCACCGGCAAGCAGCATTGCAATCATTTCTTTTGCCATAAAATACCTCCAATCCTATTTTGAGCATCGTCAATGTTCGATGAAAAATTTATAAAAATTGTCTGCTCAATTTACGTTTTCTAAACCAGATACAAACTGCCCTGAAACGCCCAATTTGTAATCTCGCTCTGAATAGTTACAATTATACTATAAAATTCTAAAAAATGGTAGTGTTTTGTTAATTTTATTCTAAAAAATTATGCACAAAAAATGAAGAAATTATAAAATGTGCCATTTTCTTATCGGACTTTTTTTAACATATTGTTACATTTTTATGAAAAAACGATGCTATTGCAACAAAAATCCCGTGCTGCTGCACGGGATTTTTCTGGTTTATACTCGATTATAATTAATGAGACATCCTTTGAGGATAATCTGCCGCTCCTCGTCGGTAAGCTCTCCGAGCGTCATCTCAAACTCTGTTTTCTTGCGCTCACCCGAAGCGCTGCCCACGACGTATGCCTTGATCACTTCTGTCTTCTCCTCCACAGCCCTCCTGATGCCCGGAATGTAGATATAGTCGAGATTTTTGAACGGCAGCTCGCCTTCTTTGATGAGAAATGGCAGCATTCCCCAGTTGATCAGGTTCGAGCGGTAGCGCTTGGTCGCATACTCGTTTGCGATATTCGCCCAGCCGCCAAGCACCTTCTGGCAGCTTGCCGCCTGCTCTCTCGCCGAGCCGTCCCCCGGCTTCACCGCAAA
>CAJUII010000029.1 GCA_910586405.1 uncultured Lachnospiraceae bacterium
CATTTCCCGCATACCGGAAAGTGTTCAGCAAGGTCACCACCAAGACTTCCTTAAATTCACTTCATCAATGAATGCCTGCAATAATGGAATATATACCTTCTGACTCTTATCCTCGATTTCAGACCACTTGGTTCCATTAGCCTTTTCTTCCTTCAACAAATCAAATATTGGTTCAATTGCGCTCCAATATTCATCTGAACAAGGCATTTCAAACCACTCCTTACCAAAATCTAATTTGTGACTTAATCTACTATGCTTAACTGCATCGTGATTATGCTTGATGCTTAGTCCAACTTCCCATTCAATGTCTTTTCTTTTAATAACAATATCTCTGACATCACCTTTTACCCCTTGTCCATCTTTTTGAAATTCAAGAGTAAGTTCATCGTTATCAATTTCTGCCATCTTAGGCTCAAGTTCCAATACCGTATTGATGGCAGCCCCTGCAGATATCATAAATGTTTCCTGCATATCTTCATCCATTAAAGACCATGCCTTTTCATTTGCTACCAAACTTGAATTTTCTACAATTCTTGTTTTTCTTAATTCTACTAATGCTTTATATAAGGTTTGCATCCAAGCATATTCATATGCTCTTCCCTGATCATTACTCTTTGTACTCACTTTTTTCTCATTTACCTCCTTTGCATCGATAACCTCTCTGTCAATTTCAACAGAAGCGCCTTTTCCCTCAAGATACATTTTGATTGCAATTGCAATCTCATATGCCAAATTCACTGGAACCGCATTACCAATCATCTTATACGCAGTGTTGGTATCATTGTATATGAATTTGAAATCATCTGGAAATCCTTGTACCCTCGCAACTTCACGAATTGTCATTCTTCTGTAAAGATACTCTTTGCCTTCCACAAATCTACAATCATTCGTTCCGACTTTTACCATTTTAGGTGCTTGTGGATGTAATTGACATTGTCGTCCAGATGCCTGAACAGTAAATGCCTGTTCATCCCAACCTTTAACACGATTACGACTCATAAATATAGGCGAATATGCACCTGTAAAATACTCATTATTATTTATTGCATCTGGGTTATGCCGGTTCTTCTCACCAGAAGGAACTGCTGTATCTTGTAAATCCCAAATGATATCACGCAAAGTAATCTTCTTGGAATCTTCCTTTGTAGACCCCTTCGGAAATCCAAAGTCAATCTTCAAATCCTTTCTAAATCCTATATAAAATACTCTCTTTCTTCTGCAACTCCATAATTTTTAGCATTGACCAATGTGAAAGAAACATCATATCCTGCTTCATCAAACAGTTCCAAGATATTTTGAACTGCCATTGAATGGCGGTTTGCAAGCATTCCACTAACATTCTCTGCCAAGAAAAACTTTGGTTGAAACTCTTTTAATATTCTTATATAGTCAAAAAACAACTGACCTCTGGCATCCTTGATTCCCTTAAGAGAGCCGGCTTCTGACCATGACTGACAAGGGGGACCACCTATGATTCCATCTACTTCTCCATCTATGTATTGAGCAATATCGTCTCTTGTAATCTGTCTCACATCGCCTTCTATCAAGTGTGTATTCGGATGATTTATCTTATACGTCTCCCATATTGTTTTATCAAATTCATTGGCAACTGGAATATTAAATCCTGCCCTTTCAAAGCCCAAGTCAAGTCCTCCACATCCACTAAACAAGCTAATTATATTCATCGGCTTTCGCTCCTTCATTCTCATTGTTTTTAATTATTTTAGCCGCCTCTATAAGTGCTGTCCTTCGGACAAATTCACTATAAGAAGCATATGCTTCTAATCTCGCAGCCTGCTTGAATTTATCTAATTCTTCTTCACTCACACGTATACTTATTGATATTGATTTCTTCATTCTAGGATACCTCCCACTATCTATCATTCTACTTTGTCAAGTATGTCAATGTCAATACTTTGTTGCACGAACAAACGTTCTTAATATAATTCAAGCCTTTGCAGTTTCAATTTTATCATCTATGTATTCCTAAAAAACGGGCACAAAAAATTACTCCAACTAACCTGCGATTTCCTCACAAATTAGCCGGAGTTGTGTTTAAAAATTTTGTATGTGTGCCATTGCTTAGTAGTCGCTTACTACTAAGCAATTCTCCCCAAATCTTTTCCTTTATCCCGATTCCGCCCATGTGCCTTAGTAGTCAAAACCGATGACCATGGCAAACACCAGTATGAGGCTGAACACCCTATTTGCTATGCTGCGTTTCTTACGACAGAGTTTCCCTTTTTCATTCATTGATTTCGCTCCTTTCTTTTGGTGTGGTCCGATTTTATGGGAAATCAGGAACACTTTTTTGCACCCTCTCCGCAGCGTCAGGTTTATCCATGCCGTTTTACAACTCTTTTTGCCCTTTTGCAGCCCAAGCCACCGCGAGCACTACCGCCAAGAGCACTGCCAGTCCACCCACGATGCCTGTGTCCAGAACCGCCGACAAATCCAGCCGGTCTGCCACGCCGACGACCGCTAATATCGCCAGCAGAATCCCCACAAGTCCCTCTCCTGCAATAAGACCGGAGCAGAACAAAATCCCACTGCCTGCCTCGCTGTCCGCCTCTGTGCCGGCAGCCCTCCTTGACGCGGCAAGGCGCACCAGGCCGCCTGCCATGATGGGCACAGACAGTTTGAGCGGCAAATACAGCCCGATCGCAACTGGAAGCACCGGAATGCCAAATATTTCAATAACAACCGCGATAAACACTCCAATCCACACAAGCGTCCACGGGAGATTTCCGTCCATCACACCCTCCACAATCATCTTCATCAATGTCGCCTGCGGCGCGGAAAGCTCCGTGGAACCAAATCCCCAGGCTGCATCGAGAAGAAGCATCACCCCGCCGATGGTGACTGCGGAAACTGTCGCGCCGATCAGCTCACCGTACTGCTGCCGCCGTGGTGTCGCACCCAGAAGATATCCTGTCTTTAAATCCTGTGATGTGTCGCCCGACATCGCCGCGATAATGCAGATGATCGATCCGATGGCAATGGCGCCTGTCATGCCATGTGCACCGCCATCACCGGCAGACTTGAGCACCATGGTCGCAAACAGAAGCGTCGCAATCGCCATGCCGGACACCGGATTGTTGCTGCCGCCCACAAGGCCCACCATTCTCGAGGACACCGCCGAGAAGAAAAAGCCAAACACTGCGATCAAAAACGCGCCCAGAAAGGAAACCGGAATGTCTGGAAACACGGCAATCGCCAAAATAATCAGAACAATTCCTCCTAGAACGAATTTCATATTGATGTCAAGCGCGGTGCGTTCGTCCGCATCTTGTCCCTCCGCACTGCTGCCTCTGAGCCCCTTCATCGCATCGCGAAAGGTCGAGGCAATCAGCGGCAGCGACTTCACCAGGCTGATAATGCCGCCTGCGGCGACAGCCCCCGCACCGATATAGCGGATGTAGCTGCTCCAGATGGCGTTCGCCCCGCCCTCCGAAAACATCTGCGCAATGGACTTCGTGCCGGGATAGAGCACCGTCTCCCCGCCAAATGCCGCAATTAATGGTATCAGCACAAACCAGCCTAGGATTCCGCCCGCAAAGAGATACGATGCAATCTTTGCGCCGCAGATATACCCCACCCCCACAAGCGCTGGATAGATCTCTGTGGAGAACTCTGTTCTGAGCGCGCGAACCTGCATGGCGACAGTGCTCGGCACTACCTTGAAACCATCCACGACAAATTTGATCAGCGCCGCAATGCCCATCCCGGCAAAGACAGCGCGCGCAGAGGTGCCGCCCTTCTCTCCGGCAAGCAGTACCTCCGCACACGCTGTTCCCTCGGGATAAGGCAGTACGCCATGTTCCTTGACAATGAGCGCTTTTCTAAGCGGAACCATAAACAGGACACCGAGCAGACCGCCAAGCAGCGCAGTGAGCGAGATGGAGAGCATCCCCGGACGGCTGCTGACACCCTCTCTTGCCCACAAGAAAAATACAGGCATTGTGAAAATCGCGCCCGCGGCGAGGGACTCTCCCGCAGAGCCGATCGTCTGTACCATATTGCTCTCCAATACGGATTTCCTGCGCAGCAGAATCCGCAGCACGCCCATAGAGACGACTGCCGCCGGAATAGAGGCAGACACCGTCATTCCTACGCGCAGCCCAAGATAGGCATTGGCGGCGCCAAACACCACCGCCAATAAAACGCCCGTCACCACCGATGTCACTGTCAGTTCAGGCGGCGCCTGCTCCGCCGGGACATAGGGCTTAAAATCTGCTTTTTTGTTCATGTTATCTCTGTCCATCTTGATTCACTCCTTCTATCATACACAAATCCATCAAATTTGTATGTATATAAAGCTGACATGCTTCCTCTGGATGCCCGTGTGCATAAAAAGAGCTTAGCAAACATCTAAATCAGATCTTGCTAAGCCATTTACTATTTATGATATAGAATTGACACTTTGACGAGAAATTATGTATCCCACTCGAGTATCGCCTTGAACAAGTCCCCGTCAATCTCGACATAAAACCTGCCGCCTTGCAGCTCTGAGAAACTCTTGGCGATCGCAAGCCCCAGTCCGCTTCCCTCCGTGTTGCGCGACGCATCGCCGCGCACAAAGCGCTCCGTCAGATCAGTCGGTGTGACAGTCAGCTCCTGCGCTGAGATATTTTTCATCTCGATATGAATCGTGCGCTGACCTTCTTTGATAAAGATCACTCTTGCCTGCACGTACACGCGCGTGTTCGGCAAGGCGTATTTGATCACATTGACATACAGATTCTCAAAAATACGATACGTCTTCTGGCTGTCAAGCTGTAGGATGACCTTCTCCTGCGGCAGGTCAAACCGCACCTCCAGTCCTTTTTCTATCATTTGCTCCTCATGCTCTAAGTACACCTGACGCATGAGATTGCAGATGTCTACAGCGACTGGATCTAACCGCACATTGCCGCTGCTCGCCTTGCTGATTTCAAACAAATCTTCTATCAAGACCTTTAAGCGCAGCGATTTGCGCTCTAGTGTGTCCAGATACGAGCGGCGCTGCTCCGGCGTGACGTTTTCTTCTTTTAACAGATCTACATACGTAATGATCGCTGTGAGCGGCGTCTTTAAATCATGCGATACATTTGTGATCAGTTCTGTCTTCATGCGCTGGCTGCGGACTTCCTCCTCGACCGCCTTACCAAATCCGTCTTGAATCTGGTACAATTCATTCTTATAGCGCTCAAATATCCCAAAATTCTCCGTGAGCGAATTGTCAAACCGCCCTTGCGCGATCGCGTTTGTCGCATCTAAGAGATTTCGATACTGTGTTTGTACTTTACAAAAATAACGTTTCAGACACAGATAGACCACCAAGGAGTACAACATTACCACCAAAATCCCCAAGAACCAAAAGCAACACGCCAGTGATACAACTACAAACTGTAGTATGATAAGACGTTTCAGCGGACGCGCCACATCCTTATCGAGTCCTTCTATTGTCAATACCGCTTTCCACTTCTCGATGACATGTCGAAAGAATGCCTTGATTTGATTCCAATAGCGGTAAATCAAACTTCTTTTTCTGATAAATGCGTTAAAATCTGTGAACAGCTCCCGCACACTCAGAAGTCCCCAATACCACGCGCCACACAGTATAAGCATCGCGGCAAACGTTGTGCAGAAAATACCTCCCTCCTCCATCTGAATCACCTCACTGACATAATAAACCAGCTCTACAACCGCCATATACAAGACAATCGCCAAGATATACAAGATCAAAAAGATCAGTTCCGCAGAAAACGAAGTGCCCGCTGTGCCCGCTGTCAGCTTCGGTCTGCACCGCGTGATGATAAAGAACAGAAACGTCATCACACCAAGAATCGTAAGATACAGATTGCCAATGCCAAGCGCGTCATACATCATTTCTCTGTCGTTAAAATCAACAATCCCCCCTACCGGAACGAAGAAATCCTCCACCCATGCAAACTGCTCCATCTGTTCTGCTGTCATGGCATAAATGAAAATTACATCCTGTGGGTTTTTCTGTGTGACGGTGATTTTCGCATTGATTGTCTCATGCCCATCTAGCAGCGCATAATGCTCCGTTTTCTCATATCTG
Source organism: uncultured Lachnospiraceae bacterium (assembly GCA_910586405.1). Taxonomy (GTDB): domain Bacteria; phylum Bacillota; class Clostridia; order Lachnospirales; family Lachnospiraceae; genus COE1. Next base: position 6,068 of record CAJUII010000029.1, read on the forward strand.
TTCAGCAGTAAAGACTCTTTGGAATTTGCCACAAGCTGCGCATTCTTTAAAAACGCTTCCACATTGCTGCCCTCGACCTTGATGTCAGCAATCCTGCCGTTGCTGTCATAATCAATCAGCAGATAATATTCATAGCCTGCCACCTCCCCAGTCCTCAAGCGCTCAGGCTCTCTGGTCGTATTCTTTAGGACTGTCTGCGTCGTCTTGTCAATCACACAGTAATCAATGCTCATAATAAGCTTCGATACATACCGGTCATTGACCTCTGTCATAAAATTGTCCAACTCCATGAAACGTGTAGCTTTGAGCTGTTCACTGCCGCCATCATAGATCTCCTCATATCCAAAATACTCTTCGCGCGCTGTTTTCTCTACTGGCTCCTCCTCAAAAGTCAGATAAAGCTCCTCTAATACCGCGTCCTTTCCACTCTTTTCCAGCACCTCTGGATACAGCACGAAATTGCTCCGAAACAGAATCTTGATAAATTCCTCCTTCTCAAAACTATTGTTCGTCTCCGCATAAAACTGGTCCACACGAAATTTATAAAATGCAGCAAAATATGCAAAGCAGACCGCCGCCGCAATCACGATAAACGCTGCCGTCCGCAATGCTTCTTTATTGTTTTTCAATTTTATATCCAACACCCCACACCACCTTTAAATACTTCGGGTCATTCGGATTGATCTCAATCTTCTCCCGAATCTTCCTCACATGCACCATAATTGTATTTGTATTGATCGCCTGCTCATTCCACACCCGCTCGTAAATCTCATCGGCGCTAAACACCCTGCCCGGATTTTTCATCAAGAGCAGTAAGATTTTGAACTCAATCGGGGTCAGCTTGACCGGATTGCCATCGACTGTGACCTCGACTGTATCCTCATTCAGCTCCAGCCCGCCAATCATATGAACCCTGTCATGATTGCCCTGCTCTGTCACCGCGTCGAGATAGCGCTGGTAGCGCCGCAGATGCGAATTGACGCGCGCGAGCAGCTCCATGGTCGTAAAGGGCTTCGTCACATAGTCGTCCGCGCCCATATTAAGCCCCATAATCTTATCCACCTCCTCCGACTTTGCAGAGAGCATGATCACCGGAAACTCGTATCCCTTTTCACGCACCTTCATCATCATCGTGATGCCGTCCATCCGCGGCATCATGATATCGACAATGGCGAGATGAAATTCCTCCGACTCGATTTTTTGAAGTCCCTCTATGCCGTCCGCCGCCTGCGTCACGCTGTAGCCCTGATTTTTCAGATAAATCTCTATCCCCTCCCGTATTTCCTTGTCGTCCTCAACAATCAAAATATGATATGCTTCCATGTTATGTTCCCCCTGTACTTTGATGTAATCTATAACTCCTCCAGTATACCACACCTGTCATCCGATGTATGCAAAAACCGCATCGCCCAGCAAATACCCGGCGCCGACAAACACCAGATTCCACAAAAATACGCCGAGCGCCGAACTGATTGTATATTTCACAAAATCAAACTTTAGTACGCCTGCCGGTATCGAGATCAGCGTCCGCACCACCGGAATCAGCTTGCCGATCAAGATGCCCACACAGCCCCGCCCGCGTATGAGCGCAAAATTCTTCTCAATGGCTGGACGGTGCTTGGGAAATTTTGCCAAATACTTTTCCAGCAGCACACTGCCGCCCACATACCCCACCGCGTACAAAATCCAGCTTCCTGCCACGCCCGCCAAAAGCGTAATGATCATGACGCCCAAAAAGCTGATATTCCCCCGCGCCGCCATCACGCCCGAGAGCGGCATAATCACCCCGGCAGGAAATCCCGGAAGATTCATGTACTCCAGCAGGACAATGACAAAGATTGCGACCGCCCCGTATTGGGTAAAATAGCAAGTGACGGTATCCAGACTCATAAAAAACACCTTCCTCTTTCGTTTTGATATCGATAAGTCTATCAGCGAAAACGAAAAAAGAAGATGTATGAAATCGAAAGATTTTCTTAAATTTCAGGAAACAATTCATTGCGGAACACAATCTCCCCGTCAATGATGGTCATCATGGTATGTGTGAAAATTTCCATCGGATTGCCGTCGTAGATGGCAAGGTCTGCATCTTTTCCCGGCTCGATACTGCCGATGCGGTCCGCCACGCCGCAGATTTTGGCGGCATTGATGGTCAGCGCCCTAAATCCGTCCTCGAGTGAAAGCCCATGCTTCACGCTCAGCCCGACGCAGATTGGCAGCGACTGAATCAGGGAGACCGGGTGGTCTGTCGTAATTGATACCATCACACCCGCATTGGCGAGAATGCCCGCCGTCTTAAACGCCACATTCTGTACCTCAATCTTATTGCGGGTTGTCAGATCTGGCCCCACGATTGCCGGATAACCGGACTCCAAGATTTCCTCTGCGATCAAATGTCCCTCGCTGCAATGGTCGAGCGTCATGTTCAAGTCAAATTCCTTGGCAATACGGATTGCCGTGAAAATATCGTCCACGCGGTGCACATGCGCCTTGAGCGGAATCTCCTTGGCAAACACAGGGCGCCACGCCTCATAGTGGAGATTGACATCCGCATTGCCCTGCGCGCTCTTTTCTAAATAATCCCGCGCATTGACCAGCTCCTCGCGCAGCAGACCGGCAATCGCCATGCGCGTGACAGGCGAGGTGTTCATTCCGGCATAGTTCATCTTCGGATTCTCCCCAAAGGCGATTTTCATCGCGGAGGGGAATTTGACAATCAAGTCGTCAATTCGTCTGCCGCTCGTCTTGACAACGGCAAACTGGCCGCCGACAACATTTGCGCTGCCGGGACCAATGTTTGCAGAAGTAATGCCCGCTCTCACGGCGTCCGCAAAGGCGGCATCCATCGTATTGATGGCATCAATGGCGCGGAGCATCGGGGTGACGGGATGGACTGTCTCATTGCAGTCGTCCCCCTCCTGCCCCTTCTTCTCCTCGGTGATGCCCATATGACAGTGCGCCTCTATGAGACCTGGCATTACCAGATAATGATTCATATTTATTTTCATGCAGTCCGCAGACTGAGGGAGCTCGATGTTCGGGGACACTTCAAGGATTTTCCCATCCTTAATAAGTATGCTTCCCTCAAAGATGTCCGCCTGATACTTCTCGCAGATCGCATCACTCATGCTGCGGATTGCCGCATTTTCCAATAAAAGCATTCTATAAAACCATGCCCTTCCCGATTTATTGCGCCTGGCTCGCCGGTCTCTTTAAAGGGTCGATCGGCACACCGTCCTTGGTGAGCTTATAGTAAACATTAGTTCCCTCCTCGGTGTAATAGATCGTAGGCTTTGCCACCTTGCCGACAACATCGCCCGCTGCGACACGGTCGCCCGCTTTGAGACTGATATCACTGAGCTGTCCATAGGTGAGCATATATCCGTTTCCAAGGTCAAAACGAATGGTGTTTCCGGTCTGAGAATCATAATAAACATCGGCTACAATGCCGTCAGCCGCCGCCGTGATAGTCTGCCCCTCACTCGCCGCTACGACCAGTGCCGGATTGTAGTGATACTGCTGCATCGTGGCATGATACACTGCCTTATCCATGCTGTAGTCAAGAAGTACATCCCCGATGACTGGCAGTGCGAGCGAATCGTTCTCCGAGAAAAACAGCGGCGTGTCCGCCACAAGCTCCTGCTCTGGCTCCTGTCCTTCCATAAACACTGCTGCTTTGTCCGTACCTGCCTGTGCCCCGTCCTGTCTGGTATTCTCCACCTGTCCAGAGTTCGCCTCCGTAAAAGCCGGATCGACATCCATGTCATTATTGTCACTCAGGTCATACATGTCTGAATCAACAAATCGGTTATCTGTCTGTGCCTTCTTCTTGGTATCCAACTCTGCCTGTGCCTTTCCCGATACAAATCTGGTGTCTGCAAGACCTGTATCTCCCTCCTCTGCTGTGATGTTCTGCTGTTCAAGCTTTGCGAAATCTATTCGATTTTCTTCCTTTTTCTTGTCGCCCTGCGCTGACATATACACGCCCGCAAGAGTAAGTGCTGACAGCACAAATACTGATGCTGCAATGATACTGATCTTTTCTTTCTGCAAGGCAGGACGTTTGTTGTTTCGTCTGTTCATCCTTTCCCTCCATTTCCGGCAAGCCCTTTGCCTGTCTATAGCATTGACCCGATAGGAGGTTTTTATTCATCGATTTATTCGTAAATAGAGACCTTGATATCACCGTAAAAGTACTTGAGTATGGCGTAAAAATCCATGCCTGAAACAGCCAGTTCATAGGCATAATTCAATGAAAATCCCTCGCCGTTTCCCACCTCTGATACAAGCATATCAGACGGGGAGGTGGTAAAAAAAGGAGCTGCCATTACCATACCATCTCTCGTAATTACAACTCCTCTTGTGGCATCTGCTGCCCGCTCTATTTCATTTAATTTAATGCGCCTGGTATCCTCTGGCAATGTCTGTAAAATTTTGTAAAATTCGTCCGCCTCAAACGCCATGCACTCATACGCAAGCAGCTTGGGGCACTGCTCTTCCTCCCATGCGGCGGCGATATTGCTGCGGCACACGATGGCAAGCGCCTTGAGATACTCCTGCTCCGGGTCATACGCCGCATCTTCGCGGACGATGTAATCCTCCGAGCTGCTAAAGATCGTATCCTCCGGGATGACGCGGTACATTAGTAGTCCTGTCAGCATTTCAGGCTGATAATAAAAGGTACCGATCTCCTCCTGAACCGCTATCTGAAAGCTTTCATCGAGAACGCTCGCGTCCTCTTCCTCCTGTTTCACCGGCTCCCGCACAGGCTTGATAAAGATCGTCCCAATCAGGGGAACGCACACAATAAAGGTTAGCACTCCGGTCAGCTTTCTCAATGGCCTCTCACCCGGCATTCTGTCTTTACTATATACTATGCAAATCTGTGTCATTTGATTCAGTCTAAGGCCGATTCGAGCCTGCACAGACGCTAACCGCGCTTCACAAAGCGCGACGTGAGTCTGTCAAACAGCACATTGCACACAATCACTACCGTATTGTCAAACACAAACGCCATCACGAGACACACCGCAAAGGTCGCCGCCACGCTCGCCGCGATGCCGCCAAGACACCCAAACCGCAGCGCCGTGATATGAAGCTTCCCCTGCACGACGACAAAGAGCGCATACCAGTGTATCAGAATGATCGAGTAGCTGTACTTCGAACACAGCCGCACCACAGCGTTTGACTTGTCCTGAAACCAATCTTTATATTTTATAAATAACACAAAAATCCCGCAGGAGGCAAGGACGATCGGCGGCGTGCTGCCATACACCAGATTCATCTGTGCCGAGTCCACAAAGACCGCTGCTGCCATCACCACATAGGAGACTGCCGCCGCACACAGAATCCAGCGGATTCTGCGCGGCGCGCCCTCCTGGCTGCTCTGTCTTGTCAGGATATATCCCAGCAAAAAGACGCCCTCCCAGCCAGCCAAAAACGTCGATGCCCCAAACGCCATGCCAAAGACAGGCAGATACGTAGTCAGCGCGTTCAGCACCAGAATCACAACCGCGAGGGAACTGAGCAGCCTGTCGCTCATGTGCTGTACCATCACCCGGAAAAACGGCGTCACCAGATACAGCGCCACAATCGTATAGATCAGCCACAGATGCGGTCCCACATCCGGCGCACCTGTCATGATGCGCTTCAATGCCGCGCCAATCTGTTTCGGCGGCAGAAAGCGGACCTCATCATTTAAATGCAATAACAAGAAATAATAAGCAATCAGCGGTATGATGACCTTCGACGCCCTTCTGATATAAAACGAAAGCACGCCCTCCCGTTCGTGCTGACTGCCGCCAAGCAGCAGTGTGCCTGAGAGCATGACATACAAAATATTACAGCAAAGCCCCAGACTCAGCCCTAAGACAAGAACCAGCCGTTTCCAGTCCGCATCGGCGGCATCGACCATCGGTGAACAGGTGTGTGCCAATATCACGAGCACCGCCGCGAGCACGCGCAGATAATCCAGATACACCGCGCGTTTTTCCGTTGTCTCCGCCCCCAGAAAAACGCTTTTAAGATAAGCGCGCGCCGTGAAGCCGCCCTGTTTGAACCGCACGCCATGCGCCCAATATATCAGGGAAAATCCGATAATGACCGCCGGAAAATACCACAGGCAGCGCTGCACTGTATCCTGCGAGACATACGCCTGCGCCGCCATCGGCTCCGCGCAGCTTTGTATAGCGGTAAGCTCGAAATCCCCGTCAATGTCAAAGCGCAATGTCTCGTACTGCCCAGGCGGCACCGGAAGCAGCACAGCCTTTTCGCCTGCCTTCAACACGCCCTTTACCGAATGCTTCTCAGAGAACTCCTCGCCCTGCGCCGCATAGAATACCTGTACCGCAAGCGGCTCCTGCGCCTGCCACACTTCACCGAATATCAGTTGGATTCCGCCAACGAGAACCATACCGTTCTTTTGTATTTCCAGTAAAAACTGCGGGTCCTCCCCTGTCACTTTAAATCTTTTGCCAGGTCCGCCGCCCGCCGAAACCACCTCATAACCGCTGCTCGTCATCGGAATACCGGACAAATCCGTTACCGCCCCCTGCATCTCATAATGCCAGGACAGACTTTGATAAAACAGAATGCCCAGCGCGGTGATAATCAGCAGCACCAAAAGGACCAAACTTCCTTTTACTCTGTGTTTCATGTGTCTAATTTCCTTTTTATTCTTTCACCATAATGTCCATCGCCTGCTTCTCGTTCACAAACGTAACTTCTCTGTGCTTTCCGCCAAACTCACCGTCCAGCGTCCAGGCAACCTCCTCCTTCGACTCAATCATAAGCCTGCCGGACTTAAAGCTGTACATATACTGGGTATCAATATTCTGAATTGCGAGCGCTGCCAAAATGGAATTTAATTCCATCGGATTCTTAGGCATCTTGATCAGCGTCACCTCAAACAATCCGTCATTCAGTGCGATATCTCCCTTGAAAACATTGCCCGCAATGCTCTTAAATCCGCCCACAGAATATGAATTTGTAATCATGCCATAGATAAATTCATCTTCTATGACGGTTGTCCCGCCATTTTCTGACACACTTGTCACTTTCATATGATACGACTTGATATTCTGCAAATGCTTGACACCTTCAAGAATATATGCCATATGTCCGAGCATATTCTTCATCTCCTGGCGCGTGCCATAGGAAACCTCAGTAAACAGTCCAAACGCCGCGATGTAGACAAAAATATCCTCATTAAATCTGCCCACGTCACAGGGAAACACCGTGCCGCTCACAATCGCTTCCGCCGCCGTAGCCATGCTCGATGAAATCCTCAGGCTGTTCGCAAAATCATTCGTGCTCCCCGCCGGTATATATCCGATGGTCGTCTTAAAGCCAGACTGCATCATCCCCGTGACAATCTCGTCCAGAGTACCATCGCCGCCGCTGCACACAATCAGCTCATAGCTCCTCCTGCGCTCACGCATCGCGCGGCTTGCATCTCCGCGCCCCTGTGTCGTGTAGACTGTCACCTCGTAATCATTCCTTACCAGTATATCCACAATACCCAGCAGATGCGTCTTGATCAGCCCCTTGCCAGAATGTGGATTGATTATAAATAATGCTTTCTTCATACTAATCCTCCATGCTGCCGACAGCTCGCGAATTTGGGCGTCAGCACAAATTTGCCGATTGAAAAATCTCTGATTTTTCAATCTATTTGCCTCTTAATTTTTCTGCCAATTCACTTAATTTTCGTAGTCTGTGGTTGACCCCGGATTTGCCCACTGCGGGCGATAAGAACTCGCCCAGCTCTTTTAGTGTCGCCTCTGGATATTCCAGGCGAAGCTCTGCCATCTGCCGCAGATTTTCCGCCAGATTGTCAAAGCCATAGTGCTCTCTGATATACTGTATGTCGTCAATCTGCTTCGATGCCGCGTTGACAGTCTTGGTGATGTTTGCCGTCTCACAGTTGACACGTCGGTTGACGGCATTGCGCATATCCTTTAGTATCCGCAGATTTTCAAGATTCATCAAGGAAATATGCGCACCGATCACATTCAGCAGCTCCACAATCTCCTCGCTCTCCTTGATATAGACGACGTGATATTTTTTTCGCACCACGATCTTTGCCCGAATCTCATAAAAAAGGAGCGTCTCCACCAATTGCGCTGCCTGCTTTGCATCACTGCATACAAATTCCAGGTGATACCCCTTCTCCGGGTTGCTGATCGAGCCGATGCTCAGGAAGGCGCCGCGCAAAAACGCGCGCTTACAGCACAGACTTTTGATCACAAGCGGATGGACGAGCACATCGCCACCCTTGTACTTGATTGCCTGCAGCGTCCTTTTTATGACACTTGTGTCATTTTTTGTCAGATACAGACTATTTTCGTTTGACATTTCGGGCAAGGCTGCCTGAAACAGTTTGACAAGGAGCATCCGGCATCGCGACGCCACATACGGCGCGTCAGACTGCAATTCGATGCACACTGCACCGGACGAATCTGTCCTGACAGCCCCCGCGTAGACCAGAATCACTGCAAGCTCCGCAAGCTGGCAGTGCCTGGCATCGTTTTCAAGCTTCACAAGCTCCTCTTTTACTTCTCCTGAAAAAGACATACTTCACCTACTTCGTATCGCGGTGGCGCAGCGTGAGTCCATAGTCTCCTTTGTCCTTAAGACGCTTATACAGCTCTCCGGCAAGCGTCACACTCCGGTGCTGACCGCCCGTACAGCCAATCGCGATGACAAGCTGATACTTCCCCTCGCTGATATAGTGCGGAATCAGAAACTCCACCATGTCTGTCAGCTTATCCACGAACTCGTGCGCCTCTGGAAAGCCCATGACGTAGTCCTGCACTTCCCGGTCCAGCCCCGTCTTCTGTTTCAGCTCATCAATATAAAATGGATTGGGCAGGAAACGCACATCAAACACCAGATCGGCATCCTGCGGTATCCCATGCTTAAAGCCAAAGGACATGACATTGACCATCAGGCTGTTGTACGCCTGATTGCTGACAAAGATGCGGTCAAGCTCCGCTTTGAGCTCTCTCGTCAGCAGGTTCGTCGTGTCAATCACATAGTCCGCTGCCTGCTTGATGCTCGCAAGCAGCGCCCGCTCTCTGGTGATGCCGCTCATCAAATCTCCGTCCACGGAGAGCGGATGGACACGCCGCGATTCCTTATAGCGCTTTAGCAGCACACTGTCCGCCGACTCGAGAAATAAAATCTCAAAAGTGTAAGTCTCTCGCAGTCTGGCGACGAGCTGATTGACATCCTCAAAGGACTGGTCCGCCCTGACATCCAGCCCCAGCGCCACCTTCAAAATCCCATTGTCCGGCATCGCCAGCAGCTCCATAAACTTCTCAATCAAAGGCACCGGCATATTGTCTGCGCAATAATAACCGGCATCCTCCAGCATTTTCATGGCAGTGGACTTTCCGCCGCCGCTCATCCCTGTCACGATTACAAATCTCATCCCTGTCACCCTTTCTTTTGTGTTGTATGACGACTATCCCTCAAAGCCCAGCATAATAACCTCCGGCTCGATAGCGACCTGCGCGGACGCCTTCACGCGCCGCTGTACCTCCGCAATCAGTTCGCGAACATCGTTTGCGGTGGCATGACCTTTGTTCACGACAAAGCCGCAGTGCTTCTCCGATACCTGCGCGCCGCCGACTGCGAAGCCCCGAAGCCCTGCATCCTCTATCAATTTCGCGGCAAAATATCCCTCTGGACGCTTGAATGTCGAGCCGGCGCTCGGATACTCCAGCGGCTGCTTCTCGCGCCGCCTTGCTGCCAGCTCCTCCATTTTGTCCCGGATTTCCTGCTGGCTGCCGCGCGCAAGCCTAAGCGTGACCTCCATCACGATATACGGCTCCTCTTTTAACAGGCTGTGCCTGTACCCAAAGTGCATCTCCTCTGCGGTCTTCTCCACAATCTCCCCCGCCAGCGTCATCAGACGCACACGCTGTACGACGTGGCGCATCTCGCCGCCGTATGCACCGGCGTTCATGACGATCGCGCCGCCAAGGCTCCCTGGGATTCCCGATGCGAACTCAAATCCGGTCAGACTGTTCTCATATGCCTTGTGCGCGACCGCCGCAAGGGTGGCGCCCGCCTCGCAGACAAGCGATGTGCCGTCCACTGTGACTTTGCCATATGCTTTCGTCAGATGGAGTACGACCCCCCGTATGCCGCGGTCGCTCACCAGCACATTGCTGCCATTGCCCAGAAGGTAAAAATCCTCATTCAGCCTCGTAAGCCCCTCCGCGCGCAGCACCGCAAGCACTTTTTCAAGCTCGCTCGCACGATTGATCTCTACAAAGATGTCAGCTCCACCACCCACGCGGAAGGTGGTGTGAGCTGACATGTTTTCATCTGCAAGTATTTGCTCCGGCTGTAGTATGCCGGACAGTCTTTGGTAGAGTTTTTGTTTCGCCGCCTCATCAAACTCTGCTCTCAATCGTTCTATCCTCTTTCTTTCATTCATGAACTATCCTATCACCAGTTTCGCCGCGCCGTAGATGCCCGCGTCATTTCCGAGCGTCGCCAGCTTGAACTGTGCATCGCTGGAACCGCGGAACACATACTTTTGATAATACTTGGACACATACTCGCACAGAATCTCGCCTGCCTTGGACACGCCGCCGCCGAGAACAAACACCTCTGGATTGACCACGCCGGCGATCATCGCAAACCCTTTTCCGAGATAATCGCCAAACTGCTCTGCGATCTCGCAGGCGAGTGCATCCCCCGCTTTGACCGCGTCAAACACTGCCTTCGCACTGAGCCTGCCGTTTTCCTTCGCCGCGCGCAGCACACTGTCCTGTGTCGATGACGCCAGCTTGCGCTCTGCCAGACGCACGACGCCTGTCGCGGAGGCATACTGCTCCAGACAGCCATGATTGCCGCACCCACATGTGTCCGGCTCGTCGTCCTGGATATGAATATGTCCAATCTCGCCGCCTGCTCCCGTCGCACCAGTCACCATCTCACCGTTGATGATAATCCCGCCGCCGACACCCGTACCGAGTGTGGCAAGCACCATATTGGTATAACCCTTGCCGCCGCCGCACCACATCTCGCCGAGCGCTGCCACATTGGCATCATTTCCCGCTCTCACAGGCATACCGAGCAGCCCGCCGAGCGTCTCATTGATATTCAGCACATCCCATCCAAGGTTTACTGCTCTATGTACGATGCCTTTTCCGTCCACAGGGCCGGGCACACCGATGCCCACACCGACCACATCCTCCTTTGCGATGTCCTTCTCCGCTGCCTTATCAAGTATCGCCTTTGCGATATCCGGCAGGATTTTGCTGCCGCTCTCCTCTTTTCTGGTGGGAATCTCCCACTTTTCAAGCACGTTCCCCTCCGGGTCAAACAATCCTAGCTTGACTGTCGTTCCGCCTAAGTCTACCCCAAAACAATACTTTGCCATTTTTCCATCTCCTTATCATTCTTGTATTATTATTGATCATTTCGTGTGACTTCACACAAATTTCCATTCACATGCCCAAACGGCACTCCTGTTCACATTACGCCTCGTCCTCCTCACGCGGCTTTGACAGCGAGTTCTGCACACGCTGGTACAGCTCCTGCGCGGCATTGTAGCCCATCTTCTTCTGACGGTAATTGACAGCCGCCGACTCGCAGATGATCGCCAGGTTGCGCCCCGGACGTATCGGAATATTGTGACACACAATCTTATTGCCAAGATATTCTGTAAAGTTCTCTTCAAGACCCAATCGGTCGTATTTCTTTTCCTTATCCCAGTCCTCGAGACGAATGACGAGATTGATATTTGTGGTGTCCATAACACTCTGCACACCGTACAGGGTCTTCACATCGATAATGCCGATGCCGCGCAGCTCGATAAAGTGGCGCGTGATATCCGGCGCAGAGCCAATGAGTGTCTCGTCGCTCACCTTGCGAATCTCCACCACGTCATCCGACACCAGACGGTGCCCGCGCTTTATGAGCTCCAGCGCCGCCTCGCTCTTGCCGATGCCGCTCTCACCCGTGATGAGCACGCCCTCGCCGTAGACATCCACCAGCACGCCATGCACTGAGATGCAGGGCGCCAGTTTGACGTTGAGCCATCGGATGATCTCCGCCATAAATGCGGAGGTAGGCTTCTCTGTCATCAGCAGCGGCACGTTATTTTTGAGCGCTGTCTCCATAAACATCTCATCTGGATGCAAATCCCGGCAGAAGATAATGCAGGGCGTTTTCTCCGAGATAACTCTAGGGTACACTTCCCGCTTGCGCTCGTCGGGCAGATTCTTCATGTATGAAAACTCTACAAACCCGATAATCTGTGGTCTTGTCTCCTCAAAGTGCTCGAAATATCCCGCCAGCTGCAACGCCGGACGGTTGATATCAGGCTGATGAATTTTCACGCTTTCCACATCAATCTCCGTCGTGAGATTCTTTAGCTTGAACTGTTCTATTACTGTTTTGATGCTTACACTTGCCATTTTCATTTCCCTTTCCGAAATATATTTATTTACATCTTATCATATATTGTGCAGAGTTTCCATGAAAACTTTTATCCAAAATTTATTCATTCAAGAGCGATGCTAAAAAAGCACCGCCCAAACCGCAACATGGGTTTAGGTGGCGCTTTTTGCTCACATTATCTGAGGACTGGACGGTTCTTAAAATTCATCGACGCAGAAGCATAATACGGCTTTCTGCTGAACGCTGCCCGCGCTTCCGGCGCAATCCCGCCGGCGCTGAGCTCCTTCTCTGTTACCTTTCTGCTCTCAGACGCTTCCCGCTCTATGTAGGCGCCCATAATCTGCACTACGCCTTTCCCACTCATAAAATCCATATAAATTTCCCCCTTCTGCACATTTTTATTCTACGCGGACAGAATCTTCCGCCGCAAAATTTTATATAGATTTAGAGACGATGTGAAATGTATTTCGTTCTCACAGATATATATATAACACACTCTCCTCTTACTTTCAACTATTTTTTGTGCAAATTTTATATTATCTGATACTTTTTCGTAAAATTCAGCAACTTATTGCTGTATTTTTGCGGCTGCTAATTATTTCCATGAATTAATGATTTTCTCTGTACATTCTAAAGTTTTTATGCGATAATGACGATATAAACTTAAAACCAGCATATCCGCATCTATGCGGGCTGGACGGCTGCCATGGAGGGTTACTGACACTAAATCAATATTCATTTTATAATAATAAGAAGGGAAGGGATACCATATGAGTTTATCAGGAATTGGGTATAACAGTACGACTGATCTATATGCACTCGAAGCGGAGAAGAAAGAAAGCGCAGCCTCAAAGGTTGACAGCACCAAAGTTGACACTTCCAATACGGAAGCTTCCAAACCAGAGACAGACAAGAATCAAAATTCCGCTGCTGTCTATGACAAGAGAGAACTGTCTGCGGAAGACAGGAAATCCATCGTCGCACAGCTTAAGGCAGATCAGGAAAAACGCCAGAACCAGCTTACAGACCTCGTGCACAGCATGCTCTCGACACAGACAAACACTTTCGGTCAGGCAAACAATATTTGGCAGTTCCTCGCTAAAGGGAACTACAAAGTTGACGCTGCGACACAGAAAAAAGCTCAGGAAGCGATCTCTGAGGACGGATACTGGGGCGTAAAGCAGACCTCAGACCGCATTGTTTCTTTCGCTACATCGCTTGCAGGAAATGATTCCAAGCAGCTTGAGAAGATGCGCGACGCATTTCTCAAAGGCTATGAGAAGGCTGAGAAACAGTGGGGCGGCAAGCTGCCAGAGATCTCAAAGAAAACTTACGACGCTGTACTTGAAAAATTTGACAAGCTGATGACGCCTAAGACTGAGGATCAGGAGCCGCCAAAGGATACTGTCACCACGACAGAGGACGGCACAGTGGTTGCCAGAACACAATAAGAATACATACAAAAAATCGAGCAGATCATTGCTCGATTTTTTTATGTCTATTTTCGCGTTTTACTTGACGATCAAAAGCTTGTCGCCGGTCTTGATGTCATCCTCTGTCAGATTATTCATTTCTTTAATCCGCCCTACGCTCACATAGTACTTTTTGCCAATCTGCCAGAGTGAATCTCCCGGTTTGACATAGTAGATCGCAAATCCCGGCAGTTTTTCCAGTACCTCTGCATTGAGCGGCATCACGCTCAGCTCTGTCAGAATATCCTCGCTCTTTGCACTGTAGAGCCGCAGCTCGATATTCATCGTCCCGCGCCACTCAAGCTGCGAGCTGTCTTTGATGCTCACTGTCTGCTGTGGAATCTGCACGGACAGCGAGTACTGTTCAACCTGCGACTCATCTACGCCCGCAAGCTCGCGCTCAATCTCAAACGGCACACTGGTGCGCACTGGATACAGTCCCGCGCCGCCCTCGTTCGAGGCATACAGCACTTGCAGCTCAATCTCTCCAGAAAAGCGCAGCATTCCCTCCTTAAATACAGTCTCCTCGAGCTTCGCCCGCGCATCGCTGTGGCACACCTGCAAAATCTTGGGGTCTGCGTCCTCTAAACGGATACTGCGTGTCAGCTTCTCCTCAATATTTTGCTCTGTGCACAGATTGCGGAACTGCCTGCTGTCAATTCCTGCCTGCACCTCACAGCTCACGCCGTACACATCTGCCACGATGGACGTGCTCTCCTTCTCATAGAGCTTAATCTCTAACTCTACTGTCATCTCTATCCCAATCAGCCGCTGCTCGCCGTCCGCGTCCTCCCTGATGGAGATTTCCTCATGCCCAGTCTCGTACATCACATCGGCAATCATGCCCTCGCGGCTATTCTGGCACTCCACCGTTCCGTTAAACGGAATCATGGTCTCATACCAGTTCATTCTGTCAGAAGCATCTTCGCGGTACACAAGAAACAGGCTCAGCTCGCCGGTAATTCCCAGCTTCTCATCCATCGGGCGGAAGCTGATGCTGCTAATCTCCGCATTTTTCCACAGGGCGGCGCCAATATCCGGCATCCCGGCTGGCAGGCGCGTCTCCTCGTGAATGCGCAGCAAATCTCTTTTCTTGACAACCGTCTCCAAGAAATCCAGACTTTTCTTGCGGTATTCGAGTTTTTCAAGCTCGGAATCCCCCGAATGATCCAGCTCTACGCACAATTCCTCCGCAATGCTCTCCTCCACGCGGGGCTCAAGTGTCATCACCGCCTGAATGCTGAGTTTCCGTGAATTAATGATGTGCACCCGCATATCATCCAGACTGCTGCGGCAGATTACTCTGTCCTGCCCCTCTAGTTTATCGAGATAAATCTCCTCCATAAAAGGAATCTCGCCCTCCATGCCCGCGAGCGCTCTCTCCTCTTTATCGTTAGACAAAGTGCCCTCTGTCTGGTACAGCAATTGATAACACAGGCGTCCCTTGACCCAGATTTTGTTCATTCCTGTCTTAATCTCATCGACCTTAATCTTACCACAGTCATAAATAACCTTCGCCACATCTGGCTTCGCATCGGACACATTGATGTCCGTTTCCAGCGGCACCTGCAAAAGCGCCTTTGACTTTATCCGCTCTGTATGGATATTTTTCTTCATTAATTCCATATAAAAAGACCTCCCAACGGCGTACACCTACATTCATATGATACTACTTCAATGTATGCGGCAGGGGGGCTTGGTATGACTTTTGCAAACAAAAAATGAGGACACAGACGCCCCCGAACTTGCAAAACTGGCACTTGAAAAGTCAAGCCCAATCAGTTATAATCAGAGTAGAAGGTAACGGAGAGATCGGTTTATCCCCATTACCCCAGACGGAAACTTGATGTATTAACAAAACATTATTACAAACAAATTATCCCCTATTGCGAGTAGGGGATAATTTTATACTGTCTATTTTCGGTTATGATGATCTATGTAAGTCAAGGCTGAAAAAACAACCAAAAGCAATGTTAAAATCTCTAGTGTATTCATATCACAATCTCCTTTCCGTTTCCGAAAAGGATAACCGAGGACTATCCCCATACTGTCTACTCTGACCACACATATTCTATCATATCTTCCAGAATATTACAATTTATTATTTCGATTGATTTTCCTCATAAATGCGTTCACATCACAGAAGCAGCCAATAAACGCATGGCGCCGCAAACCGCAGCCTTGCATTTATTGACTTTTTAACTATAATGAAAACACTGGCTACTTCACAGCCCCAATAATCTCCCCCAGATCTTCAATCCCATACTGCTGCATGTATTCCTCGATGCCCTTCACTACCTCCATTGTCGTGTAGGGATTGACGAAATTCATGGCGCCGATGGCAACGCCTGTCGCGCCGGCGAGCATAAACTCGATCGCATCCTCCGCGTTTGCGATGCCGCCCATGCCAATGATTGGAATATTGACTGCATTGGCTGCCTGATAGACCATGCGCACCGCAACCGGCTTAATCGCAGGTCCAGACAGTCCGCCCGTCTTGTTTGCCAGCGCAAAGGCTCTCTTATGAACATCGATTTTCATGCCTGTGATCGTATTGATCAGCGAGATCGCATCGCTGCCCGCCGCCTCCGCTGACCTCGCCATCTCTGTGATATCCGTGACGTTGGGCGATAACTTCATGATGATCGGCTGCTTTGCCTTTGCCTTGACCTCCTTTGTGATGTCAAAAAGAGAGCGCGGATGCTGCCCGAATGCGATACCGCCGTGCTTGACATTGGGACAGGACACATTGATCTCCAGCAGATCGACAGGCTGGTCAGACAGCTTCTCGACAACCTCCACATAATCGGCTATTGTCCGCCCGCAGACATTGACGATTATTCTGGTATCAAACTGTTTTAAGAAAGGAATATCCCGCTCGATCAGCACGTCAATGCCGGGATTTTGCAGCCCGATCGCATTGAGCATTCCCCCGTAAGTCTCCTGCACACGCGGAGTGGGATTCCCCTCCCACGGCACATTTGCAACGCCCTTTGTCACGACGGCGCCGAGGCAGTTCAAATCGACAAATCCTGCATCGGAATACTCCATGCCGGACCCAAACGTTCCCGAAGCTGTCATCACGGGATTTTTAAAAGTGACGCCCGCTATTGTAATCTCTGTATTCACTATACTATCCTCCCATCCTCGTTTTCGTGTTGTACATGCTTTGCCTATATATCTACATCCATCGCATCATAGACTGGACCGTCTGTACAGATGCGGGCATTCTTGACATGCGAATGATGATCGACCTCCCGCGTCTTGACGACACAGCCAAGGCAGACGCCAACGCCGCACGCCATCCGTTCTTCCAGTGAGATAAACGCCTGACTGCCATGTTCGATACAGTATTTTTTGATCGCGCGCAGCATGGGCATCGGCCCGCAGGCAAAGATCACATCTGCCTTCAATCGCTCTGCCTCGATGGCATCAATCACCGTTCCCTTGGTGCCGACACTGCCATCCTCCGTCGCAATATGCACTGACGCATATTGTGCCAAGTCGTCTGCCAGAAAAAGTTCTTTGTCGCGGTAGCCGACAATCACATCCACAGACGCGGCATTCTTCAGTGCCTTTGCCACGGATAGCATTGGCGGAATGCCGATGCCGCCGCCAGCCAAAAAGACGCGCCTGCCCTCCGCCTTCTCCAAAGGAAAGCCATTTCCAAGTGTTCCAAGGACATCTATGCGGTGTCCCGTCTTGTAGCGCGAAAATTCACTTGTCCCTTTTCCAGCCACACGGTATACTATGCGCAGCCTGCCATTTGCCAAATCGGTCTCGCAGATACTGATCGGCCTCGGCAGAAGTGTAGACTTATCCTGTGTGTACACGCTGATAAACTGCCCCGGCTTCGCCCGCTCCGCAAGCGTCGTCGTAATCCACATATCGTAGATTCCGGGGGCAATCTGCTGCTGCTTGTATACTCTGGCGGTTTCTTTCTTTTTCAAATCATTCCCTTTTGACTCCATATCTGTCCCTCCTCAATTCCTTTTGCGAAATTATGATTCGTCCGCTTTTGTGTATCCATCAAGCTTTATTTTTTATAAAATCTTTCTTTAACTAAATCTGTACGATTCCTCCAAACACAGCACGTCAAATCGTGTTATATTATATCATAACACAATTTGGCTGATTTGTCCTTAGGAATTGTTCAGAAATTACTTGTGATATATACGTCGTATAAATGTTCATCTACAAAGAAGAAAATCGCAGCCATAGCGGACTATGTCAGATAGACATATTTTATAAAATCCTCTGTGAATGGCAACCGCTTGCAAAATCTACCGTGTTGTTTTATAATCAGCCTAAAAGCAAAAGGGCATGAAAAAGGGAGGGCGGTTCATGGGATTTTATCTGAATCCGAGCGATAAAGGTTTCTGGAAATCAGTCCGTTCTGAGATCTACGTGGACAAGACAGGGCTAATCGCCTGTACGAACAAAGTAATCAATACAGAAGAACAGTACATCTGTGTCAGCAGGCCGAGGCGCTTTGGAAAGTCGATGGCGCTGAAAATGCTGGCTGCTTACTACAGCCGCGGCTGTGCTTCGGCAGATTTATTCAAGGGCTTTCAAATAGAGCGCGACGCGACATTCCGGGAGCATCTGAATCAGTACAATGTCATTTTTCTAAATATGCAGCAGTTTATGGTTCAGGCAGCGCACGGGCAGGAAATAGACTATCTGGAACAGGAGGTCGTGGAAGAGCTTCTGGAGGAGTACGGAGCGTTGTTGAATGGCCAAAAAAGAGGGCTTGCCGCAACCTTACGAAAAATTTACGCCAAAACAGAAAAGCAGTTCATCTTCTTAATTGACGAGTGGGACTGTGTGATGCGTGAACGGCAGGAGGCAGAAACCATGCAAAAGCAATATCTTGACTTTCTGCGCGACCTGCTCAAAGACCAGCCCTATGTGGCGCTTGCATATATGACGGGGATTCTGCCTGTAAAAAAATACGGCCAGCATTCGGCATTAAATATGTTCTGGGAATATTCGATGACTGATCCGTTTGACTATGAAGCGTACACCGGCTTTACTGAAAATGAAGTCAGCGGTCTCTGCGAGCGCTACGGTATGGATTTTGCACAGATCAGTAACTGGTATGACGGTTATCAATTCCGCCAGTTTCGGCATGTCTACAATCCAAGGTCTGTTGTGGCGGCAATGAAAAGCCATGTGCTATCAAATTACTGGACTTCCACAGAAACGTATGAGGCATTGAAGATTTATATAGATATGGATTTTGACGGGCTTCGGTCGGACATTGTGCAAATGCTGGGGGGCGCACGCATCAGGATAAATACTTTCAGTTTCCAGAATGATATGCGCAATCTACAGACCAAAGATGATGTGCTGACGCTCTTGGTTCATTTAGGATATCTGGGATATGATGCAGAGAGCAGAGAGGCATTTATTCCAAATAAAGAGATCCTCGGAGAGTTTGAGAATGCTATGAGTGTGAACGGCTGGGCCAATGTCATGCAGATTTTGAAGGCTTCTGAACAGCTTCTTGAAGATACGTTGCAGGGAAATGCAGAGCGTGTTGCCCGCGCACTGGACAAAGCACATACGCAGGCAGCCTCCATCTTGACCTACAATGATGAAAATTCTCTTAGCTGCGCGATCGGTCTTGCATACTACAGCGCAAGAAAGGAGTACAGGCTGATTCGAGAACTGCCAACTGGCAAAGGATATGCGGACATTGTATTTCTGCCCTTGCCCTGCGTGAACAAACCCGCACTTGTTGTTGAATTAAAGTATCATAAAACCGCCCACGCCGCGATACAGCAGATCAAAGACCGTCAGTACACACAGGCATTAGAGGGCTACACCGGTGAGCTTATCATGGTTGGCATAAATTATGACAAAGACCGCACAGACAAGCCGCACAGTTGTGTGATCGAACGGTATCGAAAACCAGCAGGGGCACTTTAGCGGCATATTTTCTTTGGACGTTTGTGTGCATAAAAGGTGTAAAGTCTTGAATGAAACAGACCTTACACCTTTTATCGTGATATATTTTTATACAGTTATGCCAATGTACCTTTTTCAAGCCATTCGCGATTTTCAGTACTTGTTCCCAGTGCGTCAAGTGCTACATCATAGGTATCGGATATTTTTCGATTGAGCATAATAATCTCTTTCTTTATTTCCAATTGACCTAATGATAATTTATCTAGCTTTTTTTTCATGCCCTGCATTTCATCTTTCATGTCTTGCATTTCTGTTTTCATGCCCTGCATTTCATCTTTCATGTCTTGCATTTCTGTTTTCATACCCTGCACTTCGTCTTTTATGCCCTGCATTTCATCTTTCATGCCCTTCATTTCAGTTTCCATGCCTTGTACTTTTGTCAAAAGTAAATCAAGTTTTTCACTGTCTGTCATTTTATATCACTCCTTCGTTGTGATTGCCTTGTAGTTCTGCTGCTCTACTGTGCCTGACACAAGTATATCACAACTTCGATATAAAGTCCATTTATAATCGCTTAGGATTTATGCCAGAAATTCCTTCACCTGCTCATACACGCCCTTTGCGTCGAGTTTGTACTTCTCAACCAGCGCTGCCGCAGAGCCGGACTCGCCGAAGGTATCCTGCATACCAATTTTGCAGACAGGTGTCGGGAGCGATTTACAGAGCGCATCGCACACAGCGCTTCCAAGTCCGCCAATCACAGAATGCTCTTCTGCCGTGACGACCTTGCCAGTCTTTTTGGCAGAGCTGATGATCAGCTCTTCATCTAACGGCTTGATCGTACAGATGTTGATGACCTCTGCGCTGATGCCGTCCTTTTCGAGCAGCTCGGCTGCGCCGAGCGCAGAATCCACACAAATACCTGTCGCCACGATGGTCACGTCTGTACCCTCTCTCACGATGGTGCCCTTGCCAATCTCAAACTTATAGTCAGGCTTGTCGTTGATCACGGGCACTGCCGCACGTCCAAAGCGAATGTAAACAGGGCCTTCATATTCTACTGCCGCATGTACTGCCGCCTTTGCCTCGATGTCGTCTGCCGGGCACATCACGACCATGCCCGGAATCGTGCGCATCAGGGCAATGTCCTCATTGCACTGATGTGATGCGCCGTCCTCGCCAACGGTAATTCCAGCATGTGTCGCACCAATCTTGACATTCAAGTGCGGATATCCGATTGAATTACGCACCTGCTCAAAAGCGCGTCCTGCCGCGAACATCGCAAAAGAACTCATAAATGGAATCTTGCCTGTGAGGGACAAACCTGCCGCGATGCCTGTCATATTGCACTCCGCGATACCGCAGTCAATATGTCTGTCTGGAAATGCTTTCTTAAATACGCCTGTCTTGGTCGCCGCCGCAAGGTCTGCGTCAAGCACAACTACATTCGGATTCTCTTTTCCAACCTCAACCAGCGCATTGCCATAGCTCTCTCTGGTTGCTATCTTTTTAATATCTGCCATTTTTATCTCCCTTCCGCCGCCTATGCTAACTGCTGCGCGATCTTCTCTAAATCTGCCATTGCCACTGCGTACTCCTCATCGTTTGGCGCCTTGCCATGCCAGTCCGCATTGCCTTCCATAAAGGATACACCCTTCCCCTTCAAGGAGTGTGCGATGATCGCTGTCGGCATCCCCTTCGTCTCTCTCGCTTCCTTGAAAGCCGCACGGATTTTGTCAAAATCATGCGCGTCGTCCAGATTGATCACATGGAAATTAAATGCCTCAAACTTCTTGTCAATCGGATAGGGCGAGCACACATCCTCAATCTTGCCGTCAATCTGCAAGCCGTTGTTGTCCACAATCACACAGAGATTATCGAGCTTTCTGTGCCCTGCAAACATCGCAGCCTCCCACACTTGGCCTTCCTGAATCTCGCCGTCGCCAAGCAGCGTGTACACTCTGAAATCCGCATTGGACATCTTCGCGCCAAGCGCCATGCCGCACGCCACAGAAATCCCCTGTCCCAGAGACCCAGAGGACATGTCTACGCCGGGAACATGCTGCATACAGGGATGTCCCTGCAAGTAAGAACCCAGTTTTCTCAAAGTCAGCAGATCTTCCACCGGGAAATATCCGCGGTTTGCGAGCGTCGAGTACAGTCCCGGCGCCGTGTGGCCCTTCGAGAGCACAAAGCGGTCTCTGTCCGCCTTCTTCGGGTCCTTCGGGTCAATATTCATCTCCTCAAAATAAAGATACGTATAGATATCTGCCGCGGAGAGCGATCCGCCCGGATGCCCTGCCTTCGCAGCATGGACACCGCTCACAATACCCTTACGAACTTCATTGGCTGTTTTTTGAAGCTCTAAATTTGTCATTGCTTTTTCCTCCATTTATAAAAATATTATTTTATTACCGTTTCGTAAAAAATGTAACCCTCTTCTTCAAGCTCCTCCTCGGACATGGCTCTGTACGCTTCCAGCTCCTCTTCATCATCAATCTCGTCCTCAGGTACAACGGTTCTCTCGCAGTATACATGCTTGCCAACAATCTTCAAAAGCTCTCGGATGGCGTCCACATCTCTCCCGCCAAACTCCTGATAGCAGGTGCACGTGCTCTTCTCATTGAGTTCATCATAAAAATCCGTGATGCACAGACGGAACATATCCAGTATGCCTTCTAACGGCTCCTGCGAGATGTCTGCGGGTGTTTCTCCCTCTCCAAGCTCCGGCTCCTGCTCGAAGGAGAGCGATGTAAAATACATGTCCTTGTCCTCATCGCCGTCACGATAGGGGTTTTTGCCCTTATAGATATTTTCTTCCACTTTTATGTACGCTGGCGTTGAATACTTATCAGCATGATAAATCTGGATATTTTTCATATTTTACCTCCTGATTCAAAATCTGCCCGGTCTGAAAAAAATCAACTTTCATTCCCTATCTAAAATATCATAAAACATCTGTTTTGTAAACGTACAAATTTGAACAGGATACCCTTCTAATTATATGTATTTACCTTAGTTTTCTACTTTATTGCCATAGTACGCATTCGCGCCATGCTTCCTGTAATAATGCTTGTCCTGAATGCGCTGCGGCGCAGGCTCGACTTCTCTGTTCAGCTGTTCGGTGAAAAGCGCCATCTTTGCAACCTCCTCCAGAACGACTGCATTGTGCACAGCCTCCTTCGCGTCCTTTCCCCACGCGAACGGCCCGTGGTTCTTGCAGAGCACTGCGGGCACTGCCATCACGTCCTTGTCCTTGAACGTTTCTATGATAAGGGTTCCTGTGTTCTTCTCGTAGCCCTCGTCAATCTCCTCCTGTGTGAGCACGCGCGCGCAGGGAATCTCACCGTACATATAATCTGCGTGCGTCGTTCCATAGCAGGGAATGCTTCTGCCAGACTGCGCCCAGCTTGTCGCGTAAGTGCTGTGTGTGTGGACAACGCCGCCAATTTCAGGAAACGCCTTGTACAGCTCTAAGTGCGTCGGGGTGTCTGACGAAGGATTGTATTTTCCCTCCACTTTGTTCCCATCTAAGTCCATGACCACCATGTCCTCCGGCTTTAACAAGTCGTAGTCAATGCCGCTTGGCTTGATCACAAACAGACCGCTCTCCCTGTCAATCGCGCTCACATTGCCCCATGTAAAGGTGACAAGCCCGTACTTTGGCAGCTCCATATTTGCCTCATATACTTTTTTCTTTAATTCCTCTAACATCTTGACCCTCCAGATTTCTGAAAAATGCGTGCACGCCGCATCCTTTCCTACATGATAACACCGGCTTCGCCCTACAGATGATCAACTGCCGCGCGCTCGATCGCAAGCCCGTTCTTGTACCGCTCGATAAAGGTCTCGAAACCAGCCACGTCCGCCGCATCCGGCGCCATGCGCACAGACTCCTCTCCGGCAAATACCTTGTTTGCCAGATATGCGCTCAGAGACTCGTCCGCATCCTTTTTCATCATGTAATTCGCAAGCACGGCAATGCCCCATGCGCCGCCCTCGCCCGCCGTTTTCATCACAGACACAGGTACATTCACCGCCGCCGCTACGATCTTCTGCCCGACACCCTCTGTCTTGAACAGTCCGCCGTGTCCGAGCAGCTCATCGAGTGTCACATTTTCCTGCTTAAACAAAATGTCCATACCAATCTTGATCGCGCCAAGCGCCGTGAACAGGTTGACACGCATAAAGTTTGCAAGGTTGAATTTCGCATCCGGTGTGCGCACAAAGAGCGGTCTGCCCTCCTCGAATCCCGTCACATGCTCGCCTGAGAAATAGCCGTATGCAAGCAGCCCGCCGCAGTCTGCATCGCCCTCAAGCGCCTTTCTGTACAGCGTTCCGTAAAGCTCGTTCATGTCCACCTTCTGCCCCATTGTCTCCTGAAATTCCTTGAACAGATTGACCCATGCGTTCAGGTCCGATGTACAGTTATTACAGTGAACCATCGCGACAAGACTGCCGTCCGGTGTGGTCACAAGATCAAGCTCGTCATAGGATTTTGATAAATCCTTCTCCAGTACCGCCATCGCAAACACAGAGGTCCCGGCTGAGATATTGCCGGTGCGCTGTGCCACGCTGTTTGTCGCCACCATGCCTGTACCCGCGTCACCCTCAGGAGGACACATCGGAATACCCGGCTGCAAGATTCCTGTCACGTCAAGCAGCTTTGCGCCCGCCTCCGTCAGCGCGCCCGCCCTGTCGCCGGAAACCAGCACTTTTGGCATAATCTGCGCGAGCTTCCACGAGAAGTTCTTGTCCTTCACAAGCTCGTCAAACTGTGAAATCATACGACTGTTAAAATCTTTGGTATCAATGTCAATGGGGAACATGCCAGACGCCTCGCCGACACCGAGCACCTTCTCACCGCTCAGCTTCCAGTGGATATAACCAGCCAGTGTCGTGAAGAATGCCACACTGCCAACATGCTCCTCGCCGTTTAGAATCGCCTGGTAGAGATGCGCGATGCTCCATCGCTGCGGAATGTGATATTGAAAGAGTTCTGTGAGCTTCTCACTCGCCTCCTGTGTGATCGTATTTCTCCATGTCCTGAAGGGCACCAGAAGCTCTCCGTCCTTGTCAAATGCCATATACCCATGCATCATAGCACTAAAGCCAAGCGAGCCGAGTGTCTTGATCTGCGTGCCGTATTTCTCCTGCACCGACTTTGCCAGATCCTGATAGCAGTCTTGCAGCCCTTTCCAGATGGCATCCAGACTGTACGTCCAGATGTTGTTCACCAACTGGTTCTCCCAATCATAGTTTCCGATCGCAAGCACTTCATGATTTTCGTCGATCAATACCGCCTTGATTCGGGTAGAGCCAAACTCAATACCGAGTGCAGTCCTGCCGCTCTCGATCGCACTTTTTGCATCAAGTCCCATAAATATGTAACCTCCTGTTCTTTTATTGTTTCCGTCGTTCCGTAATATGTACTCATAACGTTATTATAACAATAAGCCTGCTGTAATGCAAGCTTATTGTTTACTCGTTTCTAAAATATTTCAGTCAACTATGATGCAATGTACTCATGCACTGCACGAAACTTTCCGCAATGACCTAAGGAACTGTTCCCGAGCAAAATTATATTCTGTCACTATAGGGTAATGTCTTTATGTATCTTTCCATATATTCAAAGTCTGGTTTCCCATCTTTCTTACTTGGTAGCTTTATTATAGTTTCTTTCATTTTTTCCAAAGTCCATTTTCTACCATACCCAAAACGATATTTATTTGCTTTTATCACTGTAATAATAAACATCGCTATATATTGATTTAATTTCCAAAAATCCTTCGCATACAAAACGTTAACATCATCAGATGCCCAAAATGGATCCTTTTGATAAAAGGCTTCACCCACACTTCCATTATAATTCACTGTTATGCAATTCGGTTTGCAGTATTGTGAGGTCGCAATTTTTTCATTATATTTTGTAGAAATTGGCTCTATTTTACTTTCCCTTACCCATTGTGGAACTTTTTCGGGAATCATTATATCCTTTAAAGTCTTATTTGCCTGTCTGCCATAACTATATCTGTAAGCATTTTTCTGAATACACATGCAATAGAATAATTTTTCATTAAAAGACATTTCTTTTTTAGGTTCCAACACCATAATATGATATGCTGTATAAAATGGACGTATTTGTACAAACGATGATAAAACACTCCCCCTAACGCCACTGTAATATAACCTGCTGGAAATGGCTCTTTAGATTCCTCTTTGCATACCTTCGCAACACCCCCATTATTTTGTGCAGTTCTGGAAATAAAATTTATATTGCTTGTATCAGACACACTCATATTATATAATTCAAATCCATTTCCCTGATGTAATACAAACAAATCACTAATTTTCATAAATATCACCGCTCTTTACCAAATATGCAAGATAATCATTTATAGTTGATTGAAAATCATCCTGTGTTAATTGTGTATAATCTGTTTGCATATATGCTTCACATAACCATTCATCCTCATACTTAACACAATGTCTTGCTGATAATCCATCTACTACATCCCTATTTCTATATAGCTTCAACCATTCTTTTTCAATTTTTTCCCACTTCCCCAAAGCATCAATTCTTCCCAACTTTTTACGTTTTACAAATCCATCATCTTTACAATACCCAAAAAAAGTTTCCAGCTGTGAGTCATGCGGAGTATGTGCTTCCCATACCATAACACATACATTCGTACCTGTTGGGTAAAAAATATCATCCGGCATAGAAAATACAGCTTTCAGTGTGTTTTTTTTCATCAAACGTTCTCTAACATCTTTAAATTTCGTACCAATTGCACAGCTCATAGGAACTACAACCACACCTATTCCGCCGACAGTAAGCACCTCCAATAAATGTTCCACAAATTCTAATTCAGTTACATCCTTTTGAGACTTGAAATTTTTTAACAATCTTCTTCCCTGATATTTATTCTCTATAGGATGCCAGCACTATGCAGAGAATAAATATCGTTAAAAAGGGCACTTCATAAGCTTTATTTGTATTCACATAATAGAACTCGGACATATCGCTCAAAAACAAAAACTTGCAAACAAATTTGTTTGCAAGTTTTTGTTTTGAAGCGATAGACGGGGCTCGAACCCGCGGTCTCGACCTTGGCAAGGTCGCGCGTTA
>CAJUII010000030.1 GCA_910586405.1 uncultured Lachnospiraceae bacterium
TGTAAACACAAGGAGGTATTTATTATGGTAGTACAGCACAATCTAAGAGCAATGAATTCTAACAGAATGTTAGGCATCACACAGGGAACACTTTCTAAGACAACAGAGAAGTTATCATCAGGCTACAAAGTAAACAGAGCAGCAGATGATGCAGCAGGTCTTTCAATTTCCGAGAAAATGAGAAAACAGATCAGAGGACTCACACAGGCATCCTTGAACGCAGAGGACGGTATCAGTGCAGTGCAGACAGCAGAAGGTGCATTGACAGAAGTTCATGACATGTTACAGAGAATGAATGAGCTGGCAGTAAAGGCAGCAAACGGAACAAACTCTGTATCAGACCGTCAGACAATCCAGGATGAGGTTGATCAGCTCCTCGTAGAAATCGACCGTGTAGCAGAGACAACCAAATTCAATGAGACCTATCTGTTAAAGGGCGATGCGGATGACTCAGCGACAAAGGTGCAGGCGCATGACGCAGGTATCGCAGGCAAGCTGATTCAGAACGCAGTGACTGGAACATTTACAATGAAGAGTCTGACATCTGGTGACACGATCAAGATCGCAGGTGTAGAGTATACAATCAGCGGTGGAGCGACAACAGTGGCTGAGAAGGCAGGTGTAGGGAAACAGATTTCAATTGATGGTATTCAGTATACTGTGGCAGCAGATAAGGCATCTTCTAATGCAGATAAGAACATTCTGACAGCAACAAGCCTTGCGGCAATGGTATCAGGAAAGAGTGTTGTAGTATATGAAGGAAAGACATACTATGCTGGTCAGGCGCCAAATGCAATCAGTCACACCGTAGCTTATGCAAAGATCAGGACAGAAATCTCTCTTGCAAGCAGCATCGGCGCAGATGTAGGACAGACTGCGAATGTTACAAGTAAGACCGTAGGTGGAAATCAGGTATTCACAATCACAAAAGCAACAGTAACACCAAAAGAAGCATTGAACTTCTCGCTTCATGTAGGTGCAGACGCAGACATGACAAACAAGATTGGTGTAAAGATTGATTCACTTACCACAAAGGGACTTGGCATCCGTGGCTTGAATGTAAAGGACAGCACAGGAGCAGCAGCAACTTATGCAATCGATGCGATCGCAGACGCAGTGGCAAAGATCTCTGCACAGCGTTCATTACTTGGTGCGGTTCAGAACAGATTAGACCACACAATCAACAACTTGGATAACGTAGTAGAGAATACAACTGCAGCAGAGAGCCAGATCCGCGATACAGATATGGCTACAGAGATGGTGAAGTACTCTAACAACAATGTACTTGCACAGGCAGGTCAGTCCATGTTGGCACAGTCTAACCAGGCTAACCAGGGCGTACTCAGCCTCTTAGGTTAATTCTAACAGATTGATATCGTAATATTTTTAACATTCTAAATTGCGTATTATGCTTGAAATTGGTACTTACCATTTCACATAGACAGAAAACTGCCGCGTGTGCTGCGCGGCAGTTTTCTTTTTGTGTACACGGGCATCCAGAGGAGGAAAGTGGTCAGGAGGCAAATGTTATTGAATGAATTGAGTAAATAAAATGCAAAATTGAAAAAAATAAAAAAGTTTTCAGACAACTATAAAGTATAGATAATATATACCGATATATATAATGTAAATAAGAAAATGTATGACAACTTATTTACATCATGAAACCGGTAAAAACTTCAGGTTGATGCCGATATGGAATCTAAAGCAATTTCCGGGGAATATAAAACTAAATAAGGTTAATAAGGTGTAACAATGGTGGGCGAAAGGAGTCGCCTATGACCGTCGCAGGTGAGGAGTCGCATGCGGCAATTACAAGGAGGTAATATTATGGTAGTACAGCACAATCTTAGAGCAATGAACGCAAACAGAATGTTAGGAATCACAAATAGTGGCTTGTCAAAGTCTTCAGAGAAGCTTTCTTCAGGATATAAAGTAAACCGTGCAGCGGATGACGCAGCAGGACTCTCGATCTCAGAGAAGATGAGAAAGCAGATTAGGGGCTTGACACAGGCATCTACAAATGCTGAGGACGGCATTAGTGCAGTGCAGACAGCAGAAGGCGCTTTGACAGAAGTGCATGATATGTTACAGAGAATGAACGAGCTTGCAGTGAAGGCGGCAAACGGCACCAATTCACTTTCAGACCGTCAGACGATCCAGGACGAAGTGACACAGCTCTTGACAGAAATCGATAGAGTCGCAGAGACGACAAAGTTCAATGAGCTCTATCTATTGAAGGGTGATGCAGATAAGATTGACAGATATCTGTCTGCAAAGGATGCAGGTCTTACTGGAATTATGCAGGATGGTGCATCTGCGGCAACGTTCATTATGGATGCAGTGAAGTTTGGTGATACGATCAAGATCGGCGGCAAGGAATACCACATTGGTATCGCTGGTGATGATGGTGTGGCGGCAGCATCTGCATCGATTGCAAATGCGAAAGCGGGCGATTTGATCACAATTGATGGCATACAGTATACTGTGACAGAAGGCACAGGCAATGCTGACAAAAATGTGTTGACAGTTGCAAGCATCCAGGAGAAAATCGCACCTAGAAGCGCGATCACATACAATGGCAAGACATATCATGTAATGGAAGATAACGACAACAATGGCGTGGCGGATACAGATGCTATGATTATTACCAGCACGAAGGCGTACAGCTTGATTCGTCAGGAATTAGAGCTTGCGAACAATGTTGGTGCGAACAAGGCGACGTCTTCCGTAGCTGACAGAGTGTTAAAGACAGTGGATGGTAAGGACAAAGCGGTTTTCACAATTGCCAATAAGGGACTTTCAGAGGTTCGTGAAGCATTGAATTTCAGCTTGCACGTGGGCGCTGATGCGGATATGACAAATAAGATCGGTGTTAGAATTGATTCACTTGATACCAAGGGATTAGGCATCTATGGTCTGAATGTAAAGGATGACTCAGGGATTTCAGCTACTTATGCAATTGATGCGATTGCTGAAGCAGTTGCCCATGTATCTGCACAGAGATCACTTCTCGGTGCGATCCAAAACAGATTAGATCATACCATTTTGAACTTGGATAACGTTGTAGAGAACACGACAGCCGCAGAGAGCCAGATCCGTGATACAGATATGGCTACAGAGATGGTGAAGTTTTCAAATGCAGGCATCCTTGCACAGGCAGGTCAGTCCATGCTGGCTCAGTCTAACCAGGCAAATCAGGGTGTACTTAGCTTGTTACAGTAATCATCGGTTCCGTAGGACAGTAATGTTTCGATCTACCATGATAAAGGGGGCTGCCGTAAATGGCAGTCCCCTTTTGTAAATTTAAACAAAAAATGAAAATGTATGTTGTTTTTTGAACTATAATCATTTAAAATACTATTATACCATTAATTTTTCAATATGAGTTGACGATATAATAAATGAAAGCATTGATTGCAGCTTACTGAAATCTGGCTGCAAGAGATCGTGCACATGCGTGACATGGAGGTGATTAGCATGTATATAGAGACCTTGAAAGGTACAAGTACTCAGCCAGTGACTCAGACGGCAGTTCAGAAGACAGCAGCGACGCCAAAAGCGTCTGCACCGAGGACGGCTGAGGCAAACAAAGTAGAATCCACGGATGGAATGATGGATGTATCGATTGCAAAGGAAGCGGACGAATCGGTTACATTGTCGATCATGGCGGATGACCGCCTGGTTGATGCACAACAAAATGTCGATATGGATAGACTGAAAAAGGTTATGGAACATATAACATCTGCATGGCCTCATTCAGAAGCAAAGTTTGGAATCCATGAAAAGACGAACCGCATAACGATTAAGCTGGTGGACAGAGAGACACATGAAGTGATCAAAGAGATACCACCGGAAAAAACATTGGATCTGGTGGCAAAGCGAATGGAGCTTGCGGGGGTTCTGGTTGACGCGAAACTATAGAAACTGAAACAACTAAGAAAATTAATGGGAGGGACCAAAATGTCAGATTTATTGAGAATGACAGGTATGTATTCAGGAATGGATACAGAGTCCATCATACAGCAGATGGTGAAGGCCAAAGCACAGAAAGTTACAAATCTGAAAAATGATCAGAAGAAACTGGAGTGGAAGCAGACCTTATGGCAGGATTTAAATAAGAGAATTTATAAGCTTTATACGGGAACGCTGTCGAACATGAGATTGTCTGGCAGCTATGCCAAGAAGAAAACGAAAGTATCAGATCCGACCAAGGCGACAATCGTAGCGGGAGACGGCGCTGTAAATGGTGCACAGTCACTCGAGGTAAAGCAGCTTGCGAAGTCGGGGTATCTGACAGGAGCGGTGGTTTCCACGAAATCTTGGAAAGTCACTGAGAATACAAAAATATCTGAGCTTGGCGTGACCGGCGGTGTGATGAATGTCGAAGTCGGAGGAACCTCTGTCGGTCAGGTGACAGTGGACCCGAATAAGAGTATTGGAGAGTTCGTCAACGATTTTAATAATCAGTTTGCAGGCAATGATTTGACGATGTCTTTCAAGGACGGTAAGATTACGATGGAGGGGCCGGCAGGCAATGTTCAGTATGGACTTTCTAGTACGCCAGGCGCTTCAGGACAGACGATCGTAGGTGCGCTTGGTCTGTCTGATTGTACACCGAGCGATAATGTCAGCGGCGACTTTACAGGAAAGAAGATTCATATTCCCGGTTCAGACTATCATGATGAGACGAACACGACGCTCGAGGCATTGGATATCAAGGGCGGAAGCCTGACTGTTTCAGCAGGTGGAAAGACGTTTAAGATGACAGTTGACAAGTCCATGACTGTCGATAAATTTATCACGGAATTTAATAAAAAGAATCAAGAAGAGGGAACGGGTCTTACCATGAGCATCGAGAATGGCAAGATTTCGGTAGCAGGTCCTTCTGATGGTTCCAAATACACACTTTCTAGTGAAAATGGCGGTTTTGTAGGCAATACGCTGCTACAGGGACTGGGATTGGGCAGCTTCGGCGGAGACGAACAGTCTGGAACAATAACAGGAAACATGGTTTCTCAGCTGAATCCGGTTACGGTCTCCAAGGATTTCACACAACTCTCTACGCTGTCATCCATTGACCCGAGCTTGGTGGGACAGACGATCAAGCTTACGGTTGGCAAAGGCGCTGACGCGAAGACAACAGAGATCGATCTCACCGCAGATATGAAGATCAGTGATTTGCTGACATCGTTGCGGGAAGGCGGCGTGAATGCGAATTTTGATGAAGAAAATCAGAGATTCTTTATTAGCTCTACCGGCACGGGTTCTGCGAAAGAATTTGACATTCAGGCGACTGGTGGCGCCCTCAAAACGTTAGGTCTTGACACAGATGCGACTTATGAGAATGGTTCTTCAAGTACAAGAATATGGGCACAGGATGCGGAGATCTTGTTAAATGGTGCATCCTTTACTTCCGATACAAATACATTCAGTGTGAACGGACTCAGTATCACAGCGCTAGATAAGACTGAGGGACCGATCTCGATCACGACAGAGACAGACCATGATGGCATTTATAATATGATAAAGGATTTTATCACCGAATACAATGATATCATGAATGAGATGACGAAACTGTACTCTGCTGGTTCAGCCAGAAAGTACACAATGTTGAGCGACGAAGAGAAGGAAGCCATGTCTGAAGATGAGGTCGAGAAGTGGGAAGGCACGATCAAGGATTCCCTGCTCAGACGCGATAAGGATCTCAATAGTGTCATGGAATGCATGAGAGGTGCAATCAACAAGGGATATCAGGTTGGCGGAGAAACCATGTATCTTGTCAATCTAGGTGTTGGTACTGGAAGTTATTTTGAGACAGAGAAGGCAGAGAGAAATGCGCTTCATATCTTCGGTGACAGCGATGATGAGAAGTATGCAGACAAAGACAATGAGCTGAAAAAAGCGATAGCAGAGGATCCTGATAAAGTGATTGAGCTTTTTACAGCGGCGAGCAAGGAAATGTATGAGTCGCTGAAAAAGACAATGGAGAGTACAGATTATAGAAGTATTTACAAGGTATATGACGATAAGCGCATGAAGGCAGAGTATGACGACTATACCAAGAAAATCAAAGAAGCTGAAAAGAAATTAAATGCATATGAGGACAAATGGTATAAGAAGTTTTCCGCAATGGAAGTAGCACTGTCGAAATTACAGTCGAATCAAAATTCGCTTGCGAGTATGCTGGGACAGTAAAGAACATAGTTAAGATAAAAATGGTAAGTATAGGATAGGAGCACTCTCGGGGATTTTTTGAACCGAGAGTGCTCTCAATAAAGAAAGAGGGAATCGCATGCTCAAACAAAATGGATACGCACAATATCAAAATGCCAAGATTATGACAGCATCACCGGCAGAGTTGACACTGATGCTCTACGAGGGGGCGATCAAGTTTGGCAATATTGCTATTCTGGCAATGGAGAACAAGGACCCTGCAAAAGCGCATGAAAATATCGTCAAGATAGAAAAGATTATTCAGAATTTCCGAGATACGCTTGACAGAAAATATGCGGTATCGCAGGATTTTGAGAATGTATATGTGTATCTTTTGAGACGGTGCCATGAAGCAAATGTAGCGAAGGACCCTGAGATTATGGAAGAAGTATTGAAGCATTTGCGTTCCATGAGAGATAACTGGAAAGAAGTTATGAAAAAGGTTGCCGGAGATAAAACGAACCCGACAGCACAGGCGAGAGTTGCCGGCGGACAGGGAAATACTGGAGCATACAAACGGACAGGAACCTGACAAAGAGCGCTATTCGTATAGAAAGGGACGGACATGACAGAAAATTACTTACAGATTATGGCAGAAAGTCTGGAAAAGAAACTTGAAGTACTAGACCATATTTATGAAGTGAACAGGCGCCAGTTTGAGATTTCTAGTGTCAAACCTTTTGATGTCGAGGCATATGATGCTGTTGTAGATGAAAAAAGTAATCTAATAGATGAACTAAACCGGCTGGATGATGGGTTTACTTCAACATATGAGCTTGTTCGGGCAGAGGTTCAAAAGGAACCGGAAAAGTATCGCCAGCAGGTGATGAAGATGCAGGAGCTTGTTCGGGCGGCAGTGGATAAAAGTGTTTCGATCGAGGCACAGGAGAAGCGGAATAAAGCATCCATGGAAGTGGCGCTGAGTTCAAAGCGTAAAGAGATAAAGGAACGCAGAATATCTGCGAGTGCGGCTACGAAATATTATAGTGCTGTCAGCAAGATCAATAATGTGGACCCACAACTCATGGATCGAAAGAAATAGGATGTTATAACGTCACGGAGGACGCGCAGGCATACTTTTATGCTTGCGCGTCTATTCGTTTTGTGTACATAATCTATAGGAAGAGAGGAACAGAATATGTCGAAAATACCAGTTACCGTATGTATTATTGCAAAAAATGAGGAAAAGCATATTGAGGAATGTCTGAAACATTTAAAAAAGTATGATCTGGAAGTAGTCGTGACAGATACAGGGTCAACAGACCGCACGAAGGAAATTGCAGAAAAGTATGCAGATAAAGTAGTGGATTTTCCGTGGATCAATGATTTTGCGGCAGCGAGAAATTTTTGTGCTTCACATGCCTCTAACAATTGGATTATCGCGATCGACTGTGACGAGTATGTCAACAGTATAGATGTCAGGATTTTAAGAATATTAATGCAGAAATTTCCGCGCCATACGGGTGTCCTTAGAATTAAGAATTTGGTGCCTGGCAATGATGGTTCTACAGGGTATGTTACGGATGATGTACCTAGGATGTACAATAAGAATTTTTATCAATTCGCGTTTCCAATCCACGAACAGATCTGCTTCAAGGACTCTAAGAAGGCAGATGATAACATTGAAGCATTTTTACTTCCAATGGAGGTGGTTCATCATGGATATATTGTCACCGGAGATGATATGAAGCGGAAGCAGGAACGGAACCTTAATTTATTGCAGGAGAGTATTAAGAATGATCCAACAAACGGATATTATTATTTCCAGGTAGGACAGTCAAATTTTGTGCTGGGAAATATTGATACAGCACTTGAATCTTATGAGAAGGCGTTGAGCTTGGTACAAAGTACAGAGTATCTATACGTTCCGGAGCTGATCATGTCCCTATCTAAGGCATACAGGGCGAAGGGAAGAGTGAAGGATGCTGTAGCTATATTAGATCAGTATAAAGATACCTTTAATACAGCGAAGTTTTATTATACCTATGCAACGATGCTGAGAGAAGACCAGCAAATATTAAAGGCGCTTGCAGTATACATAAAAGTGACGTTAATGAGTGACGTGGAAACACTAGGAGCAAGCCTCACATCATGTTATGCGTACATTATTAACATCTATGAGTCTATGGGCAACAAGGAAATGGCTGAATTGTTCCACAAACAGTTTTTGGAGTGTTTGGAAGAGAGAGAGCGTGTTGTGAATAGCTAATTGAATTGTCTGATATTCAATGAATTGTGAGAAATTGAGCCAATTGTCAGAAAGTTAATGAATTTACATAAAATTTGAAATAATTAGTTGACATAGTCTGACAATTCGTGTACAATATAATCATTAAGGGGGATGACATAATATCGTCATCAAAATTAATAAATAATGGATTAATTGTTTTTCACAAGGAGGTAAAGGTATGGATATCAGGAGTAGTCTTATGTATGGAAACAAAGCGGTGAATGATTTGTACACGGCGAAGGCAAACGCGGCAGCGGCGAAGGAGAATAAGCTTGCCACAGGAAAGAAGCTCTCAGGATTATCATCCGATGCAGCATCGCTCCAGATTAATGCGAAGGCTGGTGACGTGGCGGATTCAGCGCTTGAGAATATCAATGCTGCATCGAGTGCAGTAGGGGATGTGGCAAAGGCTGAGGAGATGATTCGGGAAGCGAATCGCCGCATATTAGAACAGTCAGATGACTCCGTTCTGGCTCAGGCAAATCAGTCTACGGATGCAGTTTCAATGCTTTTAGATTAAACCATAAAGAAAACCGGTCGAAAGACCGGTTTTTCTCATTTTTTTGAAGTTTTTTGCAAAGACATATAATATTTACATAATTGTCTGCCGATAAACTAAATAGTTGGAATATTTTGCTGATATGTGAATAAAAACGCACATTTTAGTAAAAAATCTGAAAATTACCCACAATACTATAAATTTTCAGAAAATTATTCCGATATATATACTGTAAATGGAGTTACAGAAAATATTAACAGTAATGGAAACTTGAGATTTTCAAGGGGAATAATGAAATAAAAATATAAGAAATAAAATTATGGGAAAGTTGCTTGGTGAAAGGGATGTCCTGGGCTGCTAAAGGAGGAGAAAATATGGTAGTACAGCACAATCTTAAAGCTATGAATGCAAACAGAATGTTGAACATCAATGCGAAGGCGTCATCAGGATCTACAGAAAAGCTTTCAAGCGGCTATCGCGTAAACAGAGCTGCGGACGATGCAGCAGGACTTGCTATATCAGAGAAGATGAGAAAACAGATTCGTGGTCTGACACAGGGCTCACGCAATGCAGAGGATGGTATCTCATGTGTACAGACGGCAGAAGGTGCGCTCGCAGAAGTACAGGATATGCTCCAGAGAATGAACGAGTTGGCTGTACAGGCTGCAAATGGTACAAACTCCGTTACAGACCGTAAGTATATTCAGGATGAGATCGATCAGCTTGTCACAGAGATTGATCGCGTTTCAGAGACAACCAAGTTTAATGAGACCTATTTATTGAAGGGCGATGAGGAGCAGCCAGACACATTGGTACATACCTTTAATTATATTAAGGGTGATAAGATTGATCAGATGGGAACTTCTTCTGTCAGAAATTTAGACGGTGACATGGTTATGGTCAATTACAATGGCACAGACAATGTGTATGTTGTTTCTACCAGTATCACAGCTTCTAAGGAAAGTAGTCCTATGACTGCTGATGTGATCAAGAAAGGTTCTGACTTTACAAAGTATCTTGATACAGGAAGTAAAGTGGGGGCAAGCTCCTCAGTTACAAGTGCGGTGCTCAGTGCATCCTATGCGGTATTCAAGAATACAACATTAAATAGTGTACAGCTTGAGACAGACCCGAGCAATGGAAATATTTATACACCGGATAAAGAAGCGTATATATATGATACAGAGACGAAGAATATCATTCATTTAAAGGCTAATGAGAATTTGGGAGCGTACGTTGACCATGTAGATGGCGCAGATGATAAGACCTTTACGATGAAAGAACGATACAGACTGCTTTACAATGTAAATGATAAGGCAGGAATCGCCGGCACATTGGGAGAGCCTGCTACGGTTGAAAACCTGAGCAACAAGGATTTCATAGGAGCAGTGTCAGAGAATCAGCTTTATGATACGGATGGCAAGGCTGTATCCGGCATGGCACTTTATAAGTACTTTAATGAGAATGGCGACTACACAGGTGGTTTGTACACAGATAAAGATGCAACCAAAAAGATTATAGATAACGGAGAGACAACTTCTTCAGTATATTATGGAAAATATATCAGCAACCTTACAGAGAAGGTTACAGCAGCATTGACATTCTCTGTTCATGCAGGCGCGGACTCTGATCTGAACAATAGAATTTCTGCGAAGATAGATACGATGTCAGCAGCAGGACTTGGTGTGAACAGATTAAAGAGCACATCAATCGGTATTGTGGATGAGACAGGCGACAATGCAAGAGAGGCAATTGATGTCATTGGAGATGCATTGAAGATTGTGTCCACACAGCGTTCAATCCTCGGTGCGGTTCAGAACCGTTTGGAGCATACGATTGCAAACCTCGATAATGTAGTTGAGAACACGACAGCCGCAGAATCAGCAATTCGTGACACAGATATGGCGGATGAGATGGTTAAATTCTCTAATAACCAGGTGCTGTTGCAGGCAGGACAGTCGATTCTGGCACAGGCAAACCAGTCAAATCAGGGTGTACTTTCACTCTTACAGTAAGCTTTTTGATAACGCTCACTCTAACCAATTTAATATATACAGACAAAAAGACCGTCCAGTTTTACTTCGGTCTTTTTGCTTGTAAGATATCGATTTAGATGATTGTCCCAGAAATGGGTGCAATTTATACATATGCTGCAGATTGTGATAAGGGAAGATGCGTCTGTAGTAAATATTGAAAAGAAAGGGAATAACTAAATCGTCTTTGGCGTTATTCAAGGAGGAATAGGTCATGAGAATTACACACAATATTTTAGCAATGAACAGCAACAGGCAGGCAAGAATGGTCGGAAGAACTTTATCGAAATCTTCCGAGAAGCTTTCATCGGGATATCGGATTAATAAGGCGGCAGATGATGCAGCAGGACTTAGTATCTCGGAAAAAATGAGAAAGCAGATTCGTGGTTTGACACAGGGCGTTCAGAATGCGGAAGATGGTGTTTCTCTTTGTCAAGTGGCAGATGGTGCCTTAGCAGAAGTGCACGATATGTTACAGCGCCTCAATGAGCTTGCCGTAAAGGCTGCCAATGGGACCAACAGTGCAAATGACCGTAAATGTATCAATGATGAAGTGACACAGATCCTTACTGAAATTGATCGGATTGGAGATACGACAAAGTTTAATGAGGTATATATATTTAGGGGAACAGAGCAGCTGACCACAGAAAAATGGGTGACGAATGGCGGAACAGGTGGTATCGCAGGAAGACCTCAGTTGATTCCTGTGCCAAGCTTTGACCAGATGGATATGAATTGTGAACTGACGTCTGGACCTTTCAATGCAGGCAGTCCAGGATATCATTTAAATCTTTCCGCGCAGTCTACCAAGGCGGATATTCCGCAAGTATGGAATCTGATCTATGGCTCAGGCGGAACGTCTTATCCGAAACTTACAGGAGAGTATACAATAGCTGGAACGAGCAGTGTAGTTGCTTTTACGATGGACTTTCGCGACATCACACCCACGAGTTATACGGCAAATGTAATCAAGGGAGAAAATGTATGGTCAAGAACATTTAAGTATACTGAGGCGGCAAATGGTCTTGATATGGAACTGATTCAGACGGTAACGCTTCATGATAAAAACGGAAATGAGAGTCAGTACTACACAATCAGCTATGAAGTTAGAAATAAGGGAGCAGTTGAGGTGAAGTATAACCTGGTTCATCATGAGGATACTGCCTACAACAATAATGACCGGGTGGAGAGCTATCATCTTGAAGGGAAGGGAAAAGTAGAGTACAGCACGATGTATACGACAAATACATCCTATTCTTCAACGATAAACAATGTGCATGTAGAAGACTCGATTCCTGGCAGCTTTTCCATTGTAAATGAGCAGGGTGCGCTTTCATTTACAGAGAGTATCGTGCTTGACGGCGGCGATGGTGCAGGCAAGGCGGATACACTTATTGTTGGAAATTATTATTCGGTGGGAGAACTTGGGGCATACACGACAACAACGATGGCAGGCGTCCTTGGAGAGACGACCAATAGTATGGATATTGGATTCAGCTTGATTTGGAGTGACAGGAAGCTTGCAGGAAACAGCTCTCAGAAATTTTCTTTCAAGCAGGGGATTGTCAATGTGGATAAGGACAAGAATATTCCGGCTGATATCATTAAAGCACCAGCGATTAACATCACAGATCCGGGAGTGCAGCCCATATTGGTGCGAAAAACGATATTGGGTGGGACGAGACAGCTATGGATTCAGTCAGGCGGCGACGCTGGAGATGGATTGATTCTTAAGACGGTTGCGATGAACACGGGAGTACTCGATATTGATGATATTTCAGTACTTTCAGAGTGGAAAGCAGAAGAGGCGATCGATCGTATTTGGGGTGCACTAGAGCGGCTTTCCGCACAGAGAAGCCGGTATGGAGCATATCAGAACCGTTTGGAGCACACGATCGCAAATGAAGAAAATGTTGTAGAAAACACGACTGCTGCGGAGAGTCGTATCCGTGATACAGACATGGCAAAAGAGATGGTTTTTTATAGTAGTAAAAATATCCTTCAGCAGGCAGGAAATGCAATGCTTGTGCAGGCAAACCAGCTAAATAATGGTGTTCTTTCATTGCTTCAATAAAACAATTAAAAATTTCATAGAGAATATAAAAACGACCGCTCGCGTGACAAGCGGTCGTTTTTATATTTTATTCTTTGCGCTCAGGAATTAACATAAAGATCTGTTTCTCAGAATCTGGCACTTCACTGATCGCCTTATCTAATTCCAAGGATGCTTTATAGGCATTTAAGCGGTCAATAATGTCTTGATTGTTGATATCTTCCTTGTTGACAATCTTATGAATCGCATAGTAAATCACATACTCCAAATCCTGCATACGCAGGTACATGGGATGGATGCTGACTTCCTGGCAAATTGCCATGATGGCGTCAAGCTGCTGATGGATTGGTTCAATCGCGATGGAAATCTTATCGATCATGACGACCAGCCGATCTTTGCAGTCGGTAACGCCGCAGACCTCCTCTACACTCGGACGGTTGATCAGGGACAGGCGGGTCAGCTCCCGGTCACATTTTTCTACACCATCCAACAATTGATACATTTTCGTGTATGCATCACATAATATCTGCAATAAATTTTCATAACGTTGTCTAAAATCCATATGGTTTCCCTCATTCCTGTACAGCCCGACTCCCGGGAGGCAAATTTGCATTAAAGTTACATAATAATACTACATAAGTTATATCGTCAGAATATTCTGAAAACTTTAGACAAACAGAAGCGATTTTCACAATATTTGCCTTTTTTGTATTTTTGTAAAGAAACAGTTGAGAAATTATGTAAAGTCCGTTACAATGGTATCAAATGAAATCATAGAGAGAAACGGAGGAGTGGTATGAAGTTCAGTTTATGCATGATTGTAAAAAATGAATCTGCTGTGTTGAGAAATTGTCTGGATTCGTTAAAGGATATCATGGATGAGATTATTATCGTGGATACAGGGTCTACGGATGATACCAAAAAGATCGCGGCAGAGTATACGCCATATCTATATGACTTTGCGTGGGAGAATGACTTTGCAGCCGCCAGAAATTTTGCATTTTCCAAGGCGACAGGAGATTATATCTACTCCGCGGATGCGGACGAGCTTGTCGATAAGGAAAATCAGGACAAACTCAAGGCATTGAAGCGTGTCCTGCTTC
The DNA here is from genome assembly GCA_910586405.1 of uncultured Lachnospiraceae bacterium. Lineage (GTDB taxonomy): Bacteria > Bacillota > Clostridia > Lachnospirales > Lachnospiraceae > COE1. The sequence goes on from CAJUII010000030.1 coordinate 14,135, forward strand.
CAGAGGTAGAGATTGTTCAGATGATCTATGTGACAGAGCAGATCAATCATCCGACAGAGAACTTCGCGCGGGATTTAAGACCTAAGCTGTTTAAGCGGCTGCGCGAGTTTACATGGATTGAGCCAATTCATGAGACCGTCAATCTCAATCCAGTTATATTTGACAGTGATATCGAGATTCATCATTATCCGCAGGGAAATCACAGCAGCAGAGACTTTGGGGTGTTTGAACACATTATTGCAGACAAGGGCGTTCTGTCTGACCGGCTTATGGGAATGTATCTAAGAGAGCTGTACAAGGCGGGGACAGAGGAGGAACTCAAACGCGCAGAGGCATTCTTTGGTGCTGCATTGCCGGCTAAGCGCGCAGAGGGAAAGGATTTACTTTGCCGTCAGATTATCGCTGTATTGCTCAAGATCTATCGTTTGACAGATGATCCGGTCAGCATGTTAAAGATCTCGCTGAGTGAGGAGGCAACCATACCATCGGCAGAAATGTGCATGGAGCTGGGATACTTCTTTATGAAAAAGGAAGATTTTAGCGAGGCGGCAGTGTGGTTTCACAGGGCAGGGTACGACTGTGAGAGTGATATTGACGTAGCGAGCAGCGGTACATCTGCCTTTATGGCGCTGGCATTGTGCTTCCGTAAGCTGGCGAAATCTCCCAAAGTCAAGGCGCTTCCGCAGAGAGAGTACGAGGTGGAGCATAAGCGTTTGATGGACAAGGCGACAGAGTATGAACAGATGGCGAGGGATTGGAAGCCCGTTGAGCCAAAGCTGATTAAGGAGGAGTAGACAGAGCATGAAATATGACTATTTAGTGGTGGGGGCAGGGCTTTTTGGCGCTGTGTTTGCAAATGAAATGAATCGGGCGGGAAAGAAGTGTCTTGTCATAGATAAACGACCGCACATCGCCGGAAATATCTATACGGAGGACGTGCGCGGAATCAATGTGCATAAATATGGGGCACATATTTTTCACACATCGGATCAAAAAGTCTGGGCGTATGTCAATGCGCTTGCGGAGTTTAATAACTATATCAACGCGCCGGTGGCGGTGTACAGGGATGAGCTCTACAATCTGCCGTTTAATATGAATACCTTTGCAAAGATGTGGAACGTCAAGACGCCCAAGGAGGCGGCAGCGCGCATCCAGTCGCAGATTGCGGACCTAAAGATCACAAACCCTGCAAACCTTGAAGAGCAGGCATTGTCGCTTGTCGGCACAGACATTTACGAGAAGCTTGTGAAGGGCTATACAGAGAAGCAGTGGGGACGTGACTGCAAGGAGCTGCCCGCGTTCATTATCAAGCGCCTTCCAGTGCGTTTTACGTTTGACAACAATTATTTTAATGACGCCTATCAGGGGATTCCCAAGGGGGGATATACGGGGATGGTCGCGAAGCTTCTGGCAGGGATTGAGGTACGTCTTGACACTGCGTTTGAGACGTTTGTCCGAAAGGATGAAAATGACACCTATGTCACTATAGATGGCGGGGATACCTTTGAGAAGATTCTTTACACTGGTATGATAGATGCATTCTTTGACTATTGCGAGGGTGCGTTGGAATACCGTTCACTTGATTTCCAGACAGAGCTTTTGGCGGGGGAGGAAAATTATCAGGGGAATGCGGTCGTTAATTATACGGCGCGGGAGATTCCCTATACACGCATAATTGAACACAAGCATTTTGAGTTTGGGCACCAGCCGGACACCGTGATTACGAGGGAGTATCCAAAAGAGTGGACGCGTGGCGATGAGCCGTACTATCCGGTAAATGATGAAAAAAATGCCGCGCTGTATCAAAAGTATACGGCGCTTGCCGCAAAACAGAAAAATGTGTTGTTCGGAGGGCGGCTTGGGCAGTATAAATATTATGATATGGACAAAGTGATTCTCGCGGCGCTCGAGATGGCGCAGAATGAAAAAGCAGGCTGATGCCTGCTTTTTACATATAACCATTATATAACATTCCTGTATAGATGCTCGTCATGTAAGGGTTTGGATAACTTGCGTTGGGATTTGAGTATGCACAGATTCTTCGGTCAATATACTCCATCGGATCGAGGGAGATTGCGTTTAGCTTGCGCAGGATTTGTGATCCAAAGCCTTTTATGCCAGTGGCATCGGTGATCTCGTCGCCCTTTTGGTAGTCGAGCGTGGCGTCCTCATTGACCACGATACCATATTTTTCAAGATTGTAGCTGTGCAGGCCCAAGAACTTGTGCAAGTCTTTGGACAGCAGCTTGGTGAGCGGCGCGTCGGTCTGATCATTGATGACGCCATTCATAAAGCTGTTGTAGCCTTCCACAAAGGTTTCAATATTGTTGGCAAGCGACTCGGCATCGGGGTACAGTCCGATGGTGGCGCTGGTGTTCTGACCTGCACTTTTGGCCGCATTGGTGGTCATCTGGTCAGACATGGTGGTGCTGGTGTCAGCATTTTCAGGGTGCAGGGTCACATGGTAGGCGCCATATACGCTGAAATTGTTGGAATAAGAGGATTCCTCATTTCCGTTGATGCTGTAGACCGCGTTGGTGGCTTCTTTTATATGTTTATTTAATCCCAGATAATCAACGACGCCGTCCTGATAACTGGTATTTTCGTCTGTGATCGTAAAGTGCCGCTCGCCCTGGACGGGAAGTCCATAGGCGTCAGAGGTGACTTCAAGTGCCGACAGACCGCGGGATTCGACCACTTTTGCCGACAGACCGATATCGGAATTGTTAATCAGGCGGGAAAGCTTACTCTGCAAATCCTTGTTGGTATCGCCCTCATTGACATTAAACTGAAGCTCATAGTGGAGCTTGTTTGTCAGGATGTCAAACGAATAGCTGTCTGGTGTGAGGGTGACAGGCTGATTGGCTCGCATATACTTGCTGGTATTGACCTGTGGCGAAGCGAATTTTTCGACTTCGAGTGTGAAATCAAGAGGGACATAGTCCTCTGCATCCTCCGGTTCGTATTCCACACTTGCGAGCGCTTCATTGTCGCTGTAGGCGGATTTCATCGAAAACAGGTCATTGTCGTCGCCGCTGAGCGAATCGATGGTCTGCTTTAGGTCGTTCGCGCTCTCTTTCAGATGAATCGCATAGGCGATGGACTGCGGTGTAGGGTCCGTGAGATAGAGCGGTGCAAAGCGATTTTTCCACTGGATCGCATTGTATAGATTTTTTAGTTCACTGGTGTCGTGCGTGGCGTGGCGCAGGCTGCGCTTGCTGGTTCTGCCACTGGAATAATTTTTGTTGCGGTATGCGTTTAGATACTCGTCATAAATTGGTAGTGTAGTTAAAGAAACTGACATTCTGATGTCCTCCCCTCTCAGATAATCAATTTAAATCTTATGTGAACTTAATTTTGGGCATAGATTCATACGCAAAATTCACAAAAATCCTTTATTTGAAAGAGATATCGCAATTGAATTGTGTGAATATTCAGTAAAATGTTATGTATATCTCTTTTTATCTTAAAGTTATCACGAATTGCGTGAAAATGCAAGCCCTTCAGCCCATAAAAATGAAAAAATTTTACGTAAACCCCTACAATGTGCTGAAAATAGAAGAAATTGTTTGAATTGTTTGTACAATTAAGACAATTTCCGCGTGATTTAGGAATCGATCATCGAATGAAGCGTTTCATTATATAATATATGCACGCGTGCTTATAAAGAGAAGAAATTGCGGCATGATGGGCTGAAATAGTGCTTGACGGCAGACTTCCCTTGTGGTATATTTGATAAGCAAGATGTACATTTGGTCTTTTTTTTATGCCATTGAGTCTGCATGACGAGATGGGATGGGGAAAACCGGTGAATCCTGCGTGATTAGAGCAAAGGAATTAGTTAGAACGTTAGCGGAGGTGGAATTATGCGTACAAAGATTACATTGGCATGTACGGAGTGCAAGCAGCGGAACTACAATACTACAAAGGAGAAGAAGACTCATCCTGACAGAATGGAGATCAAGAAGTATTGTAGATTCTGCAAGACTCATACACTGCACAAGGAAACAAAATAAACAATCGAATGAAATAGGAGGCACATGATGGCAGATTCAGCTAAGACAGAAGCGAAAAAAGATAACTTCTGGAAAAGTGTAAAAACAGAATTTAAGAAGATCGCCTGGCCTGACCAGAAAGAAACTGTTAAGCAGTCTGTAGCAGTTCTTTGTGTTTCGGTTGTTGTAGGACTTATCATTACCTTTTTGGATACCCTGATCCAGTTCGGCGTCAACTTCTTAACAAGTATTGGAGCATAGAAGGGGATAACCATTATGGAAGAAAAGAAAGCACCCAGAGCGGTAGCCAAAAAGCTCATCACACCCAATATGCAGGAGTGGCTTCCGGTGTCGCCAAAGATGCCTGAAAAGCCGCTAAAAAGCGTTGAGGAAACAGCAGATTCAGAGCGCGTTGAATCACAGGCCTCAGAATCAGAGATGGCAGCGCCGAATTTTTTTGAATCAGAGACTTTAGCATCCAAAGCCGTAGAATCCGAAGAAACTGAATCCGAGAATCACATGGACAGCAAGCTGATTCAAAATCTCGATTCGCAGGAGTTCGAATCCGATTTGAGAGAATTAGACTCCGAGGAAGTAGATTCCGAGGAACTGATGTCAGCAGATGACCAGGAGTCAGAGCTGCCAGATTCTGATCAGGAGGATTTTGACGGTGAGGATTCTCCTGTGGAGGAGACGCCCGCCAAGGAAACCTTTGTGTTTGAACCGCCTGTGGAGGAGGAACCGCACAGCAGGGTGGCGCTCAGTGACAATAAGAGCGGTCTTGGGATGGGCTGGTATGTCGTTCATACGTACTCTGGTTATGAGAATAAGGTTAAGGCAAATATCGAAAAGGCAATAGAAAACCGACATCTTGAGAATGAGATCCTTGAAGTGAGGGTTCCATTGCAGGATGTCATGGAGCTCAAAAATGGCGTGGAGAAAACGACACAGAAGAAGATGTTCCCAGGCTATGTGCTGCTCCACATGGACGCGGACAATAATGACGCGTGGTATGTGGTTCGAAACACGAGGGGCGTTACCGGCTTTGTAGGACCGGGGAGCAAGCCTGTGCCGCTCACGGAAGCAGAGCTCAAAGCGCTTGACTTTGGCGTTGACACTACTGTGGAGTTCGCAGAGGGAGATGTGATCAGTGTCACTGCGGGTGTATGGAAAGACACTGTGGGGACTGTTCAGAAAATCGATGCAGCGAGACAGACTGTCACGATCAATGTAGAGATGTTTGGGCGTGAGACACCTGTTGAGATTAATTTCACAGACGTGAAAAAGATGTGGGATTAAATAGGTTGACAAGGTGATTCAGTTGGTATAAAATAATTTTCGGACTTGCGTCTACGTGGGAGGGTTATCCGCCCAGACGACCACAAAACGGTTTCTTCTATTATATAGAGTTTCAAGATAAGAATCTTTATCAGAGAAGACCGAGAATAAATTAGGAGGTGCCTAAAATGGCAAAGAAAGTAGAAGGATATATTAAATTACAGATTCCTGCCGCAAAAGCAACACCGGCTCCACCAGTTGGACCTGCTCTTGGACAGCATGGTGTGAACATTGTAGAGTTCACAAAGCAGTTTAATGCGAGAACGGCAGACCAGGAAGGAATGATCATTCCTGTTGTCATCACAGTTTATGCAGACAGAAGCTTCAGCTTCATCACAAAGACTCCGCCTGCGGCAGTTTTATTAAAGAAGGCATGTAACCTGAAAACTGCTTCAGCAACACCGAACAAGACAAAGGTTGCCAAGATTTCAAAGGCAAAGATCCAGGAGATCGCTGAGATAAAGATGCCTGATCTGAATGCTGCAAGCCTTGAGGCTGCTATGAGCATGATCGCAGGTACAGCAAGATCTATGGGTATCACAGTAGAAGATTAAGCGGAGGTAAAGTAGAATGAAACATGGTAAGAAATATAATGAATCCGCGAAGTTGATCGATCGCGCAACATTTTATGAGATTGAGGATGCTGTAGCGCTGACAAAGAAGGCTGCTGCTGCAAAGTTTGATGAGACTGTAGAAGTGCATATCAGAACAGGCTGTGACGGACGTCACGCAGACCAGCAGATTCGTGGTGCGGTTGTACTCCCGAACGGAACAGGTAAAACTGTGAAGGTTTTAGTCTTTGCGAAAGGTGATAAAGTAGCAGAGGCGGAGGCAGCAGGCGCAGACTATGTTGGCGGCGATGAGCTCATTCCGAAGATTCAGAATGATGGTTGGTTAGATTTTGATGTAGTGGTTGCTACACCGGACATGATGGGTGTTGTTGGACGTCTGGGTAAAGTACTTGGACCTAAGGGCTTGATGCCAAACCCGAAGGCGGGCACAGTAACAATGGATGTCACAAAGGCAATCAATGATATCAAAGCTGGTAAGATTGAGTACAGACTTGATAAGACAAATATCATTCACTGCCCGATTGGAAAGGCTTCTTTCTCTGAGGAGCAGTTGACACAGAATCTGAACTCTCTGTTGGATGCAATTGTGAAGGCAAAACCGTCTACGCTGAAAGGACAGTATTTGAGGAGTATCACACTGTCATCTACAATGGGACCTGGCGTGAAGGTTAGTGTTGCGAAGTTCTAATCAAAGATATAAGATCTCAAGACCTCGTTTTGAAGAAAACGAGGTCTTTTCTCAATTTGATGGGTATAGTGAGGTGAGTGCTTGGCTGGTAAAAAAACTGGAAAAAGGAAACGCAGGAAAAGTCAACTGCGCGTGTTTGTGGTGTCGCTTTTGATCGTATTGTTTGCGGGCAGTGTAGCGATGCTGGCATACTCGGAGACACGGACGCCAAAGACGACGAAATCACCGATCATCATGGATTTTGATGGGCTGAGTCAGACGGAATATACAGATTATGCGGATGATCGGGCAGATGCGGATATCACGGACGTTTCCAATGGTTTGATGTCAGAGGAGACTGATATAGAAGCCGGTACGCAGGAGCAGGCTACGGCGGTGGATGAGATGCTTGCGGAGAATGAACGCTTGTACAATGAGGCAGTCAGCAAAGGAGAAAATGTCTATCTGCTGAATTGTGAGGATGAGTCGCGCGTCACATTTGCTTTTGCAGGAGATATTCTGCTCGATGACGGATACGCGATGATGTTTCGCTATCGCAGCAGGGGGAGCGATATCAATGATACTTTTTCCGCAGATTTACTGGAACGAATGCGCAGAGCAGATGTGTTTATGCTCAACAATGAATTTCCGTTTTCACGCAGGGGGACACCGACGGAGGGAAAGACCTTCACGTTCAGGGCAAATCCTGACAATGTGGAAATGTATGAGCAGCTGGGCGTGGACATTGTGTCACTTGCCAATAATCATGCCTATGATTTCGGGAAGGATGCGCTGCTTGACACATTTACGACTCTTGAGACTGCCGGGATTCCGTATGTCGGCGCAGGCAGGGATCTCAACGAGGCGAAAAAGCCTGTGTATTTCATTGCAAATGGCATGAAGATCAGTATTGTGAGCGCGACGCAGATTGAGCGCAACGCTGTGCCAGACACCAAGGAGGCGACCATGAATAGTCCGGGGGTGCTCCGCTGCATGGACCCGTCAGCGCTGCTGGAGGTGATTGCAGAGGCAAAGGCGTCGAGTGATTTTGTGATCCTGTATATTCATTGGGGAACCGAGAGCCAGGAAGGAACCGACTGGCTACAGGATAAGCAGGCGCCAATCTATGCGGAGGCGGGTGTGGATCTCATTATAGGAGATCATCCGCACTGTCTGCAAAAACTGGACATCGTCTCAGGTGTGCCTGTCGCGTACAGCCTGGGTAATTATTGGTTTAATTCCAAGACGCAAAATTCCTGTCTTATCGAAGTCGGCATCAACAAGGACGGAATGGAATATTTCCAGTTTGTGCCATGTATACAAGAGGACTGCCGCACCAGGCATCTCGAGGGTGCACAGAAGGAAGAGGTACTCAACTATATGCGCAATTTGTCGCCCAATGTACAGATTGACAGTGAGGGATATGTGACGTTTGGCAGATAGGTGGCAAATATTGATGGTAAATGTATAAAAAAGGGTTGACAGCCATAGTCTGTTGTGCTATGGTAATAAAGGTTATGAAACCGTGCCGAAGACAGTAGGTGCGAGGCCAGATCGAAATGGCTTTGCGTAAGGATACCGCCTACCGAGGAGAAGAGTTTTTATGATATGACTTTTACCTCTTGAAGTGTGTTTGGGCATATTTTGAGAGGTTTTTTATTATTATATCGTATACTCCTGTCGGCAGGACGCAAAAAACGCGTTCATAGAATCTATAAGGAGGTAAGAAAATGGCAAAGATTGAATTAAAACAGCCTATCGTTGATGAGATTTCAGCTACGATCAAGGATGCTGCCACAGTTGTGATTGTAAAGTACAGCGGAATCACAGTTGCGCAGGATACACAGCTTCGTAAGCAGCTTCGTGAGGCCGGCGTTACGTACAAAGTATACAAGAATACATTGATGACACGTGCGTTTAAGGGAACGGAGTTTGAAGGGCTGACAGACAGCCTGAAAGGAACCAATGCGATCGCAGTCAGCAAGGACGATGCGACAGCTCCAGCCAGAATCCTGAGCAAATTTGGCAAAACTTGTCCGGCAATCGAGCTGAAAGCAGGCGTGGTAGAGGGTATTTTGTACGACGAAAAGGGAATGGCACAGATTGCAAGCATTCCTTCAAGAGAAGAGCTTCTTTCCAAGTTCCTTGGAAGTATCAAGTCTCCGATTACAAACTTCGCTCGTGTGCTTAATCAGATTGCAGAGAAGGGCGGTCCAGACGCTTGTGAGCCTGCACCTAAGACAGAGGAAGCAGCAGCGGAATCCGTAGTTGAGGCGGCAGAGACGCCAGCGGCTGAGTAGTATTTAGAAAAATTATGAGAATTAATGGAGGGAAATAATCATGGCAAAGTTAACAACAGCAGAATTTATTGAAGCGATCAAAGAGCTTACAGTATTAGAGTTAAATGATTTGGTAAAGGCTTGTGAGGAAGAGTTCGGCGTATCCGCAGCAGCAGGTGCAGTCGTTATGGCAGCAGGCGACGGCGCAGGCGCACAGCAGGAGGAGAAGGATGAGTTCGATGTAGAGCTGACAGAGGTTGGACCGAACAAGGTTAAGGTAATCAAGGTTGTTCGTGAGGCAACTGGCCTTGGCTTGAAGGAAGCTAAGGATCTTGTTGACAGCGCTCCGAAGGTATTGAAAGAGGCAGCATCTAAGGCTGAGGCTGAGGAGATTAAGACAAAACTTGAAGCAGAAGGCGCAAAGGTTACATTGAAGTAATTTGGGCTGGATACAACAGGTCGGGAGACAATCCCGGCCTTTTGGTTTTTCATTCATATTTTTTTATGTTAATTTTTTGAAATTCCTCATTGACTTCAATTTGTACTTGTGGTAGTATGTAGGGTGCACTATTGTGGAAAATTGTAACCATAAATATAGTCAGTTGTTACAATGATTATATGGATAGATGTATTAAATAAGAACGGGGTGAAATGTCATGGAAAAGAACAGAATACGTCCAGTAGTCTCAGGTAAGACAATGCGTATGAGTTATCAGAGACAAGAAGAGGTTCTGGAAATGCCGAATCTGATCGAAGTCCAAAAGGATTCCTACAGATGGTTTCTCGAGGAAGGGTTTCGGGAAGCATTGGCGGATATCTCTCCAATTACGGACTACAGCGGACGTCTAAGTCTGGAATTTGTAGACTACGTTTTGGCTGAGGACGAAATCAAGCACACAATCGAGGAATGCAAGGAGAGAGACTTAACGTATGAGGCACCTGTAAAGATCAGGGTTCGTCTTCATAATAAAGAAAAAGAAGAAATCACCGAGCATGAGATTTTTATGGGTAATTTCCCGTTGATGACAGAGACAGGTACTTTCGTGATCAATGGCGCAGAGCGTGTTATCGTCAGCCAGTTGGTACGTTCACCAGGCATTTACTATGGCATTGCACATGACAAGATTGGTAAGAGGCTGTTCTCCTGTACGGTGATTCCAAATCGAGGTGCATGGCTTGAGTATGAGACCGATTCCAATGATGTTTTCTACGTTCGTGTTGATAGAACAAGAAAGGTGCCTATCACAGTGCTGGTTCGTGCGCTGGGTGTGGGAACGAATGAGGAGATCCTAGAATTGTTTGGCGAGGAGCCGAAGATTCATGCGAGCTTCTCAAAGGATACTGCGGATAATTATCAGGAGGGCTTGAAGGAGCTCTACAGCAAAATCCGTCCAGGTGAACCATTTAGTTTGGACAGTGCGGAAAACCTTGTGACAGCAATGTTTTTTGATCCGAGAAGATATGATCTTGCCAAGGTCGGCAGATATAAGTTTAATAAAAAGCTTGCACTGAAAAACAGAATCAGAAATCAGATTCTCGCGGAAGATGTGGTGGACCCGTTCAGCGGGGAGATTCTGGGACAGAAGGGCGAGAAGGTTACAGCGGAGATGGCGGACAGTATCCAGAATGCAGCTGTTCCATTTGTCTGGATTCAGACAGAGGAACGGCTTGTCAAGGTACTCTCGAATATGATGGTCGATATCACAAACTTTGTGGATTGTGAACCGAGGAGTCTCGGCATCACAGAGCAGGTATACTTCCCGGTTCTGCGGCAGATTCTTGAGGAGTATGCGGAGAATCCAGAAGAGCTGGCAGACGCCATCACAAGAAATGTACACGAGCTGATACCAAAACATATTACGAAAGAGGATATTTTGGCATCCATCAATTACAACATGCATCTCGAGTATGGGCTTGGGAATAGTGATGATATTGACCATCTGGGCAACAGGCGGATCAGGGCAGTCGGAGAACTGTTGCAGAATCAGTACCGTATTGGTTTGTCCAGGATGGAGCGTGTTGTGCGTGAGCGTATGACAACGCATGACTCGGATGATGTGTCACCGCAGGCATTGATCAACATCAAACCTGTACAGGCTGCTATCAAAGAGTTCTTTGGCTCTTCACAGTTGTCACAGTTCATGGACCAGAACAATCCGCTGGGTGAGCTGACGCACAAGAGACGTCTCTCTGCGCTGGGACCTGGTGGTCTTTCCAGAGATCGTGCCGGGTTCGAGGTTCGAGATGTACACTATTCGCACTACGGCAGAATGTGTCCGATTGAGACCCCTGAGGGACCGAACATTGGTCTGATCAACTCGCTTGCATCGTATGCGAGAATCAATGAGTATGGCTTTATTGAGGCGCCATACCGCAAGATTGACAAGACTGATCCTAAAAATCCGCGCGTCACAAACGAAGTGGTCTACATGACGGCTGACGAGGAGGATAATTATCACGTAGCGCAGGCGAACGAACAGCTTGACGAGAACGGTTATTTTGTGCGTAATTCGGTGTCAGGCCGTTATCTTGATGAGACACAGGAGTATCCTAAGGCAATGTTTGACTATATGGACGTGTCTCCTAAGATGGTATTTTCAGTTGCTACAGCGCTGATTCCATTTTTGCAGAACGATGATGCGAACCGTGCGCTGATGGGGTCGAACATGCAGCGTCAGGCAGTGCCATTGCTGTTTACAGAGGCGCCGGTAGTCGGTACAGGTATTGAGGTGAAAGCGGCGGTGGACTCCGGCGTGTGCGTGGTGGCAAAGAAGCCGGGAACGATCACGTATGTATCCTCGAAAATGATTCGCATCGCGTATGACGATGGGGAGAAGGCAGAGTTTAAACTGCACAAGTTTGAGCGGAGTAATCAGTCAAACTGCTACAACCAGAAGCCGATCGTGTTTAAGGGAGATCATGTGGAGGCTGGACAGGTGATTGCCGACGGTGCTTCCACCAGAGGCGGAGAGCTTGGACTGGGCAAGAATCCACTCATTGGCTTCATGACATGGGAAGGCTACAATTACGAGGACGCAGTACTTTTAAGTGAGCGGCTTGTTATGGAGGATGTCTATACCTCCATTCATATAGAAGAGTATGAGACAGATGCGCGCGACACCAAGCTCGGACCAGAGGAAATTACAAGAGATGTGCCGGGGGTCGGTGATGATGCGCTAAAGGACCTCGACGACAGAGGTATCATCAGGATTGGTGCGGAGGTTCGTGCGGGAGATATCCTTGTCGGAAAAGTGACGCCGAAGGGCGAGACAGAGCTGACGGCTGAGGAGCGGCTTTTGCGGGCAATCTTTGGCGAGAAGGCGCGTGAGGTGCGGGATACTTCATTGAAGGTGCCGCATGGCGAGTATGGTGTGGTCGTCGATGCAAAGGTATTCTCAAGAGCAAATGGAGATACCGAGCTTGCGCCCGGCGTCAATCAGACAGTGCGTATCTATATCGCGCAGAAGAGAAAGATTTCTGTCGGCGACAAGATGGCTGGACGTCATGGAAACAAGGGTGTTGTTTCGCGTGTGCTTCCTGTGGAGGATATGCCGTATCTTCCGAACGGGCGTCCGCTTGATATCGTGTTAAATCCACTGGGTGTGCCTTCCCGTATGAATATCGGGCAGGTGCTCGAGATTCATCTCTCTCTGGCGGCAAAAGCGCTTGGATTTAACGTGTCTACACCGGTATTTGACGGTGCGAACGAGTCTGACATCATGGATACACTGGATTTGGCAAACGATTACGTCAATCTTGAGTGGGAGGAGTTTGAGGCAAAGCATAAGGCGGAGCTTCTGCCGGATGTGATGGAGTATCTGTATGAGAACAGGGCACACAGAAAGCTCTGGAAAGGGGTGCCGATCTCAAGAGATGGCAAGGTAAGGCTTCGCGACGGCAGGACAGGCGAATATTTTGACAGTCCTGTCACAATCGGCCACATGCATTATCTCAAACTGCATCATCTGGTAGACGATAAGATTCACGCGCGTTCGACTGGACCGTATGGTATGGTTACGCAGCAGCCGCTTGGCGGTAAAGCACAGTTTGGCGGACAGCGTTTTGGAGAGATGGAGGTGTGGGCGCTCGAGGCATATGGCGCGTCGCATACCTTGCAGGAGATTCTGACAGTCAAATCCGATGACGTTGTTGGACGAGTAAAGACCTATGAGGCGATCATCAAAGGTGAAAATATTCCTGAGCCGGGTATTCCTGAGTCTTTCAAGGTATTGCTCAAAGAGCTTCAGTCGCTCGGTCTGGATGTGAAGGTATATGACGAAAATCAAAATGAAGTGGAACTCAAAGAATCTGTTGATTACACGGAGACAGATTTCCGCGTGGAGATGGAAGGTGACAATAAATACGATAACAGAGAAGGTCTCGAAGGGTATCAGCAAAAGGAATTTGATGCTGAGAGCGGAGATCTAGTGGATGCCGAGGATGACTTTGAGGAAGATGATTTTTCTGATGATGATTATGATGACGGCGATGATGATAGCTTTGATGATGATTTCTAAAAAAATCTGGAAGGAGTGCCAAAATGTCTGAGAATAAAAATGAACAGAGCCAGTCAATCTCTTTTGATGCGATCAAAATTGGTCTGGCTTCTCCTGAGAAAATCAGAGAGTGGTCAAAAGGCGAGGTAACAAAACCGGAAACCATTAACTACAGGACGTTGAAGCCTGAGCGGGATGGTCTGTACTGTGAAAAGATTTTCGGACCCAGCAAGGACTGGGAGTGCCATTGTGGCAAATATAAGAAAATCCGTTATAAAGGTGTGATCTGTGACCGCTGCGGCGTGGAGGTTACAAAGTCGAGCGTGCGCAGGGAGCGCATGGGACACATTGAGCTTGCGGCGCCAGTTTCACACATCTGGTACTTTAAGGGGATTCCGAGCCGTATGGGACTGATTCTGGACCTGACGCCGCGCGTGCTTGAGAAAGTATTGTACTTTGCATCATATATAGTGCTTGACCCTAGGGAAACGACGCTTGATTACAAGCAGGTATTGTCCGAGAAGGAGTATCAGGACAATGTCGAGAAATGGGGAAAGAGTGCATTCCGTGTCGGGATGGGTGCAGAGGCGATCAAGGAGCTTCTCGAGGCGATCGACTTAGAACGGGATTGCGAGGAGCTTTCCGCAGAGCTTAAGAACGAGAATACAAAGGGACAGAAGCGCGCCAAGATTGTCAAGCGGCTTGAGGTGGTAGAGTCGTTTCGGGCATCGGGAAACCGCCCGGAGTGGATGATTATGGATGCGATTCCAGTGCTCCCGCCGGATTTAAGACCGATGGTTCAGCTCGACGGCGGGCGGTTTGCGACATCGGATTTGAATGATTTATACCGCAGAATTATCAATAGAAATAACCGTCTGAAAAGACTGCTTGAGCTCGGTGCGCCGGATATCATTGTGCGCAATGAGAAGAGAATGCTTCAGGAGGCAGTGGACGCGCTGATTGACAACGGCAGGCGCGGCCGTCCTGTGACAGGACCTGGAAACAGGGCGCTTAAATCTCTGTCCGACATGCTGAAGGGCAAAGGCGGACGCTTCCGTCAGAATCTGCTCGGAAAACGAGTTGATTATTCAGGGCGTTCGGTTATCGTTGTAGGACCGGAGTTAAAAATTTATCAGTGCGGTCTCCCTAAGGAGATGGCAATTGAGCTTTTCAAACCTTTTGTGATGAAGGAGCTTGTGTCAAGGCAGATCTCTCAGAATATCAAACATGCAAAGAAGCTGGTGGAAAAGCTCGATCAGTCCGTGTGGGATGTGCTTGAGGAAGTGATCAAGGAGCATCCTGTGATGCTGAACCGTGCGCCGACACTTCACCGACTTGGTATTCAGGCATTTGAGCCAATCTTGGTAGAAGGTAAGGCGATCAAGCTGCATCCGTTGGTATGTACCGCGTTCAATGCGGATTTCGACGGCGACCAGATGGCGGTGCATCTCCCGTTATCAGTGGAGGCGCAGGCGGAGTGCCGGTTCCTGCTTCTCTCACCGAACAATCTGTTAAAGCCTTCAGACGGCGGTCCGGTTGCCGTTCCGTCACAGGATATGGTGCTCGGTATCTATTATCTGACACAGGAGAGACCGGGGGCGATCGGTGAGGGCAAGTATTTTAAGAATATTAATGAGGCGATACTGGCCTATGAAAATAAGGCATGTACGCTGCACTCCAGAATCAAGGTGCGTGTCTCCAAGACAATGCCGGACGGCGAAGTGCTTACAGGGACAGTAGAGTCCACGCTGGGGCGTTTTATCTTCAATGAGATTCTTCCGCAGGATTTGGAGTTTGTGGACAGGAGCAAAGACGAGAACAAGCTGCTTCCTGAGGTGGATTTCCATGTAGGCAAAAAGGGCTTGAAGCAGATTTTGGAGAAGGTTATCAACATCCATGGTGCGACAAAGACAGCGGAGGTGCTTGACAGCATCAAGGCGATGGGCTATAAATACTCTACGCGGGCTGCCATGACTGTTTCGATCTCTGATATGACAGTGCCCGCAGATAAAGCGCAGATGCTTGAGGAGGCGCAGAAGACGGTTGACCGCATCACGATGAACTTTAGGCGTGGTCTGATGACTGATGAGGAGCGCTACAAAGCAGTTGTGGAGACCTGGAAAGAGACGGATGACGCGCTGACCGACAAGCTGATTGGCGGTCTTGACAAGTACAACAATATCTTTATGATGGCGGACTCCGGTGCGCGTGGTTCCAACCAGCAGATCAAACAGTTGGCAGGTATGCGTGGATTGATGGCGGATACGACAGGACGCACGATTGAGCTTCCTATCAAGTCAAATTTCCGAGAGGGACTTGACGTATTGGAGTACTTTATGTCTGCGCACGGTGCACGAAAGGGTATGTCCGACACGGCGCTGCGTACAGCGGACTCCGGTTATCTGACGCGCCGAATGGTCGATGTCTGCCAGGAGCTGATTATCCGCGAAGTGGATTGCTGTGAGGGCAAGGATTTCATACCAGGTATGGAAGTCGCAGCGTTCATGGACGGCAAGGAGACGATCGAGGGATTAAAGGACAGAATCACAGGCAGATATTCCTGTGAGGATATTAAGGATCGAGACGGCAACATTCTTGTCAAGAAGAATCATATGATTACGCCGAGCAGGGCAGCCAAGATTCTGAGCAAGGGTGTCGATGCGAAAGGAGAGCCGGTTGAAAAGGTTAAGATACGTAATATTCTTTGCTGTAAGTCTCATATTGGAATCTGCGCGAAATGTTATGGCGCGAATATGGCGACAGGAGAGGCGGTTCAGATTGGTGAGGCAGTCGGCATTATCGCTGCACAGTCAATCGGTGAGCCAGGAACACAGCTTACAATGAGAACCTTCCACAGCGGCGGCGTTGCCGGTGATGATATCACGCAGGGTCTTCCGCGTGTCGAGGAGCTTTTTGAGGCCAGAAAGCCCAAAGGACTTGCAATCATTGCAGAGTTTGGCGGCACGGCGACGATCAAGGATACGAAGAAGAAGCGTGAGATTATTGTCTCCGATGGAATCAATGAGAAAACCTACTTGATTCCGTATGGTTCCCGTATCAAGATCGCGGACGGCGCAGAGCTCGAGGCGGGTGACGAGCTGACAGAAGGAAGTATCAATCCGCATGACTTGTTAGAGATCAAGAAAATTGATGCTGTTCAGAATTATCTCTTGCGGGAGGTTCAGCGTGTATACCGCTTGCAGGGTGTTGATATTGCAGATAAGCACATCGAAGTTATCGTGCGTCAGATGCTCAAAAAGAAGCGTATCGAGACGAGCGGCGATACGGATTTCCTGCCAGGTACGCTTGTGGACGGCATCGAGCTTGAAGATATCAATGAACAGTTATTTGCAGAGGGGAAAGAGCCAGCAGAGTACAAGGACGTGATTTTGGGAATCACGAAGGCGGCGCTTGCGACCAGCTCCTTCCTGTCTGCGGCGTCTTTCCAGGAAACCACGAAGGTACTCACGGAGGCCGCAATCAAGGGCAAAGTCGATCCGCTGATCGGTCTGAAAGAGAACGTTATCATCGGTAAGCTGATTCCGGCGGGTACTGGTTTGAGACGCTACAGAAATGTAAAGCTCAATACCGATGTGGAGCTGGATACTACGATTGATTTTGAGGACGAGATTGATTTTGGCTATGATGAGGAAGAGGAACCTATTGAGGAGAATCTGATGCCAATTGGAGAACCGGTTGGTGTTATGGAATAATGCGTTAAGATGGTCTGCTGTGATTGGCAGACCATCTTTTATGCATATGGGCGTCCAGAGGAAAATTATCAGCGGAAGCTGAATCTTCTTTACTTGATTGTACTATTCCATACAGGAGAACGATCGCTTTTCACAATAAAGTTTTTTTAAAATAAGAAAAAATATTTGAAAAAGTGATTGACATTCCCAAAATTGGTAAGTATACTATTCTAGTATGTGTGAAAATTCATCATACAATGTGCCTAATTGCTTTGGCATTTAGTTTTGAATAACATTAGGAGGTGAAAAAGAATGCCAACATTTAACCAATTAGTAAGAAAAGGACGCCAGGAAACAGTTAAGAAGTCCACTGCACCAGCACTTCAGAGAGGATACAATTCTTTGAAGAAGAAAGCGACAGATACATCTGCTCCTCAGAAGAGAGGCGTGTGTACAGCAGTGAAGACCGCAACACCGAAGAAGCCAAACTCAGCGCTCAGAAAGATTGCCAGAGTTCGTCTTTCAAATGGTATGGAAGTGACAAGCTACATTCCAGGAGAGGGACATAACTTACAGGAGCATAGTGTTGTTTTGATCAGAGGCGGCCGTGTTAAGGACTTGCCAGGTACAAGATACCATATTATTAGAGGTACACTTGATACTGCGGGAGTTGCTAACAGAAAGCAGGCTCGTTCCAAGTATGGAGCTAAGAGACCAAAAGCAGGTAAATAGCATGAAAATCAGAGATTTTCATGCGGCAAATTTGTGCAGGTCACAAATTCGCAGTTGTAAAGTAGCCGCGTGGAATTGCTGATTTACCTTGTACTCAATAAACTAATTAGTGTTGGAATTCTTATTTCGTACCTTTTTCATTATAATAAAGTAAGGTAGAATAGAAAACCGCGCGAACACAAGGTTTTATAAATGTGAGTACCGTTGATTTAATCGTATAGTGGACAGTCCGCTGTACACTATCAATAATTAAGGAGGGAAGAATCGTGCCACGTAAAGGACATATTCAAAAAAGAGACGTATTAGCAGATCCTATTTACGGAAATAAAGTGGTTACAAAGCTGATCAACAATGTTATGTTGGATGGCAAGAAGGGTGTAGCCCAGAAAATCGTATATGGAGCATTTACCAGAGTAGAAGATAAAGCACAGAAGCCGGCATTGGATGTATTTGAGTCTGCTATGAACAACATCATGCCAATGCTTGAGTGTAAGGCGAGACGTATCGGTGGAGCCACATATCAGGTGCCGCTTGAGGTAAAACCTGAGCGTCGTCAGACATTGGGACTTCGCTGGCTGGTATTTTTCGCACGCAAGAGAGGCGAGAAAACCATGGAAGAGAGACTTGCAAATGAAATTCTGGATGCATCAAACAACACAGGTGCAGCAGTAAAGAGAAAAGAAGATATGCACAAGATGGCAGAGGCAAACAAGGCTTTCGCACATTACAGATTCTAATCAGAATGAAAGTAGTGAATGCGAAAACCTCGGCTTTCGCACATTATCGTTTCTAAGTTTTTAAGGAGGAAGAACTTTGGCTGGAAGAGAATATCCTTTAGAGAGAACCAGAAACATCGGTATCATGGCGCATATTGAT
>CAJUII010000031.1 GCA_910586405.1 uncultured Lachnospiraceae bacterium
AATTTCACCATCCTGATTTGTACGCCTGCTGAAGCAGGCAGATGGGAGTTAGTGAGAGAAGTACAAAGTTTTGCGCTGATAAACGCTGTATTTTGAGCCGCCGAAAGGCGGCAGGGGAGATTAAAATGAAGAAAAAGGATAAATTGGTGAGCGTCGTTGTTCAGGCGTACAACTCTGCGGCCACCATCACAGAGACGCTAGAGTCCGTGAAGGCGCAGGATTATCAGAATATAGAACTCATTGTGACCGATGATCTGTCAAAGGACAATACGATTGAGGTGGTTGCGGCATGGCTTGAACAGAATGAATCACGTTTTCGTCAGACGCAGCTTGTCACGACCAAAGTCAATACAGGGATTCCAGGGAGCAACAACCGGGCGCTTCGTCATGTGACTGGGCAGTATGTTGAGTTTCTGGCGGCGGATGACCGAATGTCTGTTGATGCGATCAGCGCATATGTATCCTACTGCGAAGCACATCCCAACACGATTCCTATCTCGCGGGTGAGGCTTTTTTCGGAGGATGCGGACTGTGATCTCTCCGCCGTCGCCGCATACTGCGCACGCTGTTATGAGTTTGCGGCGCTGAGTCAGAGGGAGCAGTACCGACAGCTTCTGATACAGAATCGGATTGTTGCACCTGCCGCCGCTTTTTATCCGGTGAAAATCCTGCGCTCGCTCGAAGGCTTTGACGAGGCATACCGCTGGATGGAAGATTATCCTTTAAATGTGAAGCTTTTGAAAAAGGGATACCGCTTTGGGTTGTTGGACAAAGAGCTGATTCACTACAGGATTTCAGGCGCCTCCATCACAGGCGGCAGCAGGGCGCCGCTCAAGCTTGCGGAGGCAAAGATGTTCTTTCGTGAGAAGATGTGGTACATGATTGGAATTGGTATGGGCTGGGAGGCTGTCAAGCAGTCGAGGAGTTGGATGAAAGTCCTGCTCAGGAGAGGGAAGGTTTGAGATTCCACAAAACAGAATCATGGGAGGCGTGTGAAATATAAAATTTCACCATCCTGATTTGTACGCCTGCTGAAACAGGCAGATGGGAGTTCGTATGAATATTATGGTGATACCCGCGTTTTTTCAGACAAAGAGCCGTCCGACGGTAGGAAGCTTCTTCTTGGAGCAGGCAAAGGCGTTAAAGCAGGCGGGGCATCAGGTGGTCATGCTGTACTGTGACACCTACTCCGTCAAATGTATCGGGGAATGGCTTGGTTATGAGGAGCAGGAGGCGGACTGCATTGACGGGGTCAGCGTGTACAGAAAAAAGACATTCTGCCCGCTCAAACACGGTATGGAGGGACACCGCAGCGCTTTCACAAGAGGCATCGCAGCACTGTATGAGACACAGATAAAAGGCAGGATACAGATTGATATCATCCATGCGCACTGCTGTGTGTGGGCTGGCACTGCGGCGATGGCACTCTCCAAGCAGACTGGCATCCCCTATGTGATCACAGAGCACGCTACGATGTTTCAGCTTCACAGAGATCAGATCAGCAGAAAAAATGATCAGTATATCACGCAGGCATTTCAGGGTGCGGCGAGGGTTCTCTGTGTCAGCCGCGCCTTTCGCGAGGTCTTGACGCCATACAGAAAACAAAGTGAGATACAGGTCGTTGGAAATGTCGTGGACTGTGATTTTTTTCAGCAGACAAACAGGGGCGCAGAAGCCTGTCTAGATAAAGAAAAGTTTACTTTTTTCAGTCTGTGCTATATGCAGACGGACGATCAGCTCCGAAAAAAGGGCATCGATATTCTACTTCAGGCGTGGAGAACCCTCCGGCGGACTTGCCCGCAGGCAAGGCTGGTCGTGGGGGGCGGTGGACAGGCGCTGCAAAAAGCAGTAAAATGGTGCAAGGAGTATGGCATTCAGGATACAGTGGTATTTCTGGGCGCACTGGACCGACAGCAGACAGCAGCGCAGATGGCGGCATGTGACTGTTTTGTGCTTCCCAGCCGTTATGAGACATTCGGTGTGGTCTATATCGAGGCGATGGCGAGTGGAAAGCCAGTGATCGCCACGGCATGCGGCGGACCAGACGACTTTGTAACGCAGGAGAACGGACTGTTGGTTCCCGTTGGGGATGTCAGTGCGTTAGCGCGTGCGATGCAGCAGATGATGACATCCCGACATCAGTATGATTCGGACAAAATACGGGAGTCTGTGCAGTCGAAATTCAGCAGTCAGGCAATCGCAGGTCAGCTGGAACAGATTTATAGTGCTGTATTGAACTCAATATAAAAAGCGAAACAGTATGAATAAGAGAGGAGTTATTGTTCATTGAAATATCGATACAGAATGAACAGTGACAGAGGGAAGAAATGGACAAGACAAGCGGTCAGGAAATTTTGGTGTCGATCATCACACCGTGCTTCAACAGTGAAAAGACCATCGAGAAGACATTGGCGTGCATTGAGGAACAGACCTACAGCAATATCGAATATATCATCATCGATGGCGGCTCCACAGACGCTACATTGGAACGCATCGACAGTCACCGCAGACAGCTGCCAGCGCAGCTTAGGGTGATATCCGAGAAGGATGGTGGTATTTACGACGCGATGAACAAGGGCATCCGCCTGGCATCGGGGCAGCTGATCGGCATTGTCAACAGCGACGACTGGTATGAGCCAGACACTGTCTGGCAGGCGGTGAGCAATTATCAAGGCAATCCATACGAGGTGATCTATGGGATGCAGCGAACCTATTTGGACGGTCGGGAGAAGGCGACTGTGCTTTATCATCATGACTTTCTGCCACAGCAGATGATCACGCATCCCACCTGCTTTGTGACAAAGGCTGCCTATGAAGCGCTTGGCGTTTTTGACACGCAGTACCGCTCGGCAGCAGACTATGACTTGATGCTGCGGTTTTACGAGTCCAGAAAGGTGGTATTTACGCCTGTTATGAGTGTGCTCTCAAATTTTCAGCTTGGCGGCATGTCGAGCAGTCAGAAGGGGGTGCGTGAAAATGCGCGCATCCGTTATCGCAGAGGATATATGAGCAGAAAACGCTATTATTTTGTCACACTCAAAAGTCATCTATTTGAGTGGACACATCGGTAGGCAGATTGCGGATGAGCAGGGAGTTGGAGGAGCAGATGAAGCTGGCAGTCATTTCATTAAACACAGAGAAGAAGAATCTGAGTCAGTATTATAATTCACAGGCGGAGGGCATGGCGAAGGCATTTGCGGCGGCGGGACATGAAGTGACCGTGTATCATCTGATCCCGGACATGGAGCAGGACGAGGAGCGCCAGCAAAAACACGGAGTTGATATTGTCTATCAAAAGTGCCGTCATATCGGCAAACATGCACTCCCGGACTGCCGAAGGCTTGATCGGGACAAGGACTGCTATATCACAGCCTCTGACAATTATCTGGCACTGGGATATTTTCTGAAATGGTGCGGCAAAAACCAGATTCTGTGTATGCCCTATATCGGCGTGGCGCACAGCAACAATGTGTCGGCGTGGAAGCGCAGGATTGTGGACCTTCTCTGCAATAATATAAAATATTATAAGAGGATACCGACGATCGTGAAGGGACCGCAATTGGAGGCTGATCTGAGACGCCGGGGGGCAAGCCAGGTTTACGTGGTGCCTGTCGGGCTGGATCAGACGATGCTAAAGCAGAATTACGCACAGTATGACAGCGCGGGACTGCGGAAGCGATGGGGATATCAGGCGCAGGACAAAGTGCTGTTGTATGTCGGAAGAATGCGCGCTGAGAAAAATCCGGTTCGGCTAGTGGAGCTGTTTGGCAGATTACATCACAAGGATTCTCACTGCCGCTTGCTGATGATCGGGCAGGGCGAGCTGCTCTCTGCGGTAGAGGAGAAGATAAGCGCGCTGTCACTTGGCGATGTGGTTCAGCTTGTAAGGCAGGTTCCAAATGATCAGATGTGGGAATTGTACAGGATTGCGGACTGTTTTGTCAATTACTGCGCGACAGAGATTTTTGGCATGGCGATCCTAGAGGCGATGTACTATGAGTGCTGCGTCATAGCACTAAGGGCACCGGGACCAGAGGTTATCCTTAAGGACGGCCAAAGTGGATATCTGTGTGACAGTGAACAGGCGCTCATGGAATGTCTGCAAACAGGTGACTGGACAGCAGTCGGACAGCGGGCACACCAGCGTGTCATGGAACATTTTGTCTGGGAAAAGTCGGCGGCGAAAATCATTGAGCTCATAGACAACTATCGAACAAGAAACATAAAGAATCAGAAACTATAATATATAGAACAAGGAATACAGGATAAAATGATGGAAAAACAAACAAGAATCAGATATTTTGACCTCATCAGGGGAATTGCGATTCTCCTCGTCCTATGGGGGCATATCATACAGTTTGGAGGGGGAGAGAGCGAGCCTTTTGCCAACAAGGCATTTATTTTTATCTATTCGTTTCACATGCCGCTCTTTTTGCTGATCAGCGGATTTTTTCTGGCAAAGTCCATAGGCAAACGCAGTTTTGTGCAGAATATCAAGAGGAAAGTAGTTCACATTATAGTTCCGGCGGTGCTTGGCGGTGTAGGTTTTTATGTGGTCAAGCTTGTGGTGGAGCGGCTGCTTGGCAGGGATACGTATCCGGTGAGTATGGCCATGCTGTTTGAGGAGATAGGGAATATCTGGTTTCTGTGGTGCATGTTCATGTGTTCTGTGGCGCTGCTTGCAGCGGCTGCCTTGGCAAGAAAGCTTGGCAGTGAGCGCTTTATGCCGGTGATTCTTCTGGCGGTGATTGTTTTATTTGCTGTCTTGCCGTACAGTGAGTACAATATCTATCTGTTTCCGTATTTTGTGACAGGCTTTTATATGGGGAGAGGAACCTTTCAAAAGCTGTCAAAACTCGAATTATTCTCTGTCATGCTCTTTCCCATGATGCTGCAAAACTTTAGTGACAAACACTTTATCTATGCGTCAGGTGTGAGCCTGTTATCGTCGAATTACGGGGCAGCGGAGCAATGCTTGATCAATGTGTTTCGATGGCTGATTGGGTTTGCGGGTTGTTTTGTGGTCATTTTGTTCACGAGAAAGCTGGATGAGAGCTTTCAGGAAAATAAAGTTTGTGCGCTCATCTGCGATATCGGAAAGTGCACGTTGGAAATCTATATTCTGCAAAGAATTGTGGTAGAGTACCTTGGCGCAAAGGTCCTGTGGAAACTGGTGAACGGTCCGGGCAGTGTTGTTCTGGGAAATGAAATCGTATACAGCTATGTGTTTACGCCAGTGTGTTCGATTGCTTTTACGCTGTTATTGTATTATATTGTAAAAGGAGCAAAGACAATAAGGAGGAGCATTCATGCAGATAAAATGTAATGTGCTGGACAGACAGTTTGAGATGTTTCAGGCGGAGTACGAGGCGGCGGCGCTGCGGGTGCTGCGGTCCGGCTGGTATGTGCTTGGCAGTGAGGTCAGTGCGTTTGAGGAGGCGTTTGCCGCCTACACAGGGCGGAATTATTGTATCGGTCTAAATTCAGGTCTGGACGCACTGATTCTGTCGGTGCGGGCACTTGGCATCGGCGCGGGCGATGAAGTTCTCGTACAGTCAAACACCTACATTGCTACAGTGCTCGGCATCACGGAAAATGGCGCAGTTCCAGTGTTTGTGGAGCCGGATGAATACTATAATATCGATACAGCGAAAATCGAGGCGGCCATCACGGACAGGACAAAAGCAATCTTGGTCACACACCTCTATGGACAGGCATCGCAAATGACGCCCATCGTGGAGATTGCTCAGAAGCATCATCTGGAACTGATCGAGGACTGCGCCCAGTCCCACGGAGCATGTTTTGACGGGCAGATGACAGGCACATTTGGCAGGGCAGGCTGTTTTAGCTTTTATCCGACCAAAAATCTCGGTGCGTTCGGCGATGCGGGAGCGGTTGTGACAGATGATGAGGCTTTAGCAGACAAGCTTCGCATGATGCGCAATTACGGCAGCAGAGTGCGCTACCACAATGAGATTGAAGGCGTTAATTCCAGACTGGACGAGATGCAGGCAGCGCTTCTGCGCGTGAAGCTTTTGCATCTGGACGCATTGAATGCGGAGCGAACAGTGTTAGCGCGGCGATATGATGAAATGATCACGAATCCGAAGATTCTCCTGCCCAGGCGGCGGGAGGGGGCGGAGAGCATCTACCATCAGTATGTGATACGCTGTACAGCGCGGGAGGCATTGCAGGCATATCTTGCGCAAAAGGACATCCAGACACAAATACACTATCCTATACCGCCGCATCTGGCAGCGTGCTATCAGCATTTGGGGTATCATCAAGGCGATTATCCAATTGCTGAACAGTATGCGGATGAGGTGTTGAGCCTGCCGATGTACACAGGAATGACAAAAGAGGAACAGTGTTATGTGATTGATTGTCTGAATGCTTTTTGATGCGGCATATAATCATCGCATCAACTGTATTTAGATCTAAGGAATCAGATCACCAGTAATTGCAAAAAGAAGTCAGATTAAACAGGGCGGGAAACGCCGGAGCTAATTCCCGTGGCTGTGCCAAAGTAAAGAAGGTTTGTATAAAATGGACAAGAGGACAGACAGGAAGCACCGTCTGAAAAACTGCATAAAATGGAATTTGCATTCAAACATTGGATGCCTGCTTGTGAGTGTGCTCACAGCGGCGGCGTTCAGCATGGAGATGGACATTGTCTCAGACGAGTTCATCAGCCAGATTACCAACGCACAGAGCCATACTGCACAGCTTTTGTACCGACTGATTTATTCTGTGAAACTACAGGGAATCAGCAGTGTGCTCTTTGTCCTGTTTTGTTTTGTCCTGTACCAATATTCAGCATCCATGGGAAAACTAAAGAAGGAAGAGAAAATCCTCGGTGTGTTGATGGCGCTCACCTGTCTGTTTGGCAGGGCGTTTTATCAGTATAATTCCACGGCAGTATTGGTGAGCGGTTTCGTGCAGATGGCAAAGACCGCTGTCATGTTCACGGGAATGCTGTTCTTTTTTCCGCATTTTGTGAAGGCTGTACGGCAGTATGTGCCTAGGCATTTTCGATTTCAGGGTGGTTTTGACATGGTGTCGCCGACGGTGTACAGGCGCGTGGTCTGGGGGATTCTGCTCGCGGTGTGGACAATTCATTTGATCGCATATTTTCCGGGAATGTTTATGGGAGATACCGAGGATATTGTCTATATGGCGTACAATTACCGCACGGGGCTTGTGGACACGGTGAATCTCATCTCGGAGGATGTGTTGGTCGTGGACCATCACTCGGTGCTCTATACAATCCTCTTAGGATTCTTTGTGAAATTTGGACGTCTGGTATTTCACTCAGAGAATATCGGCATCTTTCTCTACACGGTCTGCCAGATGCTTTTTACGGCGTGGGTGCTGGCATACGCCCTGTACAAGCTCAAGGGTTACGGTGTCGGGAAGTGGTTTCGGACAGCTATTTTGGTATTTTTTTGTCTGTTTCCGTGGATTCCAAGATACGCCATCATGGCGACAAAGGACACTTTATTTGCAGATTTTATGATGTTGTACCTGCTGCTTGTCATAGACATCGCAGAACACAGCACAGAACAGGGCAGCGGGATTAAGACACAGCAGCTCGTCAGTATGATTGTCTATGCAGTGCTGATCTTCCTGCTTCGCAAGAACGGCTTATATATGGTTATTCTATCGCTGCCGTTTCTGTTGATTATGAATAAAAAATGGTCAAAATCCATTATAATAGCATTAGTCTGTATCTTCGCGGTCAAGTTTGTGTACACAAATGTACTGCTGCCAGCAGCAAAAATACCAGATGGGAGCGTCAGCGCAGCATTGTCAATTCCATTGCAGCAGACATCACGATATCTCAAATATTATGGAGATGAGGTGACAGAGCAGGAGCGGGCAGCGATTGACGCGGTGGCAAAATGTGATGCGTTGCCGCAGGTATACTGGCCCGACCGCTCTGATTGGGCGAAGGCATCGTGGCGCAAGGACGCGACGGGCGAGGATATCAAGAATTATTTTATCGTGTGGGCTAAGATGCTGGCAAAGCATCCGCTCACCTATGTGGCGGCGACTGCGAACAACTACTATGCGTATTTTTATCCGGTTGTCACAGACCTCTATGATTTTGAGCGGGCGAGTGACGGCGGCATTGCAAGCGCCAACGCGGAGGGATATTTTGCGTTCAAGGCATCGGACAGCCCAATTTCCATGAGCTGTAGGGAGCTTCTGCGCTTGGTAGACGCGGCGCTTATGAACATTCCGTTTGTCAATCTGCTGTGCACCAGCGCCATCTACATATGGCTGCTTATCCTATCGTGGACGCAGAGTCTTGTGAACAGGGACAGAAAGCTGTTGATGGCAGTGATTCCAATGCTGATGCTCATGCTGACAATTCTGTCAGGCCCCTGCAATGGAAACATCTATCATCGGTTTACCTATCCGGTGGCGATGTGTATGCCAGTGATTGCAGCCTATGGTATTCGAGACGCTAAACAGGATGAAACGGAAGGAGTGGAGACAGTTGATCGAGAAGTGTGAAATGTTGTCCTTTGTGGAGAACGGGGATGAGCGGGGACATCTTGTCGTCGTGGAGGGAAAACGGGATATACCGTTTGAGATCAAGCGGGTGTTTTATATCTATGGCTCAGACAGGGATGTGGTTCGGGGCAGACATGCCAACTACCACTCTGAGTTTGTGCTGATCAATGTTGCGGGCACCTCCAAGGTGAGGGTTGATGACGGAAGGCAGCAAAAGGTATTTGATCTTGACAGACCGCATATTGGCATCTATCTGCCAAGGATGGTCTGGAAGGATATGTATGAATTTTCGAAGGACTCTGTGCTGCTGTGCCTGTCGAGCGAGCACTACGATAATGCAGAGTATATCAGGGATTATGACGAGTATATCAGGGTGATGGAGCAGTATGAAAACAATATGGAAAAAAATCAAAAATCTTCCCAGGCGGATTGACAGAGAGATCGAGACCATTTTATATAAGAAGGACCATTTTGCGGACTGGCTCCACATCCTAAATATCGAGGAGTCTTTGGCCTACATCGAAACCCATCCGGTGAGCTTCTACCGCTACGGCGACGGGGAGATCGCGCTCATGATGGGTGAGGGGATTGCCTTTCAGCAGGCGGATGCGCGGCTTGCAAGACGGCTTAGAAAGATGTTAAAACCAACGCTTCCCGGCATCAAGGCGGCGATACCATATTACTATTTTCACTATGAGCGTGGGCTTCTCGACTTTGTGAAGGGATTTGCCTGTGCGATGAAGATTCAAAGACGCTATTTAAGGGCGCACTGCGACAAGGAATATGTGTATCTCGACACGTCTTTGTCACAGATGTATCAGAGCTATGAAACATATGATTTCGACACCTATTTTGCGCGCGTGAGAGGACTCTTTGCGGGAAAAAAGGTGACGCTGATCTGCGGCAAGGGGATCTTTCAGGATCTCCAGTACAATTTGTTAGAGGAGTGCGAGACAGTGGAATACCTTGAGGGACCCAGCAAAAATGCCTTCTCTGAATACGAGAGTATTTTAAAACGGGCGCTTGCCATACCCAAAGATCATCTGGTGTGTGTCGTGTTAGGACCGACGGCGAAGCCGCTCGTGTATGACCTGCACAAGAGAGGGTATCAGGCGTGGGACATCGGACATTTTATCAAGGATTATGACGCATACTGCAAAAAGACAGCGAGGGACGCAGACGCGATCGCAGACTTTTATAAGCCAGATTAAAGGAGAAAACAGTCAATGGAAAAGAATCAAATATCAGTTATCGTATTTTCAAAGGGAAGACCGATGCAGCTCCATGCGTATCTGGAAAGCCTCTTAAAATTCTCGGATGCGGCAGAGGAACAGATCACGATTCTGTGCTGTGAGACAGAGGGGATACGATACGATAAGGTGATGGAGTGTTTTCCGCAGGCAGTGTGGAAAAAGGAAGAAAATTTTGAGACAGATTTGAAAGATGCTGTGATGGCAGCAGGCGAGTATATTATGTTTGGCTGCGATGATGTCGTGTTCACGCACGCGTTTAGCCTGTGCAAAGCCGCTGCATATCTTGGCAGTCATGACAAGGTATTTGGATTCAGTATGCGTCTGGGACACAATATCACGCCGTACCCGTCGAACGCTGTATATTACAATGGCGTCATGGAGTGGAACTGGGAGACGGCGGTGGAGCAGCACTATAGTTATCCGTGGGAGCTGGACTGTACACTGTACAGGAAGGAGGATGTGGCAAGGCTGATCGACGAGGAGGAGAAGGTCATCAAAAACCCGAATTACCTTGAGGCGGTCATCAATGCCGACAACAGGAGTGAGAAACTGCCGCGCAAGTATCTCGCGTGCAATAAAGAGCGGGGGTGTGCGGTTGTCATCACGGTAAACAGGGTACAGGATTCGTACCAAAACGGGTTTGATGACAGTATGATGACAGATGTTTACTCGCTGGACAAGCTGTACAATGACGAGGGGAACACACTCGACGTTGACAGGATTGCACAGCAGGAAAATCATGTCGTCCATGTGGGCGCTGAGTATTTTATTTTGAGGAAAGCCAGAAAGGGCTACTCCGCAAATCTCGTGTGGAAAAAAAGGGTAAAGGAAGCTGGAAAGACCGTGTCCAAATTTCCCAAGAAGTGCTATCACTATGTCGAGCGCCGTCTGTACAGGCGCGGCGTATTTGAGCGAAAGCTCTCGATTCTGAATACAAAGAAAACACTTCGTCTGCTGCTTGAAACGGACAAAAGCTTCGTGCGGATTGGCGAGAGTGAGATTCAGTTGATGCAGGGAAAGACCGTGCCGTCACAGCACTTTGACCCCAAGCTTGCCAGACGCCTTCGAAAGATTCTGCGCGCAGAGTCGGACAATCTGCTGGTGGGGATTCCGTATTATTATGTCTATCCGAGGGAGAAGCTGACGCCTTATATGGAGATTCGTTCGCTCTCTGTGGCAGACCAGCGGCGCTTTTTGTTCCGGCATGGCAGGAAGGATGTACGCTATATAGACGCGGGCTTTACACAGGCATATCATCTGTATGAAGACTATGATTTCGAGAAGCATTTTAAGATGGCGGCGAAGCTTTTGGCGGACAAGGATGTGACGGTGATCTGCGGCGAGGGGACGCTGGACCGCTTTGGATACCGGCTGTTAGACCGATGCAGGTCTGTGGCGTATCAGTATGCACCGGGAATGGATGCCTATGCTTCCTATGCGTCAATCCTGCGGAAAGCCTTGCGGATAGACAAGAGCCGCATCGTCTGTGTGGCGCTGGGACCGACGGCCAAGCCGCTGGTGTATGACCTGCACAGAAAGGGATATCGGGTGTGGGATATCGGGCATCTCCTAAAAGACTATGACACGTACAGGAAACAAAAACCAAGAACTGAGGCAGAGATTATACAGTTTTATATGCCGGATTAACGCATCTGCGTGAAAGCTGGTATAGCGAGACTGATATACAAAAGGAAATCGAAGGGAGAGCCATGTTTAGGAAAATCAGTTATGTATTGGATCGCCGGCAAAAGCGCAATCTTGTGATCCTGCTGGTGATCATTCTGCTCGGTGCATTTGTCGAGCTGCTGGGAGTGTCAGCCATCATGCCAGTCACCAGCGTGGCGCTGGATCCAGGCTGCATAGAGACAAAATGGTATTTGCGCATGATCCGGGATTTGATGGGGTTCACGGATGCCAAGCAGATGATCATTTTCCTGGCGTCAGCGGTGATTGTGGTCTACATCGTCAAAAATATCTATATCACAATGATGAATGATCTGCAATACCGCTTTATCTTCAATAATCAGAAACGTCTAGCGGTGAAGATGATGGACTGCTATATGCATCAGAATTATCTGTTTCATGTCTCCAAGAATGTCGCGGAACTCAACCGCAATGTGACCAATGACGTGAACGGATTCTTTACCGTGGTGCTCAATGCGCTCCAGTTCCTTGCGGAGATTAGTGTCTGTATCGTACTATGCATCTATCTTTTGATGGAGGATGTGGTGACAACGCTTGTTCTTGTGGGGCTGATCTTTTTGTTTGGCATCTTTTTCGTGCTGGTGTTCAAAAAGGTCTTAGTTCAGAAGGGAGAGCAAAACAGGGAGCTGAATGTGCAGACGACCAAATGGATTTTGCAGTCCTTCTCCGGCATCAAGGAGATCAAAGTGGCAAACAGCGAGTCCTTTTTTATTCATAATTATGACAAGAACTACAGTCAGTTTGCAGTGTTGCAGCGCCAGCAGTCCATGCTGAAGTTCATACCAAGACCAATTATGGAAGCGGTGTGCATCTGCGGACTTCTTTTGGCGGTTATTCTCAAAATGCGGTTTAGCAGCGCGGATGTTAAGTCGTTTGTGCCAATCCTGACAGCATTTGTCGTGGCGGCGATTCGTATGCTGCCGTCGTTTAACCGAATCACAGGCAATTTTGGTTCGATGATGTTTGACAAGCCCGCTATCGATTCGGTGTATCATGACCTGATCGAGATTGAGGAGCTGATGGCGAAACGTCAGACGGCGGAGAATGCAGACTGCAAGATTGTATTGCAGGACCAGCTTGAGATGGAGGCAGTTTCCTTTCGCTATCCAGAGTCCGAGAAATGGATTCTAAAGGATGCAGCGCTGACGATTCGCAAAAACTGTTCGGTTGCGCTGATTGGCGCTTCCGGCGCAGGCAAGACCACCGCTGTCGATCTGATGCTTGGCCTGCTGGAACCGCAGAGCGGACGCATTACAGTGGATGGAACAGATATTCGGATGCACATGACATCATGGCACCAGAGTATCGGCTATATTCCGCAAACGATTTATCTCATGGATGACACGATACGCGCCAATATTGCCTTTGGTGTGCAGGAGGAGGAGATCGACGAGAAGATGCTTGCGCAGGCAATCCGGGAAGCACAGCTCGATGCGTTTGTCCAGTCACTGCCAGAGGGGACAGATACGGTGATCGGTGACAGAGGCGTGAAGCTTTCCGGCGGTCAGCGGCAGCGTATTGGCATCGCACGGGCGCTGTACCGCGACCCGCAGGTATTGATTCTGGACGAGGCGACCTCCGCGCTGGACAATGAGACAGAGCGCGAGGTCATGGAGGCGATCGACGGTCTGCACGGACAGCGGACGATGGTGGTGATCGCCCACAGACTGACCACGATCAAAAACTGTGACGAAATCTATGAAGTGGCAGACGGCAGTATTCAAAGAAGGACACATCAGGAGATATTTGATGACAATTCTGCTCAGAACTTTGTACCTGCTGCACAGTCCGTGAAATAACAGTGGGGCACAGATGCCAGCAGCAATATCTGGATAATTTTATGGAATGTTTATTGTATAAAAGGGAAGGCTTATGTTAGAATTAAAAATTATGGGATACCGCGAATCTTTTCGGGAGAAGTGGGACGATTTTGTGATGAACCATTCTGTGAATGGAACCTTTTTGCAGACGCGGCGTTTTCTGGAATATCACAGAGACCGCTTTGAGGATGCTTCCCTTGTGGTCTATAAGGGAAATGATACCGTGGTGGCTGCCGTTCCGGCCTGTGCTGCCTGTGACGATGGAAAGAAAACATTCCACGCGCATTGCGGCAGTACGTTTGGCGGTATTGTCATGGCAGATTTGTTTTATGATATTGAGCATGTCGGTGCGGTGATGACTATCTTGGAGGCTGAACTGCGAAAACAAGGATATCAGGAGGTGCGCCTGAAGATTACCAGTGATATTTTTGCCAGACAAAACGGGAATTTACTCTATTATTTTCTGTTTCAGAGGGGCTATGCTTCCTATGATGAGCTGAGTTGTTATATTGATTTTGTGTCTTACGATGAGGATATTGCATTGAATTTTACATCGGGCAGAAGGCGTGATTACAAGTATTCCCTCAAAAATGGCCTGACTTTTTTAAAACTCGAAGAGCGGAAGCAGATTGCAGCGTTTTATGCGGTTTTGTGCAGTAATCTGGAGAAGTTCGGCGCAGAGCCAGTGCATTCCTTAGAGGAACTGCTGGAATTTAAGGAGTCGCGCCTGTCTGATATCGTGGAATTTTATGGGGTGTACAAAGAAGAACAGATGATTGCAGGCAGCATGGTATTTTTGTTTGGCAGACAAGTTTTTCATACCCAGTATCTCGCGGCAGACCAGAACTGCTTAAAGATGTACCCCATGAATTTCTTGGATGCAAACCTGATTCGGACAGCGCGGGAGCGCGGTTTCCGGTATTTTTCATTTGGGACAAGTACTGAGGAGCATGGCACTGTGCTAAACAAAAAGCTGGCAGAGTTCAAGGAAGGCTTCGGTACGCAGTATGGGATCAACAGAACATTTGTAAAGGAACTGTAGATACTAAAGTGCAGTTTAGTTCATTTGATGATATAGAAAATTTAGATATAAATTGTATATTCCTGCCTATCAAACAACTGATTATTATAGGAAACACAGAGGTTCAAAAGCATCTTGAGAAAATGGACAGCACAGATTCTTTCATGTAAGCCTGCTTCAAAGTCTGTTTGGCTTTGATGAGATGGCAGCTTTTTTCATGAATCTTAGGGAACAGAAAAACCGAATGAAAAAAGCATTGAACAGTAAGGAAAAACAGGGTATGAGGTGGTGAGATTTGCCAATGAAGATATATAAAGCTCGAAAACACGAAAAAGTCATATTTGGGCTGTTAACAATGCTGCTCAGTTTTCTGCTCACAATGTCATATTATCACTTGTGGGGGACAGATTTGCGGGTGCCAATTTCAGGCTACAGAAGTGACTCTGGCGGCGTGCTGCTCGAGGCGGCCAACTATGTACGAGGCGGAAATGTTCATAGGAATGTGCTGTATGCGGCGCCATATGCTTCAAAATATATGTCTGCCATGGGTGACTCAAGTATGCCGATTCCTTTTATTGGGCTGGTCTGGAGACTGACTGGCAGTGTTGAGGCGGGAGTCAATGTGGCGGCAATCTTAAATGGCGTGCTGCTTGCGCTTAGTGCTTATTGGCTTTGCACGCAGGCGAGGATAAGGGCATCTTTGTCGATGGCGCTGGGCATCTGCTACTCAGCGCTTCCGTTTTTTGTGTTTGCGTCTAATACAGTGTTGTTAATTTATGCATGGTGTTTTTATATTCCGTTGTTTTGCTGGATTATGATTATGCTGATGAGCGAGAAGCCAAAGACATTGAAAGATACAGTATTTATCATTGCAGTGATGCTGTATCTGGGATTAAACTCGGCATACTATGCATTTTTTGCGTTGATTATTCTGGCGCTGGCTGGACTGTACAGTCTGCTTCGGCTGAAAAATGTGGAGAACATCATGCTGGTTCTGGTCTCCTATGTAGCAGTGGTGTTTGGCATTGCTGTCTATACTATGCCGGATATTCTGCGTAAGATGAAAGGAAATACGGCACTGTGGGATTCGGGCTTTTATTATCCGCTCTGTATCATAGCCGGGGCAGTGTTATGCATGCTGGGGATTTTGGTGTATAAAAAATGGTATAGCTGCATCACGATAAAGACAGTGTATGTGATGCTGGTGTTTGCTGTAATATTGCTGTTTGGCGGGTATATGCTGCTCAAGCGCTTCAGCTCCTTTATTGGGGAGTATGACGGCAGGACGTACCTAGCTGTCGAGATGGGGGCGCTCAATGTAGGCTATCTGATTCTGCCTGTAGTAAACACGGTCTGGAAAGGGTTAAATGAAGGACTTGCGGTGATGGTGGACCTTGACGGCGGTGATTTTACGATGCTGGGCGTGCTTTCTGGGATAGGGTTTCTCTATTCGGTATTGTCACTTTTCCAATATGATGACAAGAAGAAAGATGAAGTGCTGCATCTGTGCGGGCTGTGCAACTGCTTTATGGCGCTGGTCGCGGTAAAGGGCGGCGCAGCATCGCTCATTGCTGTCTTTGTGACGACAGGTATCCGAAATTATAACCGAATCTGTGTTTATATTGCCTGTTTCTCCATGGTTTCCTTCGGGATACTGGTCGAGAAGAGCTATCGAAAGGTGCGCAGGATGAGACGAGAAACGCTGCGCAGGGGATGCACGGCAGCGCTTGTATGTGTGGTAGCGCTGCTTGTGAGCATGTCTATCCCAACAGATTTTCTGTATAACAAGAACTATGGTATAGAGGAGTACGCAGTGCGTAAGCGGGAGTATGACGAGTGGCATGAATTGGTCGGGGCGATCGAGAGCCAGCTTGACGAGGGGGATATGATCTTACAGCTTCCGCTGCGGACAGCAGACATTCGAATTGGTGAGCTGATGGATATAGGAAGGGCATATGACAATGCAATTCCGGCAATTGTATCCCAAAAGACCATGTGGAGCTATGGCGGTAACTGGAAGTTTCAGGAGGATATTGCCCAAAAGATCGATGCGTTTATCGCGGCAGCCCAAGAGAGCGGATTTGCGGGGATTTATGTGGACACATTGCTCTACAGTGACACTTCGTATGAGATTCATCTTGCAAAGCTTGAGGAGCGTCTGGGCGCACCGACGGTCAGTGACGGGAGCAGACGCTATTATTTCATGCTGCCGTGACAGGTTTGGACAATGATTTTGGATCATAGAAAGACGTGGGGATTCTATATGAAAAAAATACAAAAAAATAGGATAGTGCAATATCTTTTGGTGATGTTCCTGACAGCGGCTGCGTTTTTGATCTATTTTATGCTGCATCATTTTAGTCTAAGAGACCTATGGTCGTATGATGCCAATAAGGCGGTGGATGATTTTGTCCGCGGCATGGTGGAGGAGGGCGGCGGACAGCAGGCGGCATTCTTTGGATTCAATCTGCAAAATTTTGTGATTTTTGTTCTTGGCAGACTTTTGGGGGATGCCATTCTTGGCATCAACGTGTACTATATACTGACCTTTTTTTTGATCGCGGGAGCATCGTACTGGTGTATGAAGACGATGGGCATATCTGGTAAGACAGCGCTGTTTATCTCAGTACTTCTCTCATTTGTTCCGTTTCACATTGACAGGGGACAAGGGCAGATCATTACATCCTCATTTTTTCTGGTGCCTATATTTATAGGATTCCTATATCAGATTTTTTTCCAAATGGATTCTACAAAGTTTCGTGTCAGCACAGTGGTGTGGATGGCAGCCGCGCCATTCATAGACTGGCGTTTGGCGGTGATGTTTGTGATACTGCTGGCTGTGTTGACAGTGCATCGCAATGACGGCAGGGTGTATCGCACGGCGGGGATTTACGGTGCAGTTTTGCTGGCGTTTACACTGCTTGCGGGGATTGCTTCGGGTGTATTTCGACAAGTGGATGTCGCGGAGAATATCCGTCTTGCAAGGGAGGAGGGACTTCGCATACTCGACATGATTCTGCCGCTGCGGTATCATGTGTCTGACCGGCTTTGGAATATACGATATGAGTATGACGTATCCTTTTCCGTGCATGGTGAGTGTGGGCTGAATGCGCAGGGAATACTGATCTCAGCGGCGTTTTTGTACGGGCTGCTGGCACTGTTTTTTGGCAAGAGAAAGGATAAGCGCATTCAATGGCTGGCATGGATTAATGTGATTGTCATCTTGGTATCTGTGATCGGCGGTTTTCATCTGATTTTGGAATATTTAGGAATCAATCTGGTATACTGGAATCGGATGGGAATCATCATCATCGTCAGCTCGGCAGCCACATTGGGGATTTTGGCAGACCAGGTGAGATCGAAGCTGTCAAAGGGTATTCCGCGCCTGGCAGTCGATGCAGTGACAGCCCTGATTGCCATCGCAGGACTGGCAGAGCTGATTTTGCGCCAGAATATGTAAAGCGAGGTGAACCAATGCTTTCTGTATCGCGGAGAGAACTCAAGTTTTTGATGGGATGTGACAGGGCGGCAGCGTTGCAGGCGGAGCTTTGCAGTCTGCTTGGCACAGACACCTATTCCCAAGGAGGATATTATACGGTCAGAAGCCTGTATTTTGATTCGTGGAGGGATAAGGACTTTACACAAAAGTATGACGGGGTGGAAAACAGGAGAAAGATTCGCCTGAGAGTCTACACGGCAGCGCAGGAGTCTGCAAAGTTTGAAATCAAAGAGAAGATCGGTGCCTGTCAGAAAAAGGATAGTCTCCTGGTGGACAAAAAACATGCGCAAGCGTTTATCAGAGGGGAGTATGCGGGGCTTCTCGACTACGAGGAGCCTGTGGCGCACAGGCTCTTTGGATTGATGACCTTAGGGGCGTACCGGCCGGCAGCAGTCATAGAATACGAGCGCAGGGCATACATGTATGACGCATTCAGCACCAGGATCACATTCGACCAAAACGTGAAAAGCTGTGAGTATTTTTATGACATTTTCAGTGAGGAGATGCCATTTGTGCCAGTGCTTTCGGGGCAGGTCATTTTGGAGGTAAAATTCAGCGGTGTGCTGTTGGAATCCATAAAGAGCATTCTTGGCAAATACCACTTGACGAACGTTTCGGTGAGCAAGTACGGAATCGGCAGACCGATCGGTGCGCACTATATATTGTAAGCCGCTTATGGTTTTCGAAGTTTTAACATAATTTTTATACGGAGGATAAAGAGATGACCAAAAGTGATATCTTAGACTGGTTTTCAGTGAACAATGCATCCTTGGATGCAAACAGGATTCTGTTTGTGCTCGGAATGGGAATTTTGCTGGGAGCGGTAATATTTGCGACATACCGCATTACATACGCAGGGGTGAGCTACAATGCAAAGTTTAATGTAGGAAATGTTGTCATGCTGCTTATCGCCTCCGTCATTATGCTGATGATAAGCAACAACATCGCAATCTCACTCGGCATGGTCGGTGCGCTGTCCATTGTTAGATTTCGCACAGCGATCAAGGACCCGCAGGATACGATTTACATATTCTGGTCGATTGTCGAGGGCTTGTGTGTGGGGGCACAGATGTACAAGCTCGCATTTTTATCTGTGATTGTGATCGCGGTAGTGCTTGTGTCCGCAAGCATGTATTACCATGCACGCAAAAAATATCTGATCATCATTCGCGGCGGGCAGTCCCTATGTACGAATGAGATTTTGAGAATCATTGGAGACAGATACAAGAGGGCGGTGTTAAAGGCGGCAAATTATAGTGTCGGACACTGCGAGTTGATCGTGGAGGTGGCGGCGAAGGGAACGCTTGACGACAGCGTGATTGATGCGCTTCGGCAGACGGCGGATGTGATGAGTGTGAACTGGCTTTTGGAGATGGGAGAACATATTGGATGAGATGGATAAAGGCGTGTAGCAAGCAGCTCTGCCTGTGTGCTCTGATTCTGTTGTTCGGCGTCATCTATGTTCTGTGCAGAGTGGGAGAGGCGTCCAAATTTGGCGGGTTGGATATCGTATCCGTGGAAGCGCTAGAGGAGCTTACAGCGGGGAGGCGGTATATTGAAGAGCCCGAGCACGTGGATAGTTTTCTTTCCTTGCAGGGGCAGAAGGCGGCGTATGATAAAAAGACGCATACATTTTATGTGAGCCAGCCAGTCCATGAGGAGCAGATTGCCTCTTTGTTTGAGGTACCCGCCGGCAACATCAGTCTGTGTGTAGCGCAGGATACGTATGTTGGCGACGTAGAAGGCGCCATGCAGGCGGGGCACAGATTTCAGCTCTGGATGATTGGCGAGCAGGAGTATACAGTATTTGGATTGATATTTACTGGGGCGCCTGTCTTGGCTGTCAACAGTGCCGATGTGTTAAAGAGTGACTATCAAAAGGGCGGGATTGTTCTGTTTGACCCGGATGATGAGGACGTGAACGGCGTGAGCGTAAAGTCCTCTCAGGCTTATCTAAAATACAATGCCAACGCCGGCACTTATTCAATTAAGTTGATGAAAAAGGATTTTGCTGAGGATAAGAGGCTGTCTTTTCTGGGGATCGGAAAAAATAAAACATGGAAGCTTTATGAAGTGTCAAAAAGTGATAGAAGCCTTACAAGGGCAAAGCTTGCGGCAGATGTCTGGAATGCTATGAATGCCGGCACGGCGCTTGTGCGGAGGTATGAATTTGTCGAGGTAGTTGAAAATAACGTCTATAAAGGTCTTTATCTGTTAGCGCCCAAGTGGAACAGATCGATGCTCACCCTCTCTGAACAGGAGTGCGTTGTGAGCAGGGAGGAGCTGACACCAGAGCAGATACCGGCGTATCTGGATTTGATCTCGGACAAGGATTTAAGCAGATACTATCTGTTTTTGCAGATGACATATGCCTACAAAAACGGCACTGAGGACTATGTGGTGATAGAGACAGTGCAGGATAATGGGGAGAAGCGCTGTGTGCTGGCACCTGATAAACTAAAACATGTATTTGGCAGCTTTGAGAAAGCGCTTCAGTATCTGGCATGGGAGGGCGATGAGCAGGACAATGATACGAGCCGCATGCTCATTGCCACAGAGGAGGTTGAGGCTGCCAAAGGGCGGCAGGAAATAGAGATCTTACGGTTGAGCACTGTGGAGTGGAAGCAGCTGCGCGCAACTGTGCTGGGCGATGAAACGATACGCAGACAGCTTGCTTTATATAAGCAGTACCTGATAGACAGCGGTCTGGCGGTGCGCTGTGTGGAGGAGGATGCTTTTGGACATTATTATGGATTGTTTGAGGATTATTTGAGAGACAGATTGGCGTATATGGATGAATTTTTTGAATATTCGGGTGGGACTGTATCATGAAAGGTAAGAGTAATATCATCATATGGGGACTGGTGCTAGCGGCTGCGGTCTACTGTGGCATATACTGGTATCTAAACCGGGAAAGCATGGAGGAGTTCCGGGAGACGACAGTACTTGTGGAAGAGGACAGTCATTCGGTCGCTGAGGAAGTTGAGGAGGCAGAAAGCGCTTTGGATCAGGAAGGCTTTCTGGATATTTATGCAGAGGTATCCTCCGAGGGAGATGTGGATGTAAAGAAAATCAAATTGTTTGTCACAGGGAGAAATGCCTGTTTCTTTCTTCCTTCGTATTGTGTCACGGATTCGGTTGTGCTGCGCTATGACGAGCAGCAGTTTCTGTTATCAATGGATGCCCAGGTTCTGCCAAGCGGGACGGTGTTCCACGCAGATCGTGGAGATTCCCATACATTGATGATTGCAAAAGAGGATGGTACAGAAAAGAGCTATGAGTTTGGCGTGATGCAGTCTGAGAACCTGTCATCTATATTTATTACGACTGCAAATCATTCATTGGATTATATTCATGATGTCAAAGGAAATTATGAGCCTGGTCATCTGGTCTGTGTCGATGCGTCTGGAAATACAGATTGTGATGCAGCGCTCGAAAAAGTCAAATTACACGGCTTTACAAGCCTGAGTGTACCCAAAAAGACATATCAGGTAGATTTTAGTCAGGCGCAGGACCTCTTAGGCATGGGCAGCGCGCTGCGCTGGATTTTTCAGGCAAATGCCTACGATAAGTCCTACATGAGAAATAAACTG
The DNA here is from genome assembly GCA_910586405.1 of uncultured Lachnospiraceae bacterium. Classification (GTDB taxonomy): domain Bacteria; phylum Bacillota; class Clostridia; order Lachnospirales; family Lachnospiraceae; genus COE1. Next base: position 21,411 of record CAJUII010000031.1, read on the forward strand.
GCTTATGACTTATTCCAGGGTATGACATCCGGCTATGCGGTCGAATGTGTGTACGCGGATGTTTATTTCAACGAAGAATATGCCGGAAATTATTTGATTTGCGAGAAGGTCGAAGCAGGGGTGAACCGTATTGAGCTCACAGACAACCCATCAGAATATACAGCAGATCGGACAAAAGGACAAGTTATCGAGGAGGATGACATGCGGTATGTAGACGTGCAGGATGAGGACATCAGCGGTGGATACTTAATAGAGACACAAAGTCTGCTGGTGTCCTCAGATCTGCTGCGCATGTCTGAGGAGGACTGTCTGTTTGTGTCGGATTCCGGCAGATATGAGATCCGATGGCCCAAGGAGATATCAAAACAGCAGATCGTATATCTTCGCCGCTGTATGCAGCAGATTGAGACGCAGATCGCGCAGTGTGATACAGAGGAGGCGTACAGAGAATTATCAGAGCTTATTGATGTGGATTCCTTTGCCGTCATGTATCTGATGGATATGATAACAAATGATGTGGATGCCAATGCCTACAGTACTTTTTATTATAAACTTCCAGTAGCGCAGGGCGGAAAACTGTATGCCGGACCTGTGTGGGACTATGACAGAGGATTTGGCAATGAGGAGAGAAACGTTCAGGTGAACGTCAATGGATACCACAACGGTTTGTGTGAAGCATTGTATCAAAACGCGTTCTTTCGAGAACGGGTGCGAGAGTTGTACCATGAAGTCTTTCTGCCATTGTCAGAAAATATCCTGCACACCTTTTTTGAGGATGCATCTGCTTTGCTTGCAGCATCCGTAAGAATGGATGCTGCGCGCTGGCAGAACAATCTTGACAGACTCAATTATTCCTATGATTCCTTTGAGGACGAAATCGCATATCTGCGGTATTATTATCAGGAGCGCGCCGAGATCGCTGGGGAGCAGGTCAATGAGACAGGGACATATCATATGGTTACGTTTATGGCGCCGGACGGCGGCAGCAAAAGCTGTTTTATCAAGGATGGGGAGCTTTTGACCTCGTCAATCGTCTCACTCATGAGCAGCGCGCTTGGCTGTAATACATGGACGCACGAGAATGGCAATGTCTATCAGTTAGGGCGGCCTGTATGGGGGGATATGACGCTGTACGGCAGCATGGAGGTATTGGAATAAGCAGAAAATTTATGCGTTATTTGAGATAAAATCGTATACAGGAATCAACAGTTCTGAATTGAGTATGGATATTTTTGCCAAAATAGTATATAGTAAAGAAGTAGGAAGAGATGAGATGGTGGGAGGTGAGGATGATATGGCAGACAATCTGGATTTATTTGAACCCTTGTGGGGGACTGATGAGGAACTATATGAGGAGATTGGAGAAGTCATCATGTGTCCTCTTTGTAAGAATTTGGTTGATACGGAAGAATTGATAGATGGCTGCCTGTGTCCGAATTGTTTTGAAGATTTATCAGATCAGTTGGATCAGCTTTGAGGAGTAATGGCGATATGTGGATTGGATTGAAGAATATTGCAAGAGTAGAATATGCAGATATCACCCTGAATGGAATCACCGTTGTTGCAGGGGCGAACGGAAGCGGAAAGAGTACGATCAGCAAGTCATTGTATGCGGCTTTGGAAGTGGTTCATGATCCGCAGCGGCAGGTTCAGTTGGAGAAGCGTCGTAGCAGAATCAGCATGATTCGCAATTTGATCTATCATAGTGCTGGTTTTAAAGTGAATGATATATTAGAGATTGATGAAAAAGTGCAGCAGGAATTGAGGCGTGCTGACGGAAATGCTGACGTGTTTTTAATGAATATGCAACATTTTTTGGATGAGAATCCTGGGGTAATCATACTAAATAGTCAAATAATGTTTAAGGAATTAGAACAATTGTTTCGCTATTGTGTGGAAATTGATCAAAAAGAGGATTCCTATTATATTCAATACTTTTCACAGATGATATTGGACAATATATTTCAAAAACAAATCAATTGTCTAAAAGGTACGAAGGAAGCCCTCATTGAATTTAGAGATACGTATTCGACAGTTTCGATGAAAATGATTGACAATAAAGTAGTGAACACTAATTTCGAAATGTTTCGTACATCAACACCATCTCCTGTTTATATAACAACGTCTGATCTGGTGGATTTTGTAGGCAGTTATAGAACACTCTATTCATCGGAGAAGTATGGGGCGATTTCTTATGTAAATTCACAATTGACGAAATTACTTATGAGGGAGATTCATACAAGAAATTTAGTCGCAGAGCAGTATCATAAGTTAGAGGGACAAAAACAGATATTTGAAAATATTTTGGGATCGGTTTTAGAGGGAGAGATGTATCTGGAAGACCGTCAACTTGTGTATCATGACGAGTGGTGCAATGCCAATATTGAATTGCGCAATATCGCCTCTGGAATGAAACCCTTTCTAATCTTGAAGCGCTTGATCAGCAATGGTGTATTTCTTGAAAAAATTTGCCTGATTATCGATGAACCGGAGACGAATCTGCATCCAGAATGGCAGCTGAAATTAGCGCATTTATTAGTATTATTAAACATGAAATTGGGTGTTGGCGTCTATCTGAACTCTCACAGTCCATATTTTGTGAGAGCAGTGGAATATTATGCCAGTCAATATGATGTCTTAGACCAATGCAAATTTTATGCGATGCGCAGAAACGAGGAAACAGGTTTGTATGATAGTGAGGACATGACAAGACAACTTGGCAGGATCTATGATAGTTTGGCACAACCATTCAACCAGATCATGTAGTGGCTGTGTATTGAGCGTGATTATATCGATGCAGACTATTTTCAAAATCTCGCGGAGTGGGCTGAGGTAGGCGGTCAGCAATGAACAACCAGATAATCAAGCCTAATGCTGCATCATTTACAAGGATTGCAGAAAAATAGAGTATGAGGAACGAGATCGAGACGGGAAGGGGCGTACAGCTTATTATGACAGAGACGCAGAAAAAAATATATTTTTTTATAGGCACGGAGGCAGAACTCATCAAGGTATTTCCTGTGATCATAGCGTGTCAGAAGGCAGGGAATCAATGCCATTTGATTGCATCTGGCCAAAATGATCTGCATAAAAGCCGGATATTAGATTTTATACAGTTAAACGGAAAATATGTTGAGTTATCAAAGGAAGAATCGATTCAGAAAAGCGCTGTCGGCTTGTTGAGATGGTTTCTGGCAGTCAAGAAAAAGGCACCCAAGATCATCCGAGAGCAATTTGGCGCGGAGGCATTGACCGGTGCGAGTCTGGTCGTACATGGAGATACAGTGTCTACAATGATGGGGGCATTTATCGCCAAGAAGCTGCGGATGCGTGTCTGCCATGTGGAGGCAGGGCTGCGCTCACACAATCTGCTCAATCCGTTTCCAGAGGAGATTGACCGCCTGATCACAAGCAGATTGACGAGTGTACATTTTGCGCCGGGAAATCTGCCGGCAAGAAATCTTGACAAGGCAAAAGGAAAAGTGATCAATACGAAATATAATACGATTCTGGACAGCCTGTCATTTTCGCGCACAGTGCAGGTGATGACAGAGGAAGTGCAAAAGATACAGGGGGAAGATTATTTTGTCTTTGTCATGCACCGACAGGAAAATTTGATGAATAAAGAGTTTTTTGTGCAGGTACTCTCGCAGGTAAAGCAGTTTTCAAGGCAGAGAAAGTGTGTGCTCATCCTTCACAAAATTACGGAAAATAAGCTTAGAGAGTTGAATCTTCTGGAAGAGTTAAGAGCAGATGAACATTTCTTACTGCTGTCGCGTGTGGACTACTTTGATTTTATGAAGCTGCTTGACGGAGCACAGTATGTGATTACAGATGGCGGCAGCAATCAGGAAGAGCTGCATTATATGGGAAAGCCGTGTCTGATTATGCGAAAGACGACAGAACGGCAGGAGGGTATTGGCGAAAATGCGGTAATGTATGGAGGAAAGATTGAAAATATGAGAAAATTTGTAGAACAGTACCGCAGCTATCAAAAAGAATGTCTGTTGGGAAAATACAGCCCCAGTAAAAAGATTTGTGAGGTATTGGGCAGGCTGTAAAGGGGAATGCTGTTATGGAGAAGGAGATATTTTTTTCGATTGTAATGCCGGCATATAACTCTGAGAGGACCATTGGGAAAGCATTAAAATCAATCAGAGATCAGAAATTTGATCAGAATGCAATAGAAATTTTGGTGATAGACGGCGGATCAACGGATCGGACAATAGAGATCGCAAAGCGATACAAAGCGATTGTCATACCAAATGAGCAGCAGGTTCCAGAGGCTGCAAAGCGTCTCGGATACCAATATGCGAAAGGCACATGGATTATCAAACAGGATTCGGATGAAGTCTATGTAAATGACAGGCAGCTTATGCGAAAGAGAAGATTTATAGAGAAAAATCCCGATGTATATTGTCTTTTGTCAGACAAGCTTCTGGCAGGGAAGAAGTGCGGCATCAGTTGTGCTTATTTAAACTATTGCGGCGATCCATTCAGTTACATCGTATACAATCTTCGAGGCTCAGTGGTGGCTCAGAATAGGCAGTATCTGATTCACAAAAGTCCGTATGGCAATGTCTATCAGTATCAGAAAGGGGATCCCTATCCAATCGGTGACGGGGGATGTACCGCATTTCATATCAAAAAGTTTAGAGAATGGTTTGGGGATTTGTACGACAGTCAGGAGTATGTCAACCTTTCGACACAAAAGATCATTGAAAGGACGGGGATGGCAGGGTGCATTCCAGAGGACAACATCTATCATTATTCCAAGGCTGATCTGAAAACCTATCTGAGAAAAGTTCGGTTTAAGATTCATTTTAATCTGAATGGGACGAATGCGCTTGGATATGCGGCGAAGGCGGAGGGAGACAAGCATTATAGCAGGAGAAAATGGCTGTTTGTGCTGTATGCAGTTTCGGTACTGTTTCCTGTGCTGGATTCTGTTAGGATGGCGTGGCGTCAGCGGGATGGTTCGTTTCTGCTGCATTTTGTATATACGTATTATGTGCTGGTGATCACAGCAGTTGAGATTTTTAGAAAAGTTTTCAAGAAAGACAAGGGTAATTATACTTATGGCTGAGTGTCAAGAAGGGAAAGTGAGTGTCATCATTCCTGTCTATAATGATGAGAAATATATCAGGCATTGTGTGGATTCAGTCATTGGACAGACGTATCGTGATCTGGAAATCATACTGGTCGATGATGCGTCGTCGGATGGTTCCTTGGCAGTTTGCGAGGAATATGCAGCAAAGGACAACAGGGTCAAGGTCATTCGGCATGAACAAAATTGTGGATTGTCCAAAAGCCGTGAGACAGGGTATACTCAGGCGGCAGGAGAGTGGATTTGTTTTATGGACCATGATGATTGTATGAATCCAAGGGCGGTTGAGTATCTGATGGCTCACGCGGATGAATCGACAGACATTGTCGCCGCCAGATACAAAAATATCCTGACGGGGGACTTTGAACAGTATGTATGGGAGGATGCGCAGCGCACAAAATCCCGTATACTCTCCCATAATCGGGCAGTGAATATGCTTGGTTCTTTTGGTCAGCACGGTGTACCAGAATGTCTGTGGGGCAAGATCTACCGAAGGGCTTTATTCGAGCAGACCGAGTTTCAAAAGTATGAAAAATTATTTCCGCTGCTTTATTTTGAGGATGTGCTTCTGACCTCTGCACTCGTCAGGGCGTGCAGGAAAATGACGATTATAAATCAGTATATCTATATTCACCGTGTGGATTTTGACAGTGTATCCATGAGTCCAAGAGCACTGGAGTTTAACTTGCAGACTGCCCGAACCGCAGATATTGTCCTTGCAAGACTAGAGGAGCCGTATGCAAAAATAGCATATGCAAAGGTATTGCAGAACTATCTGTTAGTATTTTCAAAAAACTGGTATCTGGTGTGGCAGTATCACAAAAAAGATCAAATGCTTCTCGATGAGATGGAAGCACTTTTTTATAAATATTATGACAGTTACAGGACATTGAAAGTGAAAGTTCCGATCGTGCCAGATCTGTGCATTAAGCTTTTTCGTCTGAATAAAGTCCTGTTTTGTATCATGGTATGCAGAGTGTGGTTTGAGTGTGTATCCAAAATACGGTACCATATCCAATCAAAATGACAATAGTACACTGTTTGGGGAGAGGTGTATATGATAAATATCATAATGTGTACTTATAATGGGGAAAGATATATAAATGAGCAGATACAATCCATTGCGGACAGTACGGTGAAGGACTGGCGCCTGATGATATTTGATGACCAGTCTGTTGACCATACTATACAATGCATCGAAAACTGTCAAAAGAAATATCCCGGAAAAATATATTATAAAGTCAATCAAAAGAAACAGGGCGTGGTTTTAAATTTCCTCAAAAGTATTTATGAGGTAGGCGTTCAGATGAAAGAACATGATATGATCATGCTATGTGATCAGGACGACCATTGGAACAAGGATAAAATTCAGAAAACGGCAAATCGCATGAAACAATTGATCAAAGTTCATGGCAATAAGATACCGCTGTTAGTCAGTACAGATGTGACTGTGGTAGACGAAACGATGAATGTACTGAATCCGTCTTTTCGAGCCATGAATCATTACCAGATTCGAAACATGGATTTACCGCATCTGTTGATGGAAAATAAAGTGCAGGGCTGTACTGTCATGCTGAATAAAAGTCTGGCAGGGATGCTTGACAGACTTCCACGGACAGCTATCATGCATGACAGCTGGCTTGCGCTGATCGCAGTGGTGTTTGGCAGGATCACATATATAGATGAGCCAACCATGCAGTACAGGCAGCATACAGACAATCTTCAGGGCAGCATATCCTATAAGGAGGATGTAAAAAACAAGTTTTCGAATCTGGGAGGGCAGAGGCAGCTCGTGATGAAAACCACACCACAGGCAGCGGAATTTTTAAAACTGTATCAGAATCAAATCCCTGAGGATTCGCGCCGCATGCTCAGAGCGTTTGCAACGCTGCCGCGGCAGAATTTTGTGTTGAGGCGGTATCATATTATCAGGTATCATCTATGGAAATCGGGGATACTTCGAAATATTGGACTGATGGTGTTGATTTAGCTGTCGTGTAGAGGGGCATAGTTCAGATCAGTGGGAGAAAATCGATAGTTCTTGAGCAGGAGTTTGACGAGGAGGAGCTTTTGCAGGATGCAGACTATATAGATGATACTATTAGAGAATATAGAGAGATGCGGGAAGGGAAATTTTATGAATTTGGTTCAATGATTGTCTATTGCTTAGAAAATTACTTTCAGAGAGAGGTGCTGTAGGAATAATGGATTATACAGAAAAATTTTTTGAGAGCATTGAGCAGAGAAACGCAGAATTTAACCGTCTCTATTATGGCGCAGATTACCTGAGAGGACTACAGGTCAACAACCTGCTCCGCGTGGTCAAAAAATTGGATTTTCCATTTTTGATGGATGCGATGCGCTTAAAACTTGCGGACAAGAAGCTCAACAAATATCGAAAAAAAAGAAACGCAGGTGCTGCTGCCCATCAAGCCAGCACCTATCAGAGTTATCAGAAGCTAAAGGACAAGAAAATCATCATTTATACCTGTATCGTAGGAGGATATGATGCCCTGAAGGAGCCGCTGCTTTTATTTGACAACGTGGAATACATCTGCTTTACAGAGGATGCAGCCAGTATCAAAAAGGCAGAAAACTCAAAATGGTCAATTCGGCAAATACCAGAAACCATTCTAAAGAAATATGATAGGACGCTCTCAAACCGCTATATCAAAATGCATCCCAAGGAACTGTTTCCAGAGGCAGACTATACGGTCTATGTGGATGGGAATATTGGGATACAATCCTTTCTTGGCACTTATCTCCTACAGACCAAGGCAAAGACCGGAATAGCCATCTTCTCCCACAGCCAGCGCCAATGCGCCTATGTGGAGGCAAAAGTCTGTATCAGCAGGAGAAAGGGCAGCAGAGAAACGATCGAGCGTCAGATGCAGGACTACGAAAAGGCGGGGTTTCCAAAAAATTACGGACTGTATGAGTGCACGATCCTTGCTGTCGATCTAAGAAACACGCGCTCAACAGAACTGATGGAAAAATGGTGGCAGGAGTTTGTCAGATCAAAGAGCCGCCGCGATCAGCTTTCACTGCCATACGTCATGTGGAAATCCGGCATGAAATATACAGATATCGGACTGCTAGGCGAGAATCTCTTTGACGATAGCCGTATAACGGTGTATAGTCATTAAAAAGGCGGAGAAAGGTGTGTAAACGGGGAGTAGCGACCGATGGGAATGAGAATCAGTCAGGAAGAGCGAAATTATGCTGACCAAATATATCAATTACGTCAAAAGAAAGATTTGAATAAAGCGATTGGCGTGTGCTTGGATGCAATAGCAAGATTTCAAACATCTAATTTTTTTCATAAAATATGTGGTGATATATATTATGAGTTAAGAGAATATCAAGATGCAGTGAATATGTATATGGAGTTTCTGGATAGGATAAAAGGAATACCAGAATATTTTACGAATTTTACAAAATTTATTAAAAAAGTAAATTTTGTATATAATATTTCCGAAAATGTATTTGATGAGATTGCCAGACGTATTTCAGATGAGAAGTATGCTTTTGTAATAAGAAAAGGTTTGGTAAATGTATTGCTAGATGTTTATCCAGTTTCAATTGACGTTGAAAAAGCAGTTGAACAGGTAAAGGCAAATCATATTACCATGGAGCAGGTAAAACGTGATTTTGAGAAAATAAAATCATTAGGGAAATGTAAGGAAATAATATATTTGTGTAAGGCGTCCGAAAAAGAGTGTCAGAAGGAGAATCATTCTATAAACTGTTTTCTGTTAAAACGTCTTGAAAAGAATAGGATATATGAATATGCGTTGAAATTTGTGAATAAGATTTTAGCTTACAGCATGGATGCAGTGATGGTCAGAACTTTGTTTCGAATTTGTAGATATTTTGAAAATTATGATGTGGCGGAGAATTATTTAAAAGATAACAATATTGAAAATAAAAATGATTTTAATATACAATATGAGCTGGTTTTTTATTATGATGCAATGGGTGATGAACAAAAAAGAAATGAAACATTGAAGAGTATAGAGAGACTGGCAGAAAACCGTCTGCCTATTTGTCAGACATTGTTTAAATTTTATGTAAAATATAATATGCTAGATAAAGCGCAAAATGTTCAGAGAAGAATAATGTCTTTTCAGAATGCAAAAAATTTGCGATCTGTTAAACAGGAAACTGAGGAGGTTGTCTGGGAGAAATTAAGAATGCTTGTATCTGAGCAGGAACATAATAGACAGCTTTTGGCAATGTCAGAGCTGATAAAAGGTTTTTCACATGAGCTAGGTCAGCCGATTACCAATATACGTTATGCAATTCAGCTTTATTATAGGAAAAAAAGAAAATTTGGTATAGAGATTGATGCAGAACAACAACAGCTTTTAAACAGTGTATTGCAGCAGACAGTGCGCGTGGGAAAACTATTACACCGATTTGCACCGATTGTATCTAGCAAAAATGAAAAAAAATATTTTGGTGTTGTAAGTGCAATTGAGCATGTATTTGATGATTTGTCAGTACGTCTGCATAGTGAGAATATACAATATACCATCATTGGAGACAATACAATTGAGTTGTTTGGCGAAGAGTTACAGTTCGGACAGGTGTTTTATAACTTAATTATCAATTCCATCTATGCGATTCAGCGAAGTGGGAGAGATGGGATTTTGCATGTACAGGTACAAAGGATAGAAGATAGTGTGCAAATAGAATTTATGGATAATGGTACTGGCATTCCGATTGAAAATCAGAGAAAAATATTTAATCCATTTTTTTCTACGAAGAATAAAGAAACAGAAGAGGGAGGAGAAGGGTTAGGTTTATTTATTGTCTGGAATATATTAAAAATTTTTTCTGGAAAAATCTATGTCGATCAGAAGTACAATAGAGGAGCCAAATTTATCATAGAATTTGAAAAGAAGGAGCAGGAGCATGTATAATATATTATTGGTTGAGGATGAGAAAGATACTGCAAGGTGTGTAAAGGAAGCATTTGAGTTAGAAGATATTGCTGTGGATGTAGCTTATGACGGCAGGGAGGGGTTAAACAAATTTCATGAAAAGGAATATGACTTGATTCTGCTAGATCTTCAGATGCCTTTGATGACAGGAGAGGAACTGCTTCATGAAGTCAGAAAAGAAAATCCCTATATTGAAATTGTGGTGTATACAAATTTTTCAGAATATGGTGATATCAAAAAATTAATTAATTTAGGTATAAATGGGTATATAGATAAGGGATCAGAGGCAGAGCTTGATGAATTAATAGAATTTGTTAAAAGCAAACTTGAACCATTAAGTGAAGAGGAAACACAAAGACTGCTACAGTCTACGCAGGAAATCAGAGGGTAAATGCGTGAAATATTTATTGGATACAAATGCTTATTTTGCGGTACTTAGGTATATTGCAAACAATGAGAAAAGTGATAAAGTTGAAAGTATACTCAAAGAAAAATGTTATATTTCTAAAGTAACTCAGATTGAAATTATTTCGGTGATTGGACAGTATGCCAGAGGTCAAAGCAGACAAACGCCTGTGTGTGACAGGATTCATGCAGATTCCAATCATCCATGTGGCAGGCAATATCTTGTCGAAAAAAGAAAGAAATGGAGTGGCGCTAAGATACATGATTGGCTCAAGATGGAACATGAGATTTCAACAGGTATCAATTCACGTTTTCAAGTCACAGTACTTGATATTACAGATGAGGTATTGAGTGAAGCGAAGATATTTATCCAAAAGGCGTTAATATATAATTTTAAATCCATGGATGCTATGATTTTGGGGACAGCAAAAGCATATTCTCAGGAAGGGGAATCGATCGTGATCGTAACTGCTGACAGGGGATTAAGGGCTGGAATGACAGCGATCGGATACCCATTTGAAACAATTGGGTGAGAATCTCTTTGACGACAGCCGCATAACGGTGTATAGTCATTAGTAGTAA
>CAJUII010000032.1:0-23159 GCA_910586405.1 uncultured Lachnospiraceae bacterium
GAACATAGGTATAGAAAACAGACTGGCAGCAGGAAATAAGGGAATCCCCACAAACTTTGAAAACCATTCTAGGGCATAGCAGTGTTGCAATGACAATGGACTTATACAGTCACGTTCTACCAAACACGAAACAAAAAGAAATGGATAACTTAAAAATTGTACTATAAGGGCATGGCGGCGTGGAAAGCCGCCTTTTTTCGTACCCCAAATTTGAACGGAATAGAGTCAATTACAGACGAAACATGATAAACGTAGTTAACATAGTTGACGTTATACAAACCTAGTAAAATCAAGCCTTGAAACCAATCATCACAATCAAAGATAAAATTTGATAAATTCTCTAACTTTATACCACAAGTATAATGACATTTGCCGTAAATTGTGATATAGTATGATAAAAGTAAACTTATTATAAGCAATAAACGAATAAGAACCAATAAAAATATACAGAAAGGAACTGCACAACGATGAAGAGAACAGTATCAATCAACGGAATAAATAGCCCGATTAGTAGAGCATTTGAACAGGCGCTGGATTCAAAACAGAGTCTATATTTTGCGTGTCCATATAAGAGGGGAAAAAGTTGGTTGAGTCGTAGGAATTTCAGGCTTGCAGTTTAAGGCGTTACATCAATTCCAAACCGCTTATCTTGTATGGAGAAAATCTCACAGACAAGATAGGCGGTTTCTTTTTTGGCGTGAGAAGAACTGAGAAATGCCTGAAATACGGCATTTCTCATCTGGATTTGAGTCGCGGTAGTGCCGCGGCATAGAAGTTCGAATAAATGCAGTATTGACTTGCATTATTTAATATAGAAGGGAGAAAAAATGACAGCACAGGATGTATTAGAGATCAAAGGAAAAGTCAGCACAGCCCTCTGTTATGCAAAAGTCGTGGAGGAGGAGGCAGTCGAGCAGATTCGCAGAATGTGTGATTATGAGTTTACACAGGGAAGCAGAATCCGCATTATGCCCGATGTCCATGCGGGAAAAGGCTGTACCATCGGCACGACCATGACGATTGCCGACAAGGCAGTGCCAAACATTGTCGGCGTGGATATTGGCTGCGGCATGTACACCGTGAAGCTCGGCAGGGAGGAGATTGATTTTGAGAAACTGGACGCGGCAGCGCATTATATCCCGTCGGGGAAGAATGTCTGGGAAGGAAGGCAGGAGAGATTCGATTTGTTGCAGCTTCGCTGTTACCGCAGCTTAAAGGACGCAAGACGCCTAGAGCGCAGCCTTGGCACCTTGGGCGGCGGCAATCATTTTATCGAGGTGGATTTGGCGCAGGACGGGACGAAATACCTCGTCATTCATTCTGGCAGCAGAAACCTTGGAAAACAAGTCGCGGACTACTATCAACAACTGGCAATTGAACTCCACACCGGCAAGGAGGAGTATTTCAGGCAAAGAGATGCCCTGATTGCTGAGTACAAAGCGGCGGGGCGCAGAAAGGAAATTCAGAAAGCCTTGAAGGAACTCAAGTGGGAGCACAAGGATTGCCTCATTCCAGAGGATTTGCGCTACCTGTATGGAACATTTCTGGAGGATTATCTGCATGATGTAGAGCTTTGCCAGCAGTTCGCGAAGCGAAACCGTGAGAAGATGGCAGAAGTGATTTTAGAGAGAACAGGAATGACAGGCACAGACGCATTTCACACAATCCACAACTATATTGATACCGATGAAATGATACTGCGCAAGGGCGCCATCGCCGCCCATGAGGGCGAGAAAGTGTTAATTCCAATCAATATGAGAGATGGCAGCGTGCTCGCCGTCGGCAGAGGCAATCCAGAGTGGAACTACTCTGCGCCGCATGGCGCCGGACGGCTGATGTCGCGCACCAAAGCAAAAGAAAATCTGTCCATGGAGGACTACCGCAGCATGATGGAGGGCATCTATACCACCTCTGTGAACGAGGCGACACTCGACGAGGCGCCAATGGCGTATAAGTCGCTTGCGGATATTATTGATGTGATCAGGGAGTCCGTGGACGTGATTGATATTATGAAACCAATTTATAATTTTAAGGCATCTGACTAGCGCAGGCTGGAAAAAGAACTCCTGTGCTGTCAGACGCCAGAACAGGAGGAATAGAAAATGGTCACGATACCGACAATCGACATGGTAAAGACGGGGCAGCACATCACGGAGCTGCGGGTTCAGGCGGGGCTGTCTGTGCGGCAGCTGCAGGATATCTTTGGATTTTCCACGCCGCAGGCGCTGTACAAGTGGCAGCATGGAACGGCGCTGCCGACAATCGACAATCTGGTCGTGCTGGCAGCAGTGCTCGGCGTGAAGGTCGATGACATCCTTGTCACGACGGACAGTTCCATGCAGGTCAGTGCATAAGACCAGGATCCAAAAATATATTGTTCTACGATTGATATTACGGCGCAAAGCAAGTATAATAAGAATAGACCTGTTTTGCGTCAGCGCAGCATTATAGAGCTGACACAGAACATAAATCGAGGAATGGAGAGATTCGTATGTGTACAGCAGCCGCTTATAGGACAGAAGATTTCTATTTTGGACGCACACTGGATAATGAATTTTCTTACGGTGACGAGGTTACAGTCACACCCAGAAACTACACATTTCATTTTCGGGAGAAAGAGGATATCAAGACACATTATGCAATCATTGGCATGGCGTATGTAGCGGAGGAGTATCCGCTGTATTATGATGCTGTAAATGAAAAAGGGCTGGCGATGGCAGGACTTAATTTCGTGGGAAACGCAGTCTACGGCGACTATGATCAGGGCAGAGACAACATCGCGCAGTTTGAGTTGATTCCGTGGATTCTAGGGCAGTGCGCCACAGTGGCGCAGGCGCGTGCGCTCATCGAAAACATCAATATACGCAGCACAAAATTTACTGACAGCCTTCCGCCAGCGCAGCTGCATTGGATGATTGCGGACAGCGAGGCGGCTGTCACCGTCGAAGCGGTCGCAGACGGTGTGAAGATTTATGACAATCCGGTGGGGGTGCTGACAAACAATCCACCGTTTATGGAGCAGATGTTTGCGCTGAATAACTACATGCATCTGTCTGCAAAGCCGCCAGTAAACACATTTGCACCAGGACTTGCGCTGCACCAGTACTGTCTCGGAATGGGGGCGATCGGGCTGCCGGGTGATTTGTCGTCCCAGTCGCGGTTTGTGCGTGCGGTATTTACCAAGATGAACGCTGTCTGCGGCAAGAGCGAGCAGGAGAGTGTCAGCCAGTTTTTTCATATATTAGGCGCTGTTGACCAGCAGCGTGGATGCTGTGTTCTGGAAAACGGAAATTACGAGGTCACTCTTTATACCTCCTGCTGCAATGCGAGCAAAGGAATCTATTATTATACGACTTATGATAATCACCAGATCACGGCGGTTGATCTGCACAGGGAAAATCTGGACGGCGAGAAGCTGGTCCGGTATCCGGCGGTCAAGGAAGAACAGATTTGGGTACAGAATGCGAAATCATGATAAAAAGGATAGGATGAGGCGCTGATATGGAAAGAGATAAAGAGCTGTCAATGAATATTTCAAATACTGTGGAGGATGTTTTAGACCCTCTTATTGGAATGAGGATTTTAGTCGTTGAGGACAATGAGTTGAATCTGGAGATTGTGACAGAGGTTTTGAGGGAGCGCGGGCTGGTTGTCACCACAGCCGAGAATGGACAGATTGCGGTCGAGTTGTTTCAAAACAGCATGCCGGGGACATTTGACGTGATTTTGATGGATATGCACATGCCTGTCATGGGCGGTGTGGAGGCGACGAAAAGAATCCGTTCGATGAATCATGCCGATGCACAGTCAATACCAATACTGGCACTGACTGCAAATGACTTTGAGGAGGATGTCCGACAGACAAGGGAGGCCGGCATGAATGACCATCTGACCAAGCCTTTTGACATGGAGAAAATATTTGGTGCGCTTGCGATCTATGCCAGAAACTGAGAAGAAAGAGCATTGTGCTCTTTTTTTGTGCCGTGATATGAATGAAAAATACTAGTTGACAAAATAATTTCTAAGTGATATTATAATGATATCAAAAGAAATTAAAAAGAAACAAGTAAACCCAAATATATATCCAGGAGGGGCTACGATGGAGGAGAAGGTATTATCTAAGAAAAAGAACGGAATGGCTGCATTGCTCGGCATACTGGTATTGTATGCAGCCGCGATTGTGGGAATTGTCTTTGGCGCGAGGAACGAATACGTCACAGTCATCATTGTCAGCGTGATCATAGCGGTGGTGGCAACGATACTGCTGGCGGGACTCAAAGTCCTAAAGCCGCAGGAGGCGTTAGTGCTCACCTTGTTTGGCAAATATATAGGCACATTGAAGGAGGACGGTTTTTATTTTGTGAATCCGTTCTGTGCCAGTGTCAACCCGGCAGCGCGGACGAAGCTGAACCAGAGCGGGGATGTGAATGACTCCGCTGCGCTGATGGCAATTGCAAACAAGACAGCAGGTACAACCGTTGAGGCTTACAACAACAAAATCTCACTGAAAATCATGACCTTGAACAACAACAAACAGAAGATTAATGACTGTCTTGGCAATCCGATTGAAATTGGGATTGCTGTCACATGGAAAGTGGTTGATACGGCAAAGGCAGTGTTCAACGTAGATAATTACAAAGAATTTCTGTCCTTGCAGTGTGACAGTGCACTCCGCGATATCGTGCGAATCTATCCCTATGATGTGGCGCCGAACGTCGATACGACAGGAGACGGGCTTTCAGATGAGGGAAGTCTGCGCGGCTCAAGTGAGATTGTTGCGGGCAGAATCCGCGACGAGATACAAAAAAGGGTCGAGGAGGCAGGAATCGAGATTGTTGAGGCGCGCATTACATACCTGGCATATGCGCCGGAGATTGCAGCGGTGATGCTTCAGCGTCAACAGGCGTCAGCGATCATAGACGCGCGGAAAATGATTGTGGACGGCGCAGTCGGCATGGTCGAGATGGCATTGGAGCGCCTGAGCGAAAATCACACAGTCGAGTTGGATGAGGAGCGCAAGGCGGCAATGGTGTCCAATCTGTTAGTCGTTCTCTGCGGAAACCGCGATGCACAGCCGATTGTAAATTCGGGCAGTTTATATTAAATGCGTAGATAAAATGTTCCGAAATGACAAAAAAGGAATGATGTTATGGGTGAAGCTGGAAAAAAGCAAGTGCCGCTCAGGTTGTCGCCAAAGCTGTATGAGGCGATTTCCGCGTGGGCGGAGGATGATTTCCGCTCTGTCAATGGACAGATCGAGTACTTGTTGACAGAGTGTGTCCGACAGCGGAAGAAAAACGGAAAATATGTTTCCGATGAAATTGACAAGCCGCTGGAAATTGATATTTAAGATAAGAGCGCAAAACATAATGTACATTTCAGACTGCATTGGCATGGTGGGTGCGCATTTGATGGAAAAGGGGCGTGATGTGGATGAAACACTGGAAGAAAATGGTTGCGCCAGTTGTGATTGCTTTCATTATGATTGTATATTATATTGGAGCAGCAGTATTTTTTATGGCAGTACCCGGCATCCCAACAGTCGTAAAGCTTCTTATGATTGTGGTGCCGCTGATTCTGGCGGCGGTGATGGTCGGTGTGTTGATAAGCAGAATAAAAGAGATTCAAGGAGGAGAAGAAGATGATCTTAGTCAATACTGATTATATTAGTGGAAAGGAACTGGAAATGCTGGGTTTAGTCAAGGGGAGCACCATCCAGTCCAAAAATGTCGGCAAAGACATAACGCAGAGCTTTAAGACTTTGGTGGGCGGCGAGTTAAAGGCATACACAGAGATGATGAACGAGGCGCGGGCGCTCGCGACAAAGCGCATGGTCGAGGAGGCTGAAAAGCTCGGCGCTGATGCGGTTGTCAACGTCCGCTATGCATCCGCAGCGGTCATGCAGGGTGCAGCGGAGGTTATGGCGTATGGAACCGCTGTAAAATTTAAATAACGCAGATTTGAGCAAGCCAGTTGTCCGGGGTGCAAATGCGCCGCGGACAAAATGCGTTATTTCATCATAAATATTGCAGAAAAATGGTAAAAATATAAAAGGCTTTCAAAATAAAAGACTTCGAAATAAATGGTACATAAAAAGGATTTAGATGGAGGAAAATTATGTTCGCAGCAAAAAGTATTTTATTGATGGTTCTCGGATTCATCATTTTGATCAAGGGAGCGGATTTCTTTGTGGATGGGGCGTCAGGAATCGCGGAGAAATTTCATATACCGCAGATTATCATCGGACTGACCATCGTGGCATTCGGGACGAGTGCGCCGGAGGCGGCAATCAGTATCTCGGCAGCATTAGCGGGGACGACGGGCATCGCAATCGGCAATATCCTTGGCAGCAATTTGCTGAACATCCTGATAATACTCGGTATTTCAGCATGTATCGTACCGCTGCATATCGGAAAATCCAGTATTCGGTTTGATATTCCGTTTAATCTGGTCATCACGCTGGCGCTTGTGTTGTTTGGCGTTCTTTTTGGTGAACTGAATGTCTTTTCCGGTGTGATCTTCTGGCTTTTGATGATTGTGTTTCTGGTGCATCTTTTTCGCGCGGCAAAGGGTGAAATGAACCAGGGTGAAGCGGTAGAGGAATCGAGTAAACAAAAGAATATCCTGCTGTTAATTTTGTATATTGCAGGCGGCATTGCGGCAATTATTTTCGGAAGCGATCTTGCGGTTGACAATGCCACCGTCATTGCGTCGGATATTCTGCATATTGACGACCGGCTCATTGGACTGACCATTATAGCCCTCGGCACATCCCTGCCGGAGCTTATGACTTCTGTGGTGGCAGCGAGAAAGGGGAATGCGGATATCGCAGTTGGCAATATTCTGGGGAGCAATATTTTCAATATCCTCTTTGTGCTGGGAACTGTATCCTTGATCTCGCCGGTGGCATTTTCGCGCGCCTTTGTCGTTGATGGTATCATCGGCATTGCGGCGGTGATTCTGCTGTATTTCCTCTCCAAAGATGACGATACCTTGTCGCGGCGCGATGGCGTGACATTTATGACATGTTACGCGGTTTATTTCGCATATTTGCTCATCACAAACAGCTGACTTTTTCGTTTGACAAGATTAAGTTCGTAGAAAGTATTATAAAAAGGTTGGTTTAAACCGATATAATATTAGGATACATATAGACGAAGGCACGTGTAAAAGGATTTACAATGATCAACAAGGAGGTTGAAATATGCAGATGCAGCTAAATCAGGTGAATCGATTCAATCATTTTAGCAATCATTATGTGACGAATGCATACGGAACAAACACGAATGTGTCAATGCATTCGCGCCGCCGAATGATGGAGTCACAGGAGAAGGCGCAGGAGTCGGAGGCGGTGAGAGTCACGATTTCCGGTGAGGCGATGGAGCTTGCCAGACAGGCAAAGGCGATGGAGCGGCTGGATGATTATATGAAGGCGCAGAAGTCAGAGACGGAGAGTGATGCGCCAGATCAGGAAGAAGAGAAGGTGCAGTTGACCGATGAAGAATTATATGATGAGCTGTTAGATCAAGTGAAGATATGGGGCGATAAGTCTCATGACCTTCTCCACAACTTTAACCACAAAGAAACCGCTGAGATGGCAGAGAAGAGCGCAGCAGCATTACACGAGATGCAAAATCTCGAGGAGATGCAGAAGGCTGAGATCAGCAAAATACAGCGGGAGGCACAGAAGGCAGCAGAGATGGCGTCCATGCAGCAGGAGGAAATCAGCAGGAAAAATTCTGAGCTGATCATGATGATCGAGAGCTTTGAGGATCAGGAGGAAGAGGCGGAAAAAGCAGCGGAGGGCGAAGGCGGTGAGAAAGAGGCAGAGCAGACAGAAGCCGCGCCCGCAGGCAGCATGATGGCAGGCGAATTTGGCGCGATGGCAGTCAAGGGGGAGCTGGGTGTATTGGATACAATAAACAGCATGGACCAGTCGAGTGCCTACAGAACCAAAATCAGTGATGAATCCATCAAAGCGGTTGAGACAGAGCGGAAAAATATATATCGGGCAAATGCATCGGAGAATTTTACGATGAAGGAAAAGCTTTCGGCAATGGAGGATTTTGTCTGTGCACTTGCCAATAAAGATGAGGTGAAGAAGTCCTTCGAGCAGCGCATTGAGAAGGAACAAAATCCAGAGGCTAAGAAAAAGCTAGAGGCAATGCTGGAATATTTTAAAACATTAAATATGAAAAATGGTTTCCACACTTTAGAAGAAGACAGGGAATTTGCACTCCAGGAGCGAATCACAGCAAGGGATTTGCGGATTGCACATCTTGGCGATAATCATTTTTCGATGGCGGAGCATCAAAAGCGTGAACTGCAATCTCTGTTGGAAGCAAATATCTTAAAGTCACAGGGACAGAACAGCGTTCTTGACCGGATGGAAGACGTATCCAAGCGTTTGCAGGAGAAGCTCGATGAGCGTGATCATATTGATGAAGAGCTTACACCAGACGAGGAAATCCGTGATCAAGAAGAGCAGGAGGAGCTGAAATCGGAAGAAGCGCTTGAATCAAAGAACGAACTTGAAGAGAATGAATCTGAAACGGAAGAACTTGTAACGGAAGAATATGTTAAAGAAGAACGTGAAAAAGAATATTATTAAGATAAGGCACTTCATGATCAAAATCTGACAGGCCTTGCGAGATCCCCTGATATACGCAGGGGATTTTTTGTTGTGGGTCAGGACGTGTGCAGAAAAGCTTTGCTGCCTCAGTCGTCAGTGTTTGGCGGACGGGGATTCAAATATTGTGGAATGTTAACTGGATCTGTGATATAATGCAGTCATGAAAAGACGAAACATAGATTGAAAGAAAGAGAAAGGCTCGTTTCATGAGTATCATAAAAATACAGAATCGAAATAAATTATCTGCGGCGCTGCTGCTTGCGGCGCTGTCTGCCCTATGTCTGCCTGTCGGTGCAGAGGCTAAAACGGCCGTATCCAAGCAGCCTGTCTCAGGTGTGTTCTTGGAGAAAACGTCAATTAAGATTTCTGAATCTAAAATTACGGAGTCAGACAATGTGCGCGTCCTGTACGATGAGTATAACGCGCGTCTGGATTCTATCACAACGCAAACGGATATCGAAGAGAAAGGTTTTGACATTGTAGAAAGCCAGATTTTTCCGTTTGAGCCGGAGATCATACCGGAATCTGAGATCGATCCGGACACGGAAGATGCCCTTGTCGATGAGGAATCCTCTGGCTTGTCTGTCATTCCCGCATTTGATAGGACGTATCACCGCTTGGCGCTTTTTCTCGCGGATGCCGATGGAAGTATATTATATAAGACCGATCAGCTAGAGACCAACAGCCGCATTCGGGGGCAGATGGAACAGCCGGGGCAGGAGATTGCTTCGGTGGCATTTCAGGACCTAAATGGCGATGCCCGGACTGACATTATCCTGATCACGTCCTGTAAGGGAGCTGACGGCAGGAATTACAAGGTGGGCGATGTGCTGCTACAGAGCGGGGAAGAACTTTGTTTTTATCGAGATTACAGGATCTCAGCCAAACTCAACCGCTTTGGCATGAACAAAAATGCGAAGTCCATCACTGCGTTTGTCCGTGACGGGGATTCGACGGAGTTTTTATATACGGCGCTGACTTTAAAGGAACTGCGCCAGCATGGCTTTCAGATTATCACAGAGCAATCCTATACCAGAACTTTTGGCAAGCTTGGAAAACTTCAGGTGGTGCCGGGAACATACCGCATCGCAGACTATGAGGTGTTTATGATCTATCTTGTCAATGAGCAGGATTATATCGTGTTTGTGCTACAGCCCATGGGGGATTTTGATAACCTGTATGCGCTAAAGGGAATCAATTGCAGGGATATTGACGGCGATGGACTCAAAGATATTATTGTGCTGGCAAAGTACAGTTATGAGGATGAAGAACACAAGCTTGCGGTTGCGAGCGATTACAGTATCTATTATCAGCGGACGGGCGGGTTTTCGGCAGATACGGAGATCAAGAGCCAGTATCCGTGCAGTGATGAGGATACAATGCAGACACTTGTAGAGAAAGCCAGAGCATACTGGGGGTGGAAAACAGACAATGATTAAAATTTTGATTGTAGATGATGAAAAACCGATTTGCGACTTGATCGATCTCAACCTGTCCTCGGCAGGATACCATTGCGTGACTGTGCAGGACGGCTTGAAGGCGATTGATCTGATAGAAAAGGAACCCTTTGATTTGATTTTGCTGGATATCATGCTGCCCGGTGCGGATGGTTATGATGTGATGGAATACATACGTCCGCTGGGAATACCTGTGATCTTTATCACTGCTAAATACGAGGTGAAAAACAGGGTAAAGGGGTTAAAGCTCGGTGCGGATGATTATATCGTGAAACCTTTTGATGTGGTGGAGCTGGTCGCGCGTGTCGAGGCGGTTCTGCGGCGGTATAATAAAACAGAACAGCGCCTGACAGCGGGCGATGTGACTGTGGATGTGGAGGCGCACCGCGTGATGAAGGGGACAAGACAAGTCGAGCTGACTAACAAGGAATTTGGGCTGCTGGTGCTCTTTATGCGGAATAAGAATGTGGCGCTGTTTCGTGAGACTTTGTATGAAAAGGTCTGGGAAGGAGAGTATTTTGCTGACAGCCGCACATTGGATCTGCATGTCCAGCGATTGAGAAAAAAACTCGGCTGGGAGCACAGTCTGGTAGCAGTGTACAAGGTTGGATATCGTCTGGAAATATCGGATTAGGGACATTGGAACAAGGGGTATAATCATGAAGATTTCACTAAAAATGCTGTTGTCCACCATCGTGATCATGGCGCTTGCGCTCGGATTGAGCGGATACTTTTTCGTCAATTATGTGTTCGAGACTTCGCTTGCGAGGGAGGTTGGACAGGCATCTGATGAGAATAGTGTGCTGAGCTTTGCCTTTGAGACAGCAGTGCTCAATGTGCCGGCGAGATATTCTGTTCTGCCTGACAGCACTGTGGAGGAGATCGCGGCAAAGCTAGAGCGGGGCGGACGCAGCACCAACCGCCTGATTAGGATTGCGGATGAGCAGAGGGAAGTGCTGCACACCAGCGACGGGTTCAAGGCGGATCAGCAGCTTTTGAAACAGATTCAGCCGGATACAAAATTATACCGTGTCATCGAGACAGAAAACGGCTATTATGTTCATACCTGCGCAGCGGTCAATGCGCTTGGCAGAATCCTTTATCTGGAAACGATGAAGGACGTCTCCGATGTGTTCACGGAGCGCGCGATGGGGTTTTCACTGTACCGCAGAATGACGATTGCAATGCTGTTTATTGGCACAGTGGTGATGCATTTTATCTCATCGCACTTAACGAAACCCATCCGCCTGCTCACCAGAGCGACGAGACGGATGTCAGAAGGGGATTATGCATACCGCGCGAGACAGGTGAGCCATGATGAGCTGGGACAACTGACATGTGACTTTAATGAGATGGCAAATGCGCTGGAGGAAAATATCGAGAAGCTGGAGGAGGAGAACGAAGCCAAGGAGGAGTTTATGGGAGCTTTTGCGCATGAACTCAAGACGCCGCTCACCGCGATCATCGGGTACGCGGATATGCTGCGCTCGCATAAACTGGACGAGGAGAAGAGCATTCTGTCCGCAAACTATATCTATACGGAGGGCAAACGCCTTGAGGCAATGTCATTTCGTCTGCTGGATATCATTGTGGCAAAGAAAGAGGAGGTTGTGCTGAGCAAAGTTGCAGTATCAGAGTTTTTTGATTATCTGCGCGAGATGTTTACAGAGGAAAATCGGGGGATGCGATTTGAATTTACATGGGATGACAGCACTGTATGGGCGGAGGTCAACTTGATCAAAACGGTGCTTGTCAATCTGATCGACAATGCGTGCAAGGCGTCAGAACCAGGAAGCCAGATCAAGATACATGGGAATAAGCTGGAGGAGGGCTATCGGTTTCAAATCGAAGATGAGGGAATCGGCATACCTGTTGAGGAGCAGCACAAGATCACGAAAGCGTTCTACATGGTGGACAAATCCCGCGCTCGGAGTAAGAACGGCGCCGGGCTGGGGCTTGCGCTGTGCGATGAGATTCTAAAGATTCATCACAGTGAACTGACAATACAGAGTGAACAGGGAAAAGGTTCCTGTATCGGGTTTATATTGGGGGACAGTTTATGAATAATACATTGCGCTGCTTAGCCGTTTTTTGGACAGTGGCATGTGTGATCGCAGTCTCTATATGGGGACCGGAGACACTTGCAAAATATAAGGACAGAGGAATCCTGAATGAAGCGCACATTGAGGTGGTGGAGGAGGCGGGAGAGGGCTATCGATACAAGATGAATGCGAATGAAAAGCTCTATATTCTGTCGAGATGTCTTGGCGCCCAGCTGCTTTCCGAATACGATCCGGCAAATACAGATCTGGCGTATGAGGACTTGGAAGGTTCTTATGCTTTTGTGCGCAACTATAATGGGCCATCGGGAAAGGAAATCACAAATGAGCAGATTTATGAGACCTGCAATCAGGGGCTTGAGATGCTCAAAGAGCTCGGCATATTGCCGGAGGAAGTCCGAAAGGTGAATGCGGACTCCTATGATGCGACGCTCTACTCTGCGATCGACGTGCTAGAACCGCGCAATAATGTGGCAGTCTGGAAGATGGAGCTGTCAAACAGCCAGAGGAATGCAGACAAAGCAAATCGTCTGATTGATGCCTTTATCGATGCAGACGATGGCAAGATTTATGAGTTTTATGTGCGGACGCCACTCGTGTGGGGAGAGATTGATACGGATGAGATCGTCGAGGCATGGGGCGCCTATATGGGGCTTGATGCGCCTGTGGCATATGAATCAGACAATCCACTGCTCGAAACGACACCGTATTTCAAGAAATATGTCTTCGCTGGAATGGGCGATGGCAAGACGATTGTCACAGTCGGCTTCTATGAAGGTATCAGTGAACTATTTTTAAAAATTTCATAAACAGATAAAATGATGCAACTTTGATACAAAAATGATGATACTTTGATGCACCGCTTTTTTATAATGGAACTACAATGAAAAAAGGGACCATTTTCGAAAGAGGAAGGAGTATCTGAGGATGTACGAAGGACAATCATTCAGCACCAAGTATTCAAGCTATTGCAAACAGAGAACACGTCGTAAACAACGTGCGCGCAGACGGCTGCTGGCAGTGGTGTTAGTGGTCTGTGCGGCAGCGTTGGTGCTGGTTTTGTCAGATAAGATTTTGCCGATAGAGGTGTGGGCGACACCGGAGAAAGATATCAAGGAGATAGATTTTGCCGTAATACAGGAACAGGAATCAGAACCAGAGGAAGAGCCTGTTGAGGAGGAAGCAGTGATAAAGAAGGCACCCCTTGTCTTTATCGACGCAGGGCATGGCGGAAATGACGGCGGATGTGCTGAGGATGGGATTATAGAGAAGGATATCAATCTGACGATCGCAGAGCTTGTGCGCGATAAACTTAAGGAGATGGGGTATGATGTCGCGATGTCGCGCAGTGTAGATAAGTATGTGGCAAAGGAGGAACGCGTCAAGAAAGCCAACGATATCAACGCGGATATCTATGTGAGCATCCACCAAAATTCGTCGGACGAGCGCAGTGTCAATGGTATGGAAGTGTGGTATGATGGGACAGACACGCAGCGCGACAGCAGGCGGCTGGCGCTGTTAGTCTCACAGCAGACTGCCAAAAGCACAGGGGCAGTGGAGCGCGAAGTCAGGGGAGACGCGGATTTCCATGTCACAGGCAGCACACAGATGCCCGCATGTCTGGTTGAGACAGGATTTTTGACGAACAGAGAAGAACGCAAAAAACTTGCGTCAACGGACTATCAGGAGCAGATCGCATTAGGAATCGTGCAGGGCATTGAGTACTATTTTCATCCCAAAACCATGTATCTGACATTTGATGATGGACCGTCGGAGGAGAATACGACGAGGGTACTCGATATTTTGAAGGAGCGGAATATTAAGGCAACCTTTTTCCTTGTGGGGGAAAATGTAGAGAGATATCCCGAAATCGTGCGCAGAATAGCGCGGGAGGGACATGCCATAGGGATACACTGTTACAATCATGACTATAAGAAGCTGTATGACAACGCCAAGAATTATGTGGAGGATTTCGAACGGGCGCGCCAGGTTGTCTATGAGGTATGCGGTGTGCAGGCGCAAATGTTTCGGTTTCCGGGAGGAAGTATCAACAGCTATAACAAGGAGGTCTATACCAAAATTATCGAGGAGATGACAAGCAGAGGCTATGTATATTATGACTGGAATGCCAGTCTTGAGGATGCGGCGTCGAGTGTGGCGCCTGAGAAGCTGTTGGCAAATGGTGTGGAGACGACAAAAGGACGCAAAAAAGTGATTCTGCTCGCACATGATGTCATCTATGACACGGGGACGATTCTGGAGGAATTGCTCGATAAGTTTCCAGAGTACGAGATGTTGCCGCTCAGTGAGAAGGTAGAGCCAATACAATTTTA
This sequence comes from uncultured Lachnospiraceae bacterium, assembly GCA_910586405.1. Taxonomy (GTDB): domain Bacteria; phylum Bacillota; class Clostridia; order Lachnospirales; family Lachnospiraceae; genus COE1. The sequence continues at coordinate 14,483 of CAJUII010000032.1, forward strand.
AAACAGTTCAGCCGACAGCTGAGCTGTTTTTTATGCACACGGGCATCCCAAGAAAGCATGTCAGCAGAAGCAGTCGCACGCCGGTGCCAAAAACAATGCTTGCAAATTTCGTGAAAAACTGTTATACCTTACAATAGAAGCTTTTGTGAAGAAGGCTTTTGAATAGATCAGGGAGGAAAGTAAAAGAATGTACAGAGCAGGTATTGATTTGGGCGGAACATCCATCAAAGCTGGAATAATAGATGGGCAGCAGAGGATTCTGGCACATACATCTGTGCCAACCAGAGCTGAGCGTCCAGCGGAGGAAGTCATAGCGGACATGGCAGCGATTGTCAGACAACTGCTTGAACAGATGCAGATTGAGGAGGACATGCTTGCCGGCATCGGGGTCGGCAGCCCGGGACTTGTGGATGCAGACGCCGGCATTGTGCGGTATTCCAATAATATTAGCTGGGAGAATGTAGCGCTTGTAAAAGAGCTTAAAAAGTATTTTGCGTGTGAGATTCGCATCTCCAATGACGCAAACTGTGCGGCGCTGGGAGAAGTGAAGGCAGGCGCGGCAAAGGATATGTCAAACGCGATTCTGCTCACACTTGGCACAGGCGTTGGCGGTGGTATCATCCTCAATGGCAGAGTTTTTGAGGGCAGCAACGCAGGCGGCGCTGAACTCGGACATACCAGTATGGTTGTGGGCGGTGAGCCCTGTACATGTGGCAGACGCGGATGTGTGGAGGCATATGTATCTGCGACAGCATTGATTCGGGATGCCAAAAGAGCCGCAGCAGCAGACAAAAAGTCGCTGCTCAACCAATTGTGTGACCAGCGGCTGGAAGATATGAACGGCAGGATTCCTTTCGACGCAGCGCTGCAAGGGGACAAGGCGGCAAAAGAGGTAGTGGAGAACTACTATACTTATCTGGCTGAAGCGATCGCCAACTATGTCAATATCTTTCGGCCCGATGTCGTGCTTTTGTCAGGTGGTATCTGCAATCAGGGAACGCACCTGACAAAGTCGGTCGAGGAACATTTAAGTTTTTTGTGCTTTGGCGGGGACAGGGCATTTGTGCCGCCAGTGCGGTGTGCTGTGCTTGGCAATGATGCCGGCGTGATCGGAGCTGCCAATCTGATCGTCCTATAGTTTATTGTAGAGCAGAAAGGCTGGTTTTGCGAGGAAGAATCCCTGCATAAAATCTGCGTCGAGGGCTTTCAACGTATCATATTCCGCCTGAGTTTCAATGCCCTCAGCGATGACCATAAGCTGATTTTCATGACAGTAGTTGATCGTGCTGCGCACCAATGCCTGTGTAGAGGGGGTCTGATCGATATTCTTGATCAGACCCATATCAAGTTTCACATAGTGGAACATGCGTGTGACCAGCATGTCGCTGTTGCTGTAGCCTGAACCAAAGTCATCGAGGGCAATCGGGATATTCCATTTTCGGCAAAAGGCCCTTTTTTTCTCGTCAATCTCAATCTCACTTCTTGCGTTTTCGGTAATTTCCATCACAATACGGCTGAGTTTTGTTCCATATAATTCTTCGAGTGTATGCCAGTCCTCCTCAGAGAGCAGCTGGTTTGGAATCGAATTGATGAAAATGTGCGCATTGTCATCATCGTGTATCTGATCAAAAAATCCTTTCAGTGCATGGAACCAGGTGAGGCGTTCGATCTTGTCCAGTTTAAACTGCGCCTCCGCCACCCGCAGCAGATTGTCAGGATGGCCAAGCAGGTCTGAGACAGGGCGAATCAGTGCCTCATAAGCAAATATTTTGCCGGTACTGACATTGATGATCGGCTGGTAGGCATAGCGAACCGCTTCGTCTATGATAATGCGGTCCAGCTCTCCCACACCCTGCACAAGGATATAATCCCGCACATAGGAATCTTTATCGTATGCCTTGATGCTGCCCTTTGAGGATTTCTTGATCTGATACATCGCGAAGTCTGCATATTTGAGCAGTTCGGCATAGTTAGAGGCATCTTCGCTGTAGAAAGCCATGCCTGCGGAAGCGCTCATATTCAGCTCATGCCCATCGGGAAGGCTCAAACGTTCCCGCATCAGATGCTGATGGATGCGCCGTAAGGTTGCCACGAGTTTTTGCTGAGGTTCATCGTAGAGGAAGATGGTAAATTCATCGCCGGCAAGACGGGCGCTGACACTGTTTTTGGGCAGCTCTTTTTTTAGCAGATCGGACAGCGTACATATGTACTTGTCGCCAATCTCATGTCCGTAGGTATCGTTCGTGTATTTGAGGTTATCGAGATCCCATATAGACAAGACGCCGTTGGTGCAATGGTTCTCGTCGATCAGATATTTCATCTCCCGCGAGAAGGCGCGTCGGTTGAAAAGTCCTGTCAGAATATCATAATCCCGGTCATGGATAATTTTTTCCTGCGCTGACCGGCGCTCTGTGATGTCAGAAATCGTGATCAGAATGCTGTCCTCTATTCGGCTCTGCTTGATATCAAGCCACTTGTCACAATTTCCAGGACGCTGGTAACAATACTCATCAGGAGTCTCATGACTCTGGATAAAGCAGTCATTGTACTGTGTAATCCTGCTGGTAAACAGCGCTTTAGAAATATGATTATGCGCCCAGCCGTCATCGGGAAGATCGAGAATTTCAAAAAATTTGTGCGTGCAGTAGACCATGTCGCTCTTGGGGTCAAATTCGCACACGCCGAGAGCGACACCCGTGAGTTCTATGATCTCAGCCATTTTGTTTCCCAGCCTGTAGATCGAGATATTCTGTTCCTCAATGGCAGCGGACAGATTGTCAAACTCAGCGATGCGTGTTCTGGGCAGCGTACTGTATCCAGAAGACAGTCTGTGGATTCCGGCACTGAGGGTGTTGATAGGTTTCATGAAAATGTGCGTGATCATCAATGTTCCTGTGATGGACAGCAGCAGGGACATGACGATAGCGCCAAGCACCGTCACATTGAGCTGGTGGGAGGAGGCAAACAATACGTTTGTTCGTATCAGCCCGCACAAAATCCATTGCTGTTCGCGGTAGGGGGAATTGGCAGCGTAGAAGCGCAGCGGTTGGATACAGGCGTTTGTGGCGGAGTCCAGACCGTCTATGTCCAGGTCATAGATATTGTATTCCTGGCTGCGGGGACGCATGGTGACGGTGGTTCCTTGTTCCAGCATCGAGTAATAGGTATCGTTGACGACTAGGACGCTCTGCGCAGTTGCAAAATCTTCTGTCGTTGCCAGAAAATAGCTTCCATATTCATCCAGTGTGATATCATGGCTGGGAAGAAGCTTCTTTAAGTAATCGAGTGTCATGTCGAAGCCAATAACACCGTAGGAGTGATGTTCACTGTCAAGGAGCGGGATGCTGTAGGTAATGCACAGCATATCATTGGGATGAATGCGGACGGGCATACTGAAATATCCGAGATCAAGCGCAGAGAGTTCTGTGTATGTATTTCCGCCGTCAAAGGCTGTCTGGTAAAAGATGCAGTCCTTGTCCACATCGAGCGTGGAAGTCCACTGGGAGCTGGTGGTCAGCGCATAGTCATATAGGATTTGGGAAGGCCCTGCTTCTATTAAGACATCCGAGTTGCTCTCCGGGGAGTCAGAGGGATTGAAATCCCGCAGGTATAAGGCGTCCTTCTGGGCGCTGCCCGCCTCGCCGTCGAGAATGACGAAACAGGAGGTGGCGCCGCTTCTGCGCAGTGCCCGCAGAACCGCAGGAGTGATATTGCCAAGTAGCGATTGGCGGTTTGCGGCGTCAGCGGTGTACGCGTCAACACTCAGACCAAGTGCGCCTGATTTCTCAACCGCAAGCATTGTCACCGCCTGATAGAATGATTCCATGTTCACCAAGGCAGAAAACTGTTGTTCCAGGGAAGCGTCCCTCGCTGCTACGGTATTGTCCAACACGCGGAAAAGTTTTTGGTCCAGATGACCAGAAGTGTTGCTGATAATAATGATACTGGCAAAGATTGTCGCCTGAAAGACAATGATCAAAATGAGCGGCAGCAGGATATAGTATTTTAAGCTTTTGGGGCGGGATATTTTTCTCATGACGAATACTCTCCTTAATTACAACTCTCCTGAATTTGTTTGAGCGTGTCTTTATACCATTCCTCGAAGTGAGCGTCTGTCAAGAATTTCTCGATGGCTGTGCCGCCTTCCACCGCAGCGCGGTCCCGAAGGGCGAGATTCAGCATTGTGGTATCCAGCACACTCCGCGCTTTGGTGCCGCCAGTAAATGCCGGGGGCGTGTACATGATATATTGGCGGTTTTCTTCGATCGCGACGCGAAGCGTGTCGCTGACAATCGCGCTTGTGGGATTCTCTGCGAGATACTGCTCTATATTTTCGGGCATGACAGCCTCCACGCTGACGGGCATATATCCGCTGTTCACAGAAAATTTAAGATTTTGCTGCCGCTGTGTAAACCATTTGAGGAAGATAACACTGGCGTATTCCTGAGCTTCTGTCGATTTTGTGACTGCCATGCCCGCGCCCTGCTGAACCGCATAAGAAGGCGTATTGTCAAAGTTTGGAAGTGGCAGAACAAGGTGCTCAATGGGGTATGGCGCACTGTCTACGGGAGTGACTTCTGTGGGGAAATAGACCGCACTCGATGAGGAGCATACCAAGGCGATAATCTCACCCAGCTTCACATCGTCGCTGCGATACTGTCCCACATGGCGGTAATATCCTTTCACATAAGGAACATAGAAATGATCCCATATTCTGCGCATCGAATCGTGGTCAAAGTCGATGACCGTCTCGCCGTTTACCACCTGAAAAATATCATGACCAAGCTGAGAACTTGCGATGATAGGATAGTTGGCAAAAGCGTCTCTTCCGAAAAATGCCTTGCCGCCAGACCATTCATAATAATTTTCGGCAGTGTCAACAAGACCCTCCCAGGTGGAGAGGGCTGTTGGCTCTGCACCTGTATCTTCCGCAAACTTGTCCCAGTCCGTCTTGTTGAGGATGAGTACCTCTGTGGATTTTGCCGTCGGATAAAGCTTCCACTCATGGTTCTCACCGATGCAGCCAGCTTCGATGAATAGTTTTACATATGAATTTTTTTCGTCCTCGGTGACATAGTCATCAAAATTAACCAGAGAGATTTCCTTGTCGAGTGCGTAAGCAGTGTCCTGGTAACACTGAAAAATATTAGGCATATCAGGCGCGCCGATCTTTTCGTTGGCAGAGTCCCAAAGGGCGTTTTCGAGATCAGAGACTGTACCCATGCTCTCGGCGTTCACAACAATACCGCTCTCCCGTCCGACGGTGTTGTTGAACTCGGAGACCAGTCCATCGAATGCGGTGGCGAGCGCACCGTTATAATAATGCCAGATTTTAATACTCGTAGGATTTTTGGCAGATAAGCCGTGAGTGTCCGTTTTGCTGCATCCAGTCAACAAAATCGCCGACGCAGTACAAACAATATATAATATAGAAGTAATTCGTTTTTTCATAGTAACCTCCATGATGAAAAACGCCTGTCTTTGGTGTTTTTCGCGTGAGAAATGCCGTATATCAGGCATTTTTCCGTGTGAGACATAGTACTTCTTCACGAAGCAGCCTTTGCTGCGAGTGATGAGAAGTACTTCTCACACTACATCCTTAGTAGTAAATATTTTCAATATATAATATTGTATCATAGAACTACCTGTCAGATAAATAGAAAAATACAATTCCTATAAAATATGGTATAAATTGTACAAAAAATGCAAATGTAAACGAATTATGTAAAACCCGTTGCAGTTGATCTCAAAAACTGATATACTAGACCATATCTGAAAAATGCTGCCCGCACGCCTCACTGAGCATGTGATTTGCGTCAAATGCAGTGGACACAAAACTGCCGAAGATTGTGACACACGTCTGACAAAGAGCATTTTTCAAATACACGCTTCGAGAAAACAAAATATGGAGGGAAATAATGAGAAGAATCAAACCAAACAGACGTGTTTACAGTATTTTGTTTGTATTGTTTGTCATGATGGCAGGCATTCAGGCAAATGCTGCAAAGGCGTTAAATCAGGCGTTTGCTGTGGCGGCGCGCAGTATCCTTCTGGATCAGAAGACAATCTCCTTCACAGCCACGCTTCCCGAGATTCCTGTGAGCGATGACAATATCGTCTATCTGTATGAGATGCAGCCCTTTGAGTATGCGGTTGCGCCCACAGCAGTACCTGTGGCGTCTGCGCCGGTATCGCTGGAGACGGTATTTACAGTACCCTACACGGAGACACGGCTTTACACGAAGCTTGGTCTTGCGGTGAAGTCAGGCGGGCAGAATGTTCTGATCGCAAATCCGCAGTATATTGCAAACCCAGAGCTCCTTGCCGCGCACACGAAGGCAAGACAGGCTAGACCGTTAAAGTCGGAGCAGGGAAAAGAGTTCTGCAATCTGTATCTGACAGAGAATGCCGCAGGTGTCATGGCAGGCAGATACACCACTGCGCAGGTGATGAACACCGGCAGCAATCAGGCGGTTACGAACCCGTATTCGCTGGCGGCGATCATGCCCACAGACACACACCCGGTAAGACCGCAGCACTATATGCTCAATGCGTCGGAGCCTGCCGGCATTCATGCGATCGCATCGGAGTTGTCCAAAGTTGCCGCAAACTCTACAATTGAGAACTTTATCATCGGAAATGAAGTCAATGTCCGCACCTGGAACTATATGATCTGGACAGACTGGGACAGTTATATCAGAGAGTATGTACAGGCATTCCGCGTAGCGTACAATGCAGTCAAAAGCCAGAATGCAAACGCGCGGATATTTGTCTGCATCGACCAGAACTGGGACAGGAATCGTCCTGTGGGTCATGCTGAGTACTATGAATTTATTGATGGCAAGGATTTTCTTACCAAGTTCAATGCGCTGATCGCAAGTGAGGGGAATATTGACTGGGGCGTGGCGCAGCATCCTTATCCAGTCCCATTGACATATGCGAAGTTCTGGGATATGTCGGGATGTCCGAGCGGCAGTTACATGGCGGCGCAGGTATCGTCAGGCAAGATGATGACTTTTCAGAATCTCTCACTGCTCACCAATTTCTTGCAGTCTCCAGAGATGCTCAGTCCGGCAGGAGCCGTCAGACATGTGATTCTGAGCGAGATTGGTTTGACCAATGCACAGGGAACAGATGTACAGGCAGCCGCGCTTTATGCTTCTTATGTGGCAGCGAAATCCAATCCGTTTGTGGAGGAGATTATCTATCTGTTGAGCTTTAGCGAACCGCAGGTGGACACACGACTCTCAGGGCAGTCACAGCTTGTATATGACAGCTTGGGCACAGCAAACGAGGCAGTCTATGATGCATGGGCAAAAGCGTATATCGGCATTGGCGACTGGTCACAGATTCTAAGGTGATGATACAGCGATGGGCAAAATAGATCAAAACAAACAGATCAAGAGAGAGTCTCTTCTGGAGACGGCATTCAAACTATTTACGAGCAAAGGCATTCATAAGACCTCGATCTCAGACATTGTGGATAACGCCGGTGTTGCGAAGGGAACCTTTTATCTGTACTTTAAGGACAAATATGATATCAGAAATAAGCTGATTGCACACAAGTCAGGCGAGGTTTTCCGGCGGGCGGACCTCGCGCTGAAAGAGACCGATATCGTTGATTTGGAGGAGCGGGTCATCTTCCTGATCGACAATATCATAAATCAGCTTGTGGAAGACAAGATTCTGCTGGGATTTATTTCCAAGAATCTAAGCTGGGGGGTGTTCAAGAATGTGCTCATCGGGGCAGGCGAGTATAGCGAGGTGGACTTTTATGATGTCTACCACAGTATGTTTCAGGATGAAGGCAGGTTCAAAGATCCCGAAGTGATGGTTTTTATGATTATAGAGCTGGTGGGGGCGACATGTTACAGTGCCATACTCTACAGCGAGCCAGTCGGAATCGAGGAGCTAAAACCATATATTTTCCGCACGATCAGAGGCATTATGGCGGCGCATCGGATCGGGCAGTAGCAGCGGGATAAAACGGTTTACAGAATTAAATTTCAAATAAGTATAAAGTAAATGAAAAATAATCCGATAAATTAAGTATAAAAGAACAAATAACTTAATTTTTTCGACTAGATGGGAAGGAGGAGTCCGTTATGCGTATAGATGCTTATAATCAGATCCAACAGATTTACGGAACAAAAAAGTTATCAAAGGTTGAGGAAAAGAAGACAACAGGAGCAAGTTTTAAGGATCAGCTCTTACTCTCAACGACTGCTCAGGATGCTTCCGCAGCAAAAAAAGCACTCTCAGCGACGCCTGATGTGCGTCAGAATCTTGTGAACTCCATTAAGGAGCGCATAGACAATGACACTTATGAGGTAGACATGGATGATTTTGCAGGAAAGCTTTTAGAGAAGTACAATGGCCTATTTTAGAAAATGCCATGATATGACAGTGAGGTGAATAGGTGGCAAGCTTATTGGAAAACTTGATCGACGTGCTCGACAGTGAGAATGCAGCGTATGAGAAAGTCGCGGCGCTCTCTGAGAGCAAGACTTCCGCAATTGTGGCGGGAGACATCGAAAACCTGGGAAAAATCATGGAGGAAGAACAGGAGATCGTAGGCAAAATCCAGGGAATGGAGAAGCAAAGAGATAAATTTCTGGCTGATATTGCCAACGTAGTTAACAGGGATGTTGAAACATTGAAACTCATAGACCTGATT
>CAJUII010000032.1:23184-31953 GCA_910586405.1 uncultured Lachnospiraceae bacterium
CGGACAATCGCTTGGTATCTTTCATGGTGGTTTCGACGCGAAACAATAACGACGAAACACGAGGTGAGATACCATGTCTTTGTTTGGATCATTATATTTAGGCGATAGCGGAATCCGTACATCGCAGAACGCGCTGCATACAGTAGCACACAATTTATCAAATCTGAATACACCCGGATATGTCCGCCAGCAGGTGGCAAATTCCGATACGATATACACATATGGGGGAAGCTCGGTCAGGGGCGACCGGTTCCAGTTGGGAACTGGTGCAAAATACTCTGAGTGCAGACATGTCAGAGATTTGTTTCTGGACCAGGCTTACCGTCTGGAAAACGGCAGGATGTCTTATTATGAGGTTTCATACTCAGGCATCCTAGAAGTTGAAGATATTCTGGGAGAGCTTGACGGCGCTGCCTTCAAGAACTCTGTCTCAGGATTGTGGACTTCGATGCAGGAATTGGCAAAGGACCCAAGTGATACCGTCAATATGTCGATGTTTGTGTCAAAGGCGGCAAGCTTCATGGAGAATGCAGCGGCTGTCTACAAATCCTTTCAGGAATATCAGAACAATCTTAACAGGCAGGTAAAGGATGCTGTCGAAGATATTAATTCCATTGGAAATAGAATTTATGAATTGAATAAAGCAATCATGAAAATCGAGAGCGGTGGTCTGGAAAATGCAAATGATTTGCGCGATGAGCGTGATCAGCTGCTCGATATGCTCTCAGGTTATGGCAATATCGATTACACAGAGGAGAAAAATCATGCCGTGACAATCCGCTTTAATGGCGCGGATTTTGTCACGGAAGGTCATGTGTATGAGATGCAGCTTCACACCGACAAGGATACCGGTTTTGTGACACCGTACTGGAATCAGCTGCTTCGGTTTAAGACAGATGCGAATGGAAACCGAGTACCGGATTATGAGAATGCAGCAGTCTTTAACCTCAAAGATGATATTTCTACCGCTGCGAATACAGATGTCGGCTCGCTTCGGGCACTTCTTCTCGCAAGAGGAGATCATGTGGCGAATTACACGGATCTCGATGTGAAGCTGGGCACAGATATCAAGTTAGATAAGCTTGGTATTAAGGCGGGAGATTATGATGAAAAGGCAGGCTTGAAGTATTACGAGGACAATATCTCAAAGTCTATTATCATGAATGTTCAAGCGGAGTTTGACAATATCGTTCATGCAATCGTCACGAAAGTCAATGAAGTGCTCGCAGAGAACTGTGATCCCAAAACGAAATATCTGTGCAACGAGGACGGCTCACCGCTGCAGATGTTCCAGAAGACCAATTCATCCTCTTATGAAAAAGTTGTTCTGAGCAGTGATGAGGTGACGAAGCTCAAGGCGCAGGGTGTCAAGCTCTACGAGATCTACAATGATGATGAGGAGAGAATCCCTAACGTATACTGGAGATACATTGAGGAGGATGCAAACGCACCATACTCACTCTATAATGCAGAGAATGCTAAGATCAACCAGAAGCTTGTGCAGACGCCCGCTATGCTTGGGTTTACCAAGGAGGAGAGCTCTGTAGACTTTAATATTGGCGAGAAGCTTGTGAAAGCATTCCAGGAGGAAGGCATTTATCTGAATCCAAAGGCAACAGATATCAGCAGCTTTGAGAACTGCTATATTGACCTGATCAGACAGGCGTCTACATCGGGCTATGTGTTCCAAGGGTTGTATGAGTTTGAACAGCTAGCCATCGAACAGGCGGATAATGAGCGCCAGACAGTGATCGGTGTATCCTCAGATGAGGAGCTTGAGCATATGATCATGTATCAGAATGCATACAACGCAGCCAGCCGATATATTAATGTAATTAATTCTTTGCTTGATACGCTGTTGGGCATGGGCGCATAATACATAGAAATAGATGGAGGAAATATAAATGGCATCAACATTTATGGGGTTAAATATATCGTATTCAGGTCTGGTTGCTTCGAATGCCGCCCTGAACACGACGGCAAATAATATCGCAAACGTTGAGACAGTAGGTTATTCCAGACAGATCATCAATCAGACAGCATCCGATGCGATGCGTGCCTTCGCAAGCTACGGCTGTATCGGAGCCGGTGTAGATACACTCGGCGCAGAGCGGGTCAGAGATATCTATTATGATGAAAAATACTGGAACAATAATTCCAAGCTCGGCGAGTATGACAAAAAGTCCTATTACTGTGCGATCATAGAGAATTATCTGAGGGATGAGAGAGGAACAAATGAGGTAAAAGGGTTCAGTACAATCTTTAACGAATACCATACAGCGCTGGATTCCCTTTCAAACCATGCAGACGAGGCAGATTATGCACTTCAGCTTGTCGGGAAAGCGGGAAATCTCTGCGAGTACTTCAATATATTATATAATAATTTTCAGAAGATGCAGAAGGATGTCAATGACGAGATCAATATCAAAGTCGATGAGGTCAACGGGATTGCGCAGCAGATCGCACTCTTAAATAAGCAGATTAACATGGTGGAAGCCAATGGAAACACCGTGGCAAATGATCTGCGTGATAAGCGGGACCTGCTGGTTGACGAACTCTCAGCGGTCGTGGATGTCACCTGTGAGGAGCGCCCGATCAAAGCGGAGGATGGCAGCGATGCAAATATCAATGAATATACCGTGATGATTGCCGGCGGTCAGACGCTTGTGAGCGGCTATGAGTACAGACAGCTTGATTGTGTGCCGAGAAAAGAATGGCAGAAGGCAAATCAAAACGATGTCGATGGACTGTATGATGTGTGTTGGAAAGATACAGGAATGGACCTTGGTCTCAGCGCCAAGAATGTGCGGGGAGAGCTCAAAGGTTTGTATGAAATGCGCGATGGCAATAATGACGAGGCATTTCATGGAAAGATTGAATCTGTTGACGGCCTGAACAAGACTGTCACAGTCAAGACGACAGCCGATTATCTCTCTGACATATCCAAAAGTACGCTACCGCTGACAAATGGACAGATTACACTCAGTGGTAAGCAGTATTATTATGACAGCTATACAATGAAAGTGGATGAGTTGACGGGTGAGGCGTACTATACGTTCCGAATGTCAGAGGATTCTTCCAGGAATCCGTCGATGGTACCGTCTTCCTATGTGGGAAAGAGTGCGAAGGTTGGCGAACAAGTTGACTATCAAGGGATTCCATACTATCTCGAACAGATGAATGAGTGGGTGCGTGATTACGCATATCATTTCAACGAAATATACGGTGTGGAAGGTGCTACAGACCTCAATGGCAATACGCATGAGGGCGATATTTTCTTCACCGGTGACGATAAAGTTACAAGCGGACAGTACTCGCTAAAGGGTACTTCAGTGTATGATAAGAGCTATGACAGCTCGAAAAACACAGGCTATTATATGCTGACAGCAGGGAATTTTAATGTGGTGAAGTCAATTCAGAACGATGCGACTACCATGGCAACACATACGATCGCGGAGGACGGCGTGGCAAAATACGACATCTTGGATAATCTCAAAGATTTGTCAACGAATAAGGATCGCATGGTGTTTAGAGGATGCAGCGCTCAGAGTTTTCTGATCTGCTTAATGGGCGACTCTGGTCTGAATGCCAACAGCGCCAACAGCTTCCAGGAGATTTATGCCGATATCGAGGAATCGATTGCAAACAGTCGGTTTTCAGTCAGCGGTGTGGATTCCGATGAGGAGGCCGCGAACATGATTAAATTCCAAAACGCCTACAATCTGGCGAGCAAGATGATATCTGTATTGAATTCATGTTATGACAGATTGATCACACAGACCGGAGTATAGGAGGATGAATATATATGGCAATGAGAATTACGACAAAGATGATGCAGGCGACATCTCTTAGAAATCTAAATACAAACAAATCCCGGCAGGAAAAGCTGGTGAATCAGATGTCAACAGGCAAGAAGGTGACAAGACCCTCGGATGATCCGGTGATCGCGATTCGTTCCCTGAAGCTTAATTCCACAGTGGATAAGATTGACCAGTTCTATGAGAAAAACGCGTCCGATGCGGATAGCTGGCTGGATCTGACCCGCTCAGCCCTCGCGACAGTGATGGAGGTATTGGGGGATGTCAAGAAAGATGCTGTCAACATGAAGAGTACTTACAAAGAGGTGAAGGACAGAGACGCGATTATCAAAAATCTGAAAATGGCAATTGAGGAGATCTATTCCACAGGTAATGCAGACAGCGCCGGCAGAAGCGTCTTTACAGGATATCGTACAGATATGCCTTTGAGTCTGAAGACAGACAAGACAGAACTGAACAAAATCACAGAGCAGTTTTTTAATAGCAGCATTGACAAGATTAATTTTGTCTACGCAGGAGCGCTCAATACAATCAATGAGGGAAATTTCAAGCAAGTAGCCGACAGCGTCACCAAGAATGATATTTATGATGCTGACATTTACAGAAAGCGGCTTGCCTATGATGACATCGACATCAAAGAGAAGCTGGGCGCCGATGGAAAACCTTTAAATCCGCCGCAGTATGAGTCCAATATAGATATCGGCTATATGTCTGAATCGTGGGCAAATGGCAATGCTGCCAGCATTTCAACAGGTTCTGTATCGGCATATGTATCCATCGATACGAAGGCCATACCGAGTGAGGCGGTGCTCAAGCTGACAGACGTATCGACAGTGCCGAGTACAGAAGTGGAGGTCCGGGTTCCGCAGGGAAAAACGTCAGGTCCGATTGCGGGACTGCCAGGGATTGAAGTGTCGTATGGCGAGGACGGCACGATCAAAGTTGTCAATCAGAATACCGTGCCGACAGAGACGGCAAGTATTGGCAGCAATGTCAAAAGAGAGGCAGATGGGACATATTCCGTTTCTTTTGATGAGAAATTCAAGACATCTCTGATGATCGATCCGAAGAATTTCTATCCGACAGGATCGACAGGGTCCTATGGTGCATATACAACTGTCATCAAGGATCCGAACGCAATAACTTATATTGCCGAGACGGGGGAAGTGCTGTTTGGTGACGCGATCGCAAAGCGTCTGATGGAGCTTCCGGCGGACAAAGAGCTGCGTGTGACATATGACAAGACAAATTGGAAGAAGAATGACTTAGATCCGGTACACTACTTCTATACAGAGCGTGCAGGCAAAACCGCGTCGGGAAAGGATAAGACGCTTGTATACAATGAGAGCTTTCTGACAGATCCGTCAAAGGATGGCAAACAGATTATCGAGTATGATGTCGGAAACAACCAGACGCTTCGTGTCAACACGACGGCTGACGAGGCATTTACGCATGACATGGGCAGGGATATGAAGGAAATGATCTCCATGCTGGAGGAGTACGCCAGCTACGAGACCAGTCTGAATGAAATCGAGAGCATGATCAAGTCAGGAAAATATAAAGATACAGAGGATGAGCTGCTGCTTCAGAGACAGAAGGAAGCGCTCCAGGAAGCCATGACGCGTGTGGGCGACAAGATCAGCAACCGCAGTGATACATTGATAACCAACTGTGATGAGTATGCCCGTCGGGCACAGCTTGCAGAGACTGACTGCGGGGCAAGGATGTCAAGGCTTGCTATGGTTCAGAACCGTCTCAGCATGGAGCAGACCAATTATGAGGAGCTTGTCAGCATCAATGAGGATGCGGACTACACAGATCTTGTCATTCAGCTAAAGAGTATCGAGACGACCTACAATGCAGCACTGTCCTCTATCAGTTATGTAATGCAGACTTCGCTGCTAGACTTTATCAGATAGTTATAAATGGCAAATTAATAGATTGGAACGGAGTGAGTACAATGGTAGAAGTAGATACTAGAATATTTGGCAGGATTGCAATTGAGGATGATAAGGTTATCCGTTTTGACCATGGCATTTTGGGATTTCCCGATCTGAAGGATTTTACGATAATTTTTAATGAGGAGAAGGGAGTGGAGTCAAGTATCAAATGGCTCCAGTCTCTACAGGAACCCGCCTTTGCCATGCCCGTTATGAATCCAGACCTGGTCTTACCAGGATATAGTCCTAACTTTGCTGCGGATCTTCTCAAGCCGCTGGGGGATAATCTCGATAGCGAGAATATCCTGATGTTTGTCACGGTGACAGTGCCTAAGGATATCACCAAGACCACCGTAAACCTCAAAGCGCCGATTATCATCAGTGTAGAGAATCGCAAGGCAGTGCAGTTGATCAGCGATGACGACGCTTATAGCGTGAAACATGCAATTTATGAACAACTGATGGCGCAGAAGGCAGTACAGGCATAATCAATCGGCATAAGACTATAGAAGGAGGCAGGGGAAAGATATGCTGGCACTATCAAGGAAAAAGGGCGAAGCCCTGATGATCAATAATGATATTGAGATCACAGTGCTCGATATCAAAGGCGAGCAGGTGAAAATAGGTATCAGTGCACCCAAGGAGGTGCCGGTATACCGCAAGGAAGTATACATCCAGATTCAGGAAGCAAACAAGGAGGCCTCTGCAAACATGGAAGGCATGGAGCAGCTCGCAAGCCTGTTTGGCAAATAATATGTGAAATGGTATAACACAGTGGAGAAAAGAGCAATCTTATGATTGCTCTTTTCTTTGTTATTGCATTTATGGGGGAAAATAGTTGATTTGACAATACTTCGAGGCGGAGGTCTACATGGGTGCAGCGGCAGATCTGCCGCTAATTCTAAGGAGGTGGGAACATAATATAAAAAAATAAAAGATTTACATAAAAAGTTTCAAAAAAGACTTGCATTTTAAAAAGATATGTTGTAGAATAATAACAGATGAAAGATGTTATGTAAATCCAAAATCTTTCACAAATCCGTTAATAACCAGAGACAGCTATTTATAGCAGGCGCGCCAATCAAAAGCTAGTTTCGGATTATTATATATAGGTTATAACTTAATATCTCAAAAGTATTAAGTATAATAGATGACAGCCAAAGGCTGCAAATACAACTGAATATGATAAAATAATCAAAACAGTGTCACAAAAACGAGTGAAAGGATTTACTCGCAGACACGCCTTGAATCAGGAGATTCAGGGAGGAAACACAAGGAGGTATTTTAGTATGGTAGTTCAGCACAATCTTAGAGCAATGAATTCTAACAGAATGTTAGGTATCACACAGGGATCTTTAAATAAGTCTACAGAGAAATTGTCATCAGGCTACAAGGTAAACAGAGCAGCAGATGATGCAGCAGGTCTCTCAATTTCCGAGAAAATGAGAAAGCAGATCAGAGGACTCACACAGGCTTCTCTGAACGCAGAAGATGGTATCAGCGCAGTGCAGACAGCAGAAGGCGCATTGACAGAAGTTCATGATATGTTACAGAGAATGAACGAGCTGGCAGTAAAGGCAGCAAACGGAACAAACTCTTCTTCTGACCGTCAGACAATCCAGGATGAGGTTGATCAGCTTCTCGTAGAAATCGACCGTGTAGCAGAGACAACAAAGTTCAACGAGACCTATCTGTTAAAGGGTGATGCCGGTGATATGACAATGAAGGTAAATGCTCATGATGCTGGTATTGACGGAAAATTGATTCAGAATGCAACGACTGCAACCTTTACAATGGAGAATCTGAAGGCAGGCGACAGTGTTAAGATTGCGGGTGTAGAGTATACAATTAGCGGCGGAGCGTCTAATGCGATTCAGCAGGCGGGTGAGGGAGCTTCTGTATCTATTGATGGCATCCAGTATACAATTGGTGCACAGGCAAATGCAGACAAGAATGTATTGACAGTTGCAAGCTTGAAGAATATGGTTTCTTCTGAGAGCGTTGTAAATGTTGGCGGCAAGACATATTATGGCGGACCTTCTGCGGCACATAATGCGATTACCAACAAAGATGCAATAGATAAGATTAAGGCAGAGCTGTCACTTGCAAGCAGCATTGGTGCAGATGAAGGACAAAAAGCAACCGTTAACAGTTCTACAGTAGGCACAAATCAGGTATATACGATTTCAAAGGTATCTGCAACTTCAAAAGAGTCATTGAACTTCTCACTTCATGTGGGTGCAGACGCAGATATGACAAATAAGATCGGTGTGAAGATTGATTGCCTTTCAACTAAGGGACTTGGTATCAGAGGCTTGAATGTAAAGGACAGCACTGGAGCAGCAGCGACCTATGCAATTGATGCAATTGCAGACGCAGTATCAAAGGTATCTGCACAGCGTTCATTACTTGGTGCAGCACAGAACAGATTAGATCATACAATCAACAACCTGGATAACGTAGTAGAGAATACAACCGCAGCAGAGAGCCAGATTCGTGATACAGATATGGCTACAGAGATGGTGAAGTATTCTAATGCAAACATCCTTTCACAGGCAGGTCAGTCTATGCTGGCACAGTCAAATCAGGGGAACCAGGGCGTACTTGGATTACTTGGCTAATCATAGAGATTTACATACAAGGATTATTATATAGAATATTGATAAATAGAGGGCTCACCGCCATCGGCGGTGGGCTTTTTTTAAATTGGTTAAAAAATTTTCAAAAAAAGCTAAAGTATTTTCAAAGTGCTCCGATATATAAAGTGTAAGCAAGCAAAACACTTACAAACACAACTAAATATGGTAAAGTACAAATTGCAGCTACCTGATAAACGTGAAATGGATTAGGGAGCTGCGGAACAAATCACAAAGTAACGAGTGGCGTGAAGAATCACTCAGGTAAAAGGATTTATCTGAGACAGGGTTTGCCGGTTACTTTGACAAATCTTATACCGTGTAAACACAAGGAGGTATTTATTATGGTAGTACAGCACAATCTAAGAGCAATGA
>CAJUII010000033.1 GCA_910586405.1 uncultured Lachnospiraceae bacterium
ACAAAAAACAGGAAAAGAACCGAAGGCTTTGGTTCTTTTCCTGCTCATAAATGTTTACTTAAAATTTATATACATTGCATTGGGCAATAATTCCCGATCAGGGACAGCTCTGTTGGCTCCTTCCAAAACAATTGAATAAATCTCTGGTGTATTTTCCAAAAAAGAAAAATCGGTAACATTGGGTGTGCATAAAAATAAATACGCAAGCTGTGTGCAGTTGCCCAGCACAGAAAGATCTGTAATCTTGCCAAATGCCGATGTACCAATTAATTGCAATGTGCGCAGTCTGGTCAATTTTCCGACAAAATCTATATTCTCCACTTCTTCCTCTGCAAAGATTATCAACTCACGCAGCCCCGACAGTTCCCCCGCAAAAGAATAATCCGTCAAGTCAAAGACCTTCATTTTCAGAATTTTCAGACCCGATAAATTCGCCAAATCCCTGTAAGAGATTTTTTCTTCTTTTTCCAAGTCAATATCCAGTCTCCATTGATTGATATCAATTCTTAGCACCGTTGGTACATCTGCTGTTCTGACACATTTTACTTCTGTGATCACCGCCAAATCGCTCATCATCAACGGTCTATTCTCAAAATGCTTCCGTTCCTCGTCCCCAAGCTGCCAAAGCTCCGCCAATGCACTTCGGAGTGCGCGTTCCATCTTCGGCTCTTCAAACATAACTGCATGGTCATCTGGAAAATTCTTATCCGGCAGTCTTGCATAGGTATAAAACATGTCCATCGCCCATGAAAACATATTGTGAAGCGCTGGATAGTCCCACTCATCTGCTCCAGCAAAATCTGCCATTCTGCAAAATCCATCAAACACTGAACCGCCAAAATCTATGAAACTCGCCCCAATATAACGCGTCACATCTTTTAACACATCATTGTCAGCCTTCTCACGAATACCAATTGCCTCCAGCATATTGACTTTCTCGAGACGGATAAACACTGCAATCTCATAAATCTTATCATACGCGTCAAAATCAAAGGTGTAGCCATATAAATCACTGCCCTTGTCCAAATGGTACTTTTCAAAAGTTAAGTTATATACACGCCCATTGCACAATTCACTGCATCGTGTAACCTCACTCACAAAATGCTCCCAGTCCTGTGTCAGTGCATTTTCTCCCATTTTGTTGATTGCAGGCTTTGAATGCACCTCTATATATGAAGGCTTCTTAAAGATATAGCCTATGTCACCGGTAAAGCACTGGTTGTCAACAATTGGAGGATTTGCTATATACACACTTCTTCCATCCTCCACATACTGCCTCGTCGCTGTATCTTTTAAGATATACAACTCCCCTTGTGCATCTGTAAGGACACAATAGTCCTCTCTTGCCGCATTTTCTGGAAGTTCTCTAACAGGTGCATACGCAGATCTTACCGCTTGCGTTTGTCCTTTTGATCCGATTTCAAAATTGTTTTCGTGGGGATTCCACAATATACAAACAGCATTTTCATAGGCTTCTCTATCCTGCCTTGAAGCTCTGAAATGAACAGGTTTTGTGATGATCATATCTGGAAATCCATCGCCATTTGCATCTTGAAAAGTCACTGTATCAAGTGAATTGATACATAATTTTACGTCCGCGAACTGAATCAGGCTTCCTGTCTGCAAGTCCGTAACGCGCAGTTTATAGGTCTCCTCCGAACAAACATAGTCCGCCAAATATGTTTCATATCCTGTCTCTGGAATATTCTTTGCATAATGAAAACTGATACCAAGTCCCGCACTCTTCCCCGGAAACGCGAGTTCATACTCTGCTTTTTGCAGCATACCAAATTTCTGCGTCTTGACATCCCTGCTTCTCCAGTCCGCGTCAGTTGCCCTCATCTCTGTAAAAGTCCGTTTGGGTTTGTCAAACGTCGTTTTTCTGCTATCATGATCAAGCCAGTATAAATCTTCCTCATCCAGCGTGCGGCCTGCCAGCTCACGCGTCTCCCATCGCTGCGGATAACGCACAAACGCATCCAGCAGCTTTTGAGCATTATCTGACGTTATATCTTTTAAGGAAGCTTCACTGCACACCAGTCCATATATATGTTCGTCCTTGACAATCAACTCCCGTTCCTGCTTCTGTGAAAACCGGTAAAACAAGCCTTTTGCACAAGTTACTGCGCAGATTGGATGCGCTGTACTCTCATAGCGGCTTAACTCATGATACAAGTCAAGGGCATGGAAATCTTCTTGCAATGCACACTGGTAATACACCCAGTCTGCCTGTTTTCCCGCAAGCTCTCTTTCGACTATATAATCCTGCAATTCCTGTGCTGTCTCGAACGTTTTCCATGCTATTTTTTCCTTCTTCATAGAAATCTCTGCACACGCATAAGGATTTTCTGACATTTCTGTCATCAGATACGCTGGAAGCCTTTTTTCCAATAAACCGATATCGAATGATTGACCCTCGATGTTTGTCCTTCTTCCAAAATGAACAAACACCAGAATACTTAGACTGCATACCATTATAAAAATGAACAACTTTTGATAAACTTTCATCTATAGAATGCCCCTTTTCTCTTTTGTCCTGTTTCATCCAGCGTGCTGACACTAGATTATATTATCAGACAAATGTATCAAAGTTGCATCATTTTCTATCGTTATACTTTCAAATGCCAGTACACTGCCACATCACTTTGCTCCCCTGTCTGCAAGAAGCGACAGCCCCAGCACCATCAATATAATCATCAGCCCCGGAAACAGCGCATACCACGGCGCAGAAAAAAGATACGTCTGCGACTCGGACAACATACTTCCAAGACTTGCGCTGGGCGGCTGGACACCAATCCCCAGATAGCTCATGCCCGCCTCGGCAAGCACGGCATTGTTAAAGCCGATCATAATGGAGGAGGTCAGCACCGGCATGGCATTGGGCAGAATATGCACAAAGATCATGCGAAGCTGCCCCACACCGGCAAGCCTTGCACTTTTCACATAGTCCATCTCTCTGTATTTGATAAATTCTCCTCTGACGATACGGGCAAAACTCGGTATGAACGCAATGCCCAACGCACCGATCACATTATATTTGCCTGTGCCAAAAATACTGACAAAGACCAGCGCCAGCAGGATACTCGGAAAGGCAAACACCACGTCGTTCACGCGCATCAGCACCTCGTCCAGCAAGCCGCCAAAATATCCCGTAAACGCCCCCACAATCACACCGCAGACCGTTCCAATCGAAACAGTAGCCGCGGCGATCACAAATGTGTTGCCCATGCCCTTGAGCACCCTTGAAAATATATCCCGCCCGAAATTGTCACACCCCATCAGATGCTTGAAAGACGGCGCCGCCAGCTTCGCAGCGCTGTCCATCTTTGTGATGTCATACGGCGTGTGGACAAAACCGATCAATATCAATAACAGCATCGCACCTGTTATCACAAGACCTATGATGAAATTGGGAGAATAGATCTTTTTCCTTTTCACGTAAAACCTCCATGATTCCGCTGCGCAGAATCTCAAATCCAGATGAGAAATGCCTTCGTACTTCTCACACTAACTCCCATGATTCAGGTGAGAAATGCCGTATTTCAGGCATTTCTCCGTGTGAGACTTAGTACTTCTCACACTAAACGCTGATACGCGGGTCAATTAACTGGTACACCACGTCCACAAGAAAGTTTGTCACAATTACCACAAAGGCAATCAGCACAATAATTGCCTCCACTACTGGATAATCTCTGTAGGATATGGAAGTCAGCAGAATGCGCCCGATGCCCGGTATATTAAACACCTGTTCAATGACAATGCTTCCCACAAGCATGTCCGCAAGCGTCATTCCCCACAGCGTAATCACAGGAATCATGGCATTTCGAAGAACATGTCTATATAAAACCTTGTTGGTATTGTTTCCTTTACTGTAAGCCGTTCGCACATAATCCTTCTTCGACTCCTCAATACAGGAGCTCCGCAGCAGCTTGACCGACATGGCGATCTTTGGCAGTGCGATTGCAAAACATGGGAAAATAATATAGGCGAGAAATCCCCAGAAATCTGTCTCATAGGAGACAAACCCGCCGGGCGTAAATAATTTTAAGATCAGACCAAAAAAATACGTAATCAAAATTCCCATAAAAAAGTGCGGAACCGACATCACAATCTGGTTGAGCGCCATGACGATACGGTCAATCCGCCTGCCGCTGTGCTTCGCCGTGTATATGCCGATTGGCAGCGAGATCACCACCATGATCACAAAAGAAATGACTGCCATCACCACGGTAATCGGCAGCTTGGACACAATCATGTCCGCAACGGGCAGATGGTACTTGTACGAAGTGCCAAAATCACCGCTCACAAAATGAACAAGCCACTCCAGATACCGTTCCAGAAACGGTCTGTTTAACCCAAGCTGCTCGCGAAGCGCCGCCAGACTCTCCGGCGTGGCATCCGTTCCCAGTGCAGCGAGTGCCGCATCTCCCGGTATCAGATCAAAAGCAAGATAGACGAGGAAGGAAATACACAAAAGCGTGATGATCATTGCTGCCAGCTTTTTCCCAATGTATCTCATATCCTCGTCTCCTTTTATTTATCTATGAATTATAAATCCCCAATCACAACAGTTTTTGCTTTGCATTACTGTACATCTAACTTCGAGAAATCCTGAATATATAACGGATAGAATGTATACCCGGTAAAGCCCTTTCTGACTGCGACCAACTCGCACATATCCTGAATATAGACATTCGCAGCCGTCTCTGCAAGAATTGTCTCACATTTCTTATATGCCTCTGTTGCCTTCTCGTCATCCATCACTGCTTCCGCAGCAAGCGCTTCCTTGTAGGCAGCATCATATTCCTGATTGTTATAATTAATAAAATTATTGTGCGCATCTGAGCGGAATCTGCTGAGCATCGCACCCGCTGTCAGCGTCGATGCGTCCACACCGACCAGCGTCGCCTCAAAATCACGTCCCTGATACACGTCATTGAGCCATGTCTCCCACTCGATAAGCTCAATATTTGCTGTGACATTGATCTGCTTTAACTGCTCTGCAACCACCTGCGCAGTATCAACATGCTGCTGATAGTTCGAAGGCACCTTCATCGTAAAGCTGAATCCATCTGCATAGCCCGCCTCACCAAGAAGCGCTTTCGCCTTCTCGAGATCTGTCGTGTACAGGTCGTTCAACTCCTCGACATAGTATTTCCCAAATGCAGGGAACATACTGCTTCCGACAAGTGTTCCTTTTCCCTCCGACACAAAGTCGAGAATCTCCTGCTTGTTTACTGCATAGCACAGCGCCTGCCGCACCTTCTCATTGTCAAACGGCGCTGCCGCGTTGTTGAGGTACATTGCCTGCACGAGATTCATCGTCCCCTCAAGCACTTCAAAGTCATCGCCAAGCTCTGCTGCCTGTGCCGTGGAAATTCTTGCGACCAAATCCACAGCGCCGCCCTCGAGATTCATGACAATCGAATCGGAATCAGCGAGCACTTTCAGCGTGATATCCTTGATATGAGCCGGTTCTCCCCAGTATCCGTCAAACCGCTCCAGCACCACATTCTCCTGTAATGAGCGCGACACAAACTTATATGGACCTGTCCCGATAGGATTTGTCTGCAAGTCTGTCACGTCCGCTGGAACGATGGCAGCCTCCACTGTTGACAGAATCGCCATAAATGGACTGCTCGACTCCTTCAACGTGATGACAACGGTGCGCTCGTCAGGCGTCTCCACGCTCACGATATTAGAAAACGCCGATATAACAGGTTCTCCCCCATTAAGACCGGCGCAGGTTTCAATCGAATATTTTACGTCCGCCACAGTCACAGGATTTCCATTGTGAAATTGGATTCCTTCTCTCAACGTGAATGTATACACAAGTCCGTCCTCGGACATGGTATAGTCACTTGCTACTGCGGGAACCAGATTGCCCTCGCTGTCCGGCTTATACAAGCCCTCATAGATATTGTAGAGGATTTCCTGTGTACCTGCTCCTTGTGATAAGCTTGGCACCAGACTGTCCAAATCCTGCGGGATACCTATGGTAATGTGTGATGCATCGTTCTCCGTCTCAGTTGCTTCGCCCGGCACCTCTGATGAAGTGTCCGTCTCAGCATTCGCCACGGTATTTGCCTCACTGCTGTTTGCGGCAGACGTGTCTGCAATCTGTGTAGAGTCTCCAGCCGCCTTATCACCTGAGCATCCGCTCAGTGCAACAGTCAGTGTAAGCAACATACTCGCAAAAAGAACTTTTCCAAACTTCTGTCCTCTTTTCGTCATGTCTTTTACTCCTTTTCTTATGCTTTATTTAATTTTCCCAGTATGTACGAACTCTATGCTTCTGCGTCCGCATACGCACAAAGCGCCATACCAACATATAAAGTACAGTCACGACACTGCGTGTACCGCCTTTTATGTTCTGTTAAATTTTATAAGAATCCATACAAAAAAACAAGTCATTTTTTGAAATCACCTTGTTTTTTATTGTATACAATTAGTCAGCTTCTTTGTCGAGCACCTTTTTTAGCTCGTCCATAAAGGTATTAATGTCCTTAAACTCACGATACACTGACGCAAAGCGGACATAGGCTACTGCGTCCAAATCCTTGAGCTTGTTCATAATAAGCTCGCCTATAATGCGGCTGTTGATTTCTTTTTCCTCACGGTTTAGGATATCTGCCTCCACCTCGTCCACCAGCACTTCAATGTCATCTGTGCTGACTGGACGCTTGTGGCAGGCACGCAGAACACCAGTTTCGACCTTCGCACGATCATATGCTTCCCTGTTATTGTCTTTCTTGATGATGATAAGTGGTATTGCTTCCACCTTCTCGTAAGTTGTAAAGCGCTTATTGCACACATCACAAACACGTCTCCTGCGTATAGAACTGTTGTCCTCAGCAGGTCTGGAATCAATCACCCTTGTATTTTCATAATTACAGAACGGACACTTCATATTGTTTCCTCCGAATAGTTCCTTTCAAGGTACGAGTTAAGTATAATTTATGTGCACATCAATGTCAATTGCATCAATCCTTTATATATCTACCAGAATCAGATCTGGACCAATCTGCCGGATACAATTATACGGAATGGCAATCACCGAGTCATCCGTAAGCATCGACCAGAAGCCTTTGCAGCCAGGCACAATGATCTTACAGATACAGCCCTTGCACTCGTCAATCTCCAAATCACACACATGTCCAAGCCTTCTACAATCCTTGATACAAATAACTTCTTTTTTTCTCAGTTCCTTGTAGCTTACCATAAAAAGTTCCCCCTTCACGGCATTGTGCATTTATCTATTATATGCATCCTGCCACAAAGGGGGACTCCTTTTAAGCTTTCAACTCAATTTCCGTGATGTCCACGATCTCTTCCGCATTTTTGGCAAGCAACAGCATATAGCTGCCTGCGTCTACCCTAAATTGATGTGAGGCCTCATCATAGTACGTAAATGCCTCCCGCTCAAGCATCATTGAGATTTCCCGTGTCTCCCCGGCTTCAAGATAGATTTTTTCAAATGCCTTCAGCTCCTTGGCTGCTTTCTTAACCTTTGGATATTTATCCGCGACATAAATCTGTGCAACCGCCGCACCAGCACGAGAGCCTATATTCGATATGTCAAAGCTTACCTTCACCGCCTTGCTCTCTACCGTGTCCTCCACAACCTCTGCACGAATCCCCGTCATCACAAAATCTGTATAGGACAGACCGTACCCAAACGGAAAAGCGACTGGCACATCATACGTATCATAATAACGGTATCCCACAAAGATATCCTCATTGTAGTGCACTTTGTCACCGCCCGGAAATTCGCCCAGAACCACTGCCGGACAGTCCTTTTCGCTGATTGGAAATGTCTCCGGCAGATGCCCGGACGGATTCACATCGCCAAAAATCACTTCCGCGAGCGCCATGCCGCCCTCCATGCCTGCATACCAGCTATAGATTAGGGACGGCGCATCGTCAAGCCATGCGCTCATGTCCACAGGAGAACCTGCCACAAGCGTCACTACCGTGTCTGGTCTTACTTTCAAGAGCTCAGAAATCAGCCGGTCCTGATCATATGGCAGCTTCATGTCTGCTCTGTCCTGCCCCTCCGTGTCATAGTCATGGGTCAGCCCGCCCACAAAGACGACTGCGTCGGCATCCTTTGCCGCCTCAAGTGCTTCCCGCATGTATTTTTCGTTCATTTCCAGCCGGTACTGCTTCTGTTCTGGCGAAACCTCAATTGCCACTGGTGCCGGTGATTCTACAATGTCCTGATTCAGACTGTCCGCCTGCCCATTTTCGCTGTCTCCTGCGCTTGCCCAGATATTTCCGTTATCTTCATTGAAATATCCTGGTTTATATACAACCTCTGTATTGCCGCCCAAAAGCATTTGAATCCCCATGAGCGGTGTGATCTCATACAATGCCTTGATTTCTGCGCTTCCGCCGCCCGATGCATGCTGCCTGTTGGCATTCTCTCCAACCACAAGCAGTTTCTTGATGCGCTTCCTGTCCAGTGGCAATATGTTTTTATCATTCTTTAATAAAACAATCGATTCACGCGCTGTCTGACGCAGTGACGCCTTGTCAGAATAGTCATTGTAACCGCCTGCACTGCGCTCTCCGTCAAGCATATGCAGTTCGTTCATCACGTTCAAAATATGGCGGACCTTCTCATCAATTTTAGCAAGCGCTGTCTTCTTGTCCACTTCCCCGCGCTCGATGAGATCAATTAATGGCTGTGCCATATAGTACTGGTCAAAATCATTGGTGACGGACATCTCTATGTCAAGCCCGCTCATCAAGGCTTCCTTTGTGTCATGGACACCGCCCCAGTCCGACACAATGATGCCCTCATAGCCCCATTCTCCCCGCAGAATTTCATTGAACAGAACATCATGATGGCAGCAGTGTGTTCCACGCAGCTTATTGTAGGCACCCATGATTCCTTTTGCCTTGCCCCTTTTTACCGCTGCCTCAAAGCCCGGCAGATAAATCTCCCTGAGCGCCCGCTCGCTGACCTCAACGTCTACGTCCAGACGCCGCGTCTCCTGATTGTTCACCGCAAAGTGCTTCACACACGACGACACGTCATTCTCCTCAATTCCCTGCACCAGCGGAACAACAAGCTCCGAGACAAGATAGGGGTCCTCGCCCATGTACTCAAAACTCCGCCCGCACAGCGGTGAGCGCATCATATTGATTCCCGGCGCCAGTATCATATCTTTGCCACGCCCCCTTGCCTCCTTGCCAAGCAGCTTTCCAGTGGAATGTGCAAGCGCTCGGTTCCAAGTTGCCGCAAGCGCAGTATTGCAGGGCAGATAAGATACATAATCGTAACTGAGTCCCACCTCTTTCCACGAATCATTGCCGAAATCCTTCCGCACGCCCCGCGGACCATCTGAGGTTATAAACGGCGGAATACCAAGCCGCTCGACACCTTTGGTCGTAAATAAGCCATTTCCATGAATCATATCTACCTTTTCCTGCAAGGTAAGCTGTACAATCAATTTCTCAATTTTTTCTTTTGTCATCAACTCTTATCCCCCTTCAACCGAATCCTTAGTACAACATTCATCGCAACCGAAAAGATAAATAACAACAACCCCAGTAACTGTGATACCGCAATCTGAGTTCCCGGAATCAACAGCCTGTCAGTTCGGATTCCCTCGATGACAAAACGGCCAATCCCATAACCACCAAGATAGAAAAGGCACATCTGACCGTGATATTTTTTACGCTTATGATACAGAAGCATGATGACCAGAATCCCCAGATTCCAGACACCCTCGTACAAAAAAGTCGGATGCACCTGAATAAAATTGACATCTCCCATAAGCGCCATGCCGTCAAGCTGTGATTTTGTGATATCTCCGGGACGCACTGCGTCAACAGGCAGTCTCATGGCAAACAGCGTATCGGTATACCCGCCAAAGACTTCCCGGTTAAAAAAATTTCCCCAGCGCCCGATAATCTGTCCTAAAACCAATCCATACACGCCACAGTCTCCGATCTGATACGGTGAGAGCTTCTTGATCTTAGCGTACACAAAAAGCGTGATAAAGGCGGCAATCACTGCCCCATAGATGGCAAGCCCGCCCCTTCTTAGATTGAAAATGCTCAGCAGGTCCTTTTTGTAGAGGTCCCAAGAAAAGACCACATAGTAAATCCGCGCCCCGATAATCGAAAAAATTACCGCATAGATGCCAAAATCCCAGATAATATCGGTATCCATCTCCTCTGCTTTTGCCATTCGCTCCGCCATCAGCACGCCAAGTATGACGCCGATGCCGATTATCATCCCGTAAAATGTAATCTCGAAACCAAAGATGGAAAAGCTTTTCGGCAGATTTTCCAGATAGATTCCAAGATGTGGAAAGGCGATATCATTTACTCCCATTGTATCAGGCATATCTTTTTACCTCACTGAATTATTTTAAACATTAAAACGGAACAAGATCACATCTCCATCCTTCACAACGTACTCCTTGCCCTCCAGACCGACAAGCCCTTTGTCCCGCGCAGCCGCAAGAGAGCCGTTCTCCAGCAGATCCTTGTAATTTACAACCTCCGCCCGAATAAAGCCGCGCTCAAAGTCTGTGTGAATCTTGCCTGCCGCCTGCGGTGCCTTGGTGCCGACTTTAATCGTCCATGCGCGGCATTCATCTTCGCCTGCCGTGAGAAAACTGATCAGTCCCAACAGCCTGTAGCTTGCCGCGATCAGTTTGTCAAGCCCGGACTCCTTTAATCCCAAATCTTCGAGGAACATAGACTTTTCATCTTCGTCAAGCTCCGCAATCTCCTGTTCGATTTGCGCGCAGATCACAAAGACTTCAAAACCTTCCTCCGCCGCATACGCGCGGACTGACTTCACGCCCTCGTTGTCTGCACCGTCATTTGCTAAATCCTCCTCCGCCACGTTTGCGGCAAAGATCACCGGTTTATCTGTTAATAAATTATACCCAGTTCTCCACAAAACTTCCTCGTCATCTTCCGTCACAAAGCTCTTTGCCATCCTGCCTTCTTCTAAGTGTGCCTTGATGCGCTCTACAAGCGCAAGCTCCTTTGCCTGTGTCTTATCATTTTTCGCACCTCTGGATACCTTTGCAATCCGTCTCTCGAGAATTTCAATATCTGAAAAAATAAGCTCTAAATTGATCGTCTCGATGTCCCGCAGCGGGTTGATGCTTCCGTCTACATGCACGATATTCGAGTCCTCAAAGCATCTCACTACATGCACGATCGCATCGACCTCACGGATATTGGCAAGGAACTGGTTGCCAAGTCCCTCTCCCTTTGACGCGCCCTTGACCAGCCCTGCGATATCGACAAACTCAATCACAGCGGGCGTCACTTTTTTCGTATGGTACAGCTCACCCAAAAGCCGAATCCGCTCATCCGGCACTGTCACCACACCCACATTTGGGTCTATCGTGCAAAATGGATAGTTTGCCGACTCTGCACCAGCCTTTGTCAGCGAATTGAACAATGTACTTTTTCCTACATTCGGAAGTCCGACAATTCCCAGTTTCATATCTTGTTATACCTGCCCAGAAATCCTTGATTTTCAAGGTTTTCTGCCTTTCTCTATTTTTTACTATACATTTTTCAAGGCATGTTCGACGCTTTTGGCCGCTTTGACCTTTTTATCCTCGGTCATACTCATGTCAGACCAAATTAACTCCTTTCCGCTGCATGCCGCAAAAAGAGTCTAATACAAGCTAATATTATATCATACCACCTAGCATTTTGGAATAATCAAATTGAATTTTCTGCTTATTTTCTGCAAAATTGAGCAGAAAATAGTACATAAAAAAAGTGTAAAGCCTTTATCATATCATAAGACCTTACACCCTTTTGGTTCGTGGTTACTGTTTCATTGTTATTCTTTAATTCTGTCAAGCTCTGTTATATTGACCCCTGAAGCTGTCAGTATTCTTCAACAGATATTTCCAACATTTCTATTTTATTTTGAGATCGGTATCTCAACATTGTCTTGATCATACGAAGTCTGAACGATGAGCGCAGCCACCTCATCAACATCAAGAACACGGTCATAACCAGCTATGTGGTAGGCATTCTTCTTACTATGATCGGTGTATCCAAACCTGCCGCCATCGGTTAAGTATGGCAGTCTTGTCCCATCTTTTAGTACCACTCCCTGTACTGAAGGAATGCCATGCTCATCTTCACTTTCAACTGGTGCCGTACCGACCGAATAATTCACCCTCATAGAAATAGGAGAAATACTGATATGATCTATCGTAAATTCTGTTCCTTCCACTTTCTTGCCCACCTGAATCGTTTGAGATGAACTCACATCTGGAAGCGTTATGTCGAAATTCCAGTTTCCTTCCAATACCGGCGTAAACGCTGCTTTGGAAAGTGTTCCCAGATTTTTAAAACCGACATGGATTGTCTTACCAAGGAATGAATCGTTCTCATTCGCAACATTTGCCCGAATAATATACTCCATATTTCCATCGCTGTCCGTATAATGGCAGATCGTACTTCCATCTTCGTAACTCGCTATCGCAGATCCGTCTTCATACACTGGCATACCGTTTTCATCAGAAATAATACCATTATACATGCTTCCAGACATATTTACCCATGCGTCCTCAGCCTCCGGGTTCTCTCCCTGATAGATCGTTATTGTGTCAAATCCCGGTTCCTCCCTCTCTGCCACCGCATAACCCGAAATACGAAACGACATGTATGCAAATCTCTCGTCCACAACAACCGTATCCGGCTCGATCGTGACACCGTGATCTGTCACAGCAAGGGATACATTCTCTGTTTCCTCACGGTACACTTTTGCGATATTCTTTTCTGTAAGCTCCTGCTGCTGTTCATCGGATGCCTGAATATTTCCATTCATGCCTCGTCCCCAATAATGGTGAATCGCGGCAGCGGCACTGATGCCGCTAACTGCTACGATGCAGACACCCACGATGGCAGCAGCCTGTGTTTTAAAGGATTTCTTACTTTTTGTATTTAATTTTTTCATAGAACCCGTCTCCTTCTGATGAATCATTTCAAAGGCTTGATTTGTTTTTTTCAACACAATTTCGGACAATTCAATTTCTTCAAAAAATACGTTTTTCTTATTTGACATTTTCTTATTTGACATTTTGATCCTCCTGACAATCGCGATAATATGCTTCCAGTTCTTTCCGTCCTCTTGAAACTCTTGTCTTGATGGTATTTAATGGTACTGACAATATTTCCGCAATTTCCCGCAGCTTAAATCCCTGACTATAGTACAATTCCATAGGAAGCCGATACCGTTCATCAATCGAGGCATACGCCTCCTTGAGCTCTACATTGTATTCATCGCATTGTGACGGTTCTTCATATGCTTCTATCGTCTCGTAAACTGCATTCTGTCTAAGAATGTCATAGCAATGGTTTATAAGGATTCTTGTCATCCATGTCTTAAAGAACTCTGGTTTCCTCAGTGTCGCTAACTTTTCCCAACAGGTGAGAATTGTATCCTGAAGAGCATCTGCTGCATCCTCTTCATTCATCAGGATCGCAATGGCAGTTCTATACATATCCTTCATATAAAACTGCATTAGTTCAATAAATGCGTCTTTATCGTGCCTCTGCGCCTTCTTTACATAACTCTTTGTTTCAATGCTTTTCATCAACCTTCTCCTACGCGCGTATGATTGTAAAACAAATGCAAACGTCCTTTATTCGTTTTACAGTCATTAGACGCCAGATTTTGTCTTTTGGTTTCAAAATTCTTGAAAATAAGTTATATTTCAAAATAAAGAAGTATTGGACTCTGCAATTATCAATTGCAAAGCCCAATACTTCTTTTCTCCATGCGCTACAGCGTTTCCATACGCTTTAAAAATTCTTTTACATTCTGCTCGATATCGCCTTTAAAGATCGCAGAGCCTGTGACGATCACATTTGCTCCGGCATCGAGGTTCATCTCCAGATTGCCGAGCGTCACGCCGCCGTCAATTTCAAGCTTGACATCGGGATACCGCTGGTTGATGACAGCCCGCATCTTTTTGATTTTATCAACACAGTCCATGATATAGCGCTGTCCGCCAAAACCGGGATGCACCGTCATAATCAGCACCATATCCACCAAATCCATGTAGGGAAGCACTGCCTCCACAGGCGTCTCAGGATTGATGGCAAGTCCGGTCTTTTTGCCAAGCGCACGAATCTTTGAAAGCGTCTCCGGGATACAATGACACGCCTCCACATGAATCGTCACACCATCTGCACCCAGCCGAATCAATTCTTCAATATAGCGCTCTGGCTGCTCGACCATCATATGTACATCCATAAAAAGTTCTGATTTCTTCCGCACGCATTCTAGGACAGGCATTCCAAAGGATATGGAAGGCACAAACATTCCATCCATGACATCAATATGCAGATACGGCGCGCCTGCCTGCTCGACCAGTTCAATCTGCTTTCCAAGTTCCCAAAAATCAGCCGCCAGTATTGAGGGACATAAATAATTCATCTTAGTATTTCCTCTTTTCTTTTTCTTTTAACTCTTCATAAAAAGTAACGTAGTTTTCATATCGGACTTTGCTGATATGGTTTTCTCCTAATGCTTCCCTGACACCGCACACCGGTTCATGAATGTGGGCGCAGGTCATAAATTTGCATTGTGTCTCATAAGGTTCAAATTCCGGATAATATGCTTTCAATTCCTCCTTCTCGATATCAAACAGGGACAGCGAGCTAAAGCCCGGCGTATCCATGATGTACGTATTGTCCGAGACTGCGATCAACTCTGAATGCCTTGTCGTATGTTTTCCGCGCGCGATCTTCTCACTGATCGCTCCGGTCTCCATCTGCGTTCCCTTTTGCAGACAGTTCACCAGTGAGGACTTCCCCACACCGCTCGGTCCTGCAACCGCTGTGGTTTTTCTGTGCAGTACCGCTGCAAGCTGGTCAATCCCTTCTTTTTTTTCGGCACTCACAAACAAAATATGACATCCGCTGTCCTTGTAAATCTTTTCGATACATTCCTGCTGCCCTGCATCTGCTAGGTCTTGTTTATTAAAACATAGAATGCATTCCAGCCCCTGTCTGCGCATCATAATCAGGAATCGGTCCAGCAGGTTGTAGTTCGGTTCTGGTTTTGTCATGGCAAAAATGAGCAGTGCCTGATCAATATTGGCCACTGCGGGACGTATCAGTGCATTTTTTCTCGGCAGAATCTGTGTGATATTCCCCTCCGCATCCTTGACATGCGTGATCTCCATCTCCACATCATCTCCCACGAGCGGTTTCATATTTTCTTTTCGAAAGATGCCCTTTGCCTTACATTCATAAATCCCCTCACTGGGGACATGAACGTAATAAAAACCTGCGATTCCCTTTATTATCTTACCCTGCATATCCTTACCTGCATATTCTTCATGATCATAAAAAGCCTAATTTTTTGTAAACTGCACACTGCGCGAATCATTCTTTGGTTCTGGAACGACCTGCGTTGTCTGGTTGCCGTCTGCGTCCAGAATAGCCACTTCCTTGTTTGCGAGATAGGTGACAATCACTGTCCCGTAAGCCGATGAAACCTTCAGGTCATTGATATTGATGGACACTGGAAACGCGGTGACATTCTGTGCAGACCATAAAACCTCCGACCCGTCAGCCGTCATAAGATGTACCTCCGCGGGACCGCCTACATAATCCTCCGGCGCCTCCACTGTCAGACGGCAGCTATAGGTTGCGATCTCACTTCCGATGCTGACCTTCAGATCGACCTTTGCACCCACCAAAACATTTGTCCCTGCCTCATAACTCTGATAACAGATTTGACCCACCGGATAATCCGAGCTG
Organism: uncultured Lachnospiraceae bacterium; assembly: GCA_910586405.1. GTDB lineage: Bacteria > Bacillota > Clostridia > Lachnospirales > Lachnospiraceae > COE1. Next base: position 15,775 of record CAJUII010000033.1, read on the forward strand.
TACGACTCCTCAATGTTGTTTACCACAAATCCGGCAGCCTCAAGCACACTGACCGCAGCGTCCTTCGAATTGCCAAGCACCTGCGGCATACGTGCCTGCGCGCCGTCTCCGCCCACGCTCAGGACAATCGTCACCTCCGACTCGATCGGTGCGATGCTGTTTCCCTCCGGCGACTGTGAGATGATTGTTCCCTTGGCGTACTCTGCCGAGCTCTGCTCTGTCTTGATGACCTTAAAGCCCTCTTTTGTCAGCGCAGCAGTGCCCTCCGCCTCCGACATCCCCTCGACTGCCGGAATGTGAATCCCTTCTCCGCCCGCGCTGACAGTGAGAATGATGGTCGTATTTTTGAGAATTTTGTCATTGGCAAGCACCTTCTGACCATCTTCAAGCGCTGCCGATATGACTTGATTTTTAGCGTATTGTGCCGATTCCGTAAAGGTTGTCTTGCAGCCAAGCCCAACCGCATTTAATGACTGTTTGATCTCGTCAAGATCATGACCCTCAAATTCCGGCATCACCGCACGCTCGGCATCATCACCGGTATCTGGGCTCTGGGTGGACGCATTGCCAATCTGTTCAAAGATACCTGTCGCCTGCCCTACAAAATATAACAAAATACAGCCGATAATCACTGCTGCGATCACCGTGAGGACGGTCTTAAATCCTTCCGCTTTCGGATTATAGTCATACTCATTCTTTCCAAGGTTCTCAGGATACTCATAATCGTCATACACATAACCGCCCTTTCGCACATTCTGCCTGTTGACGACCTCCTGCTCATAATCCTCCTCGTAGTAATCATATGCTTTGTTTGTTCTGCCTTGGCTGGTCTTTGCGACCGCACTCTGCTGCGGTTTTTTCTTTTTGCCGGCTGTACTCTGCTTCTTCTTCGCCTCCGGCTTCTTATTTTCTGTTTTTTTTGCCGGCGTTTTCTCTGTCTTTTTCTCCGGTCTCTTTTCCGTCTTTTTGGCGCCTGTGCCGTTTGCTGCTGCTTTTGACGATTTCTGGCGGTCAGTTTTTGCCGGCGGCTCCATGACCACCTCACCGTAATAGTCGTCATCCTCATAATATGCAGTGCCGTAGGCATCCATCTCATAGCGATTGCTGCCCCTTCTGTTTGACGATGCCTGCATTCCCTGCTCAGGCATCATCTCCAACTCCGGCTCATCCATATAAGTTTCTCTGTGCGGCACTCGATCCTCCCAGACCGTGTCAAGCACTGCGGGCATAGGGATTGGCTCTGGTGCGGTGGGCACCACCTTGGTCTTTCCTGTCTCATCCTCCGAGTCTACCTGTGCGATCACTGCATCTGGATTGATCAGAGAATGCTTTAGATCCGCGATCATCTCCCCCATGCTCTGATATCTTCTGTCCGCACTTTTTTGCGTACATTTGATGACAATGTTCTCCACACTCGCGGGAATCTCAGGCACAAATTCCCGCAGGGACGGCATCGGGTCCTGGATATGCTTGATCGCGATCGCCACAGTGGTATCTCCATTAAAAGGCACTCGCCCTGTCAACATCTCAAACATTGTGATACCCATGGAATAGATATCGCTCTTCTCATCGGAAAAGCCGCCTCTAGCCTGTTCTGGCGAAGTGTAGTGAACAGATCCCATTACATTGGAAGTGATCGTATTGCTGGATGCCGCTTTGGCAATGCCAAAATCAGTTACCTTCACTTTGCCCTCTTTGGATATCATGATGTTTTGAGGCTTTATATCCCTATGTATGATATGATTGTTGTGCGCTGCTTCAATTCCCATTGCGACCTGTATCGCAATGCTGATGGCTTCCTTGGTCGTCAGCCGTACTTTCTTCTCAATATATTTCTTGAGCGTAATACCTTCTACCAGCTCCATCACAATATAATGAATGCCGTTCTCCTCCCCCACATCATAGACATTCACGATGTTTGGATGCATGAGTCCCGCCGCAGCCTGTGCCTCCACACGGAATTTGGACACAAAATTACGGTTTTCAGAAAACTCCTGTTTCAGTATCTTCACAGCCACGAACCGATTCAGCTTTTGATCCTTTGCCTTATATACATCTGACATCCCGCCAGTACCAATCTTTTCAAGCACCTCATAGCGGCTGCCGATCAGCATTCCCAACTTAATCATTCCGACCTCCAAACGGTTCCACAAGAACCACAGCTATATTATCACGTCCGCCATTTTCATTGGCAGCTCCGACTAGGCGCCTGCCCGCATCCTCCAAGCTGCTGCTGTCCATGACAATCCTGTGTATCTCGTCATCCTTCAGCATATTGGTGAGTCCGTCTGTGCACAGGAGCAGCTTTTCTGCTGGTCCGATGTGCACATCAAAAAAATCCACAAGGACATACTCTTTTACACCGATAGCTCTTGTGATAATATTCTTATCTGGATGTACTCTCGCCGCTTCCCTGTCAATCCCTCCCATGTCAACCATCTCTTCCACAAGAGAGTGATCTTTGGTGATCTGCGTGATAAAATCGTTGATGACGTACATTCTGCTGTCTCCCACGTTCGCGACAGTCACATGACACCCCTCAAACGTAACTGCAACTAAAGTCGTTCCCATACCTTTATACTTACTATTCTGTCTGGAAATCTGATTGATATGTGCGTTGGCGTCATCGATTGCCTTTTGCAGAATGTTCTCTGCATCATACTCATCCGTATACTGTTCGATCGCTGACACTGCCTTCTCCACAGCATGTTTTGACGCATAATCGCCTGCATTATGCCCTCCCATACCATCTGCCACTATAAAAAGGTTTGGAAGATTTCCCACCGGCTTATCTGAAGTATATAGATAGTCCTCGTTAATTTCCCTTCTTCTGCCTATATCCGTTATAGAAAATAACTTCACTTTTTCTCCTCCAATCAGTGAAAATGATTCTATCACTTTTCACACTTCTTCTTATATTAGCACATGTGTAATCTTAATTCAAGTCTCCAAACCTTCTCCGAAGCTGCCCGCACGCACCGTCGATATCTCTGCCCATTTCCCTGCGGACAGTGGCATTGATATGTTTTTTTTCTAATCTATTCTGAAAAAGAAGGACTTTTCTGCGCTCCGTTGCGGTATACTCGCGCTCTTTGATCGGATTGACTGGTATGAGATTCACATGACAGTTCAGCCCGCCGATCAGCTTGCACAGATTTTCGGCATCTGCCTCCGTGTCATTGACGCCGCCCACAAGGCTGTACTCAAAGGTGATGCGCCTGCCTGTCTGCTCAAAATAATAACGGCAGGCGTCCATAACCTGCTCCATCGCATATTTATTTGCAATCGGCATAAGCTCCTGTCTCTTTTCCTGTGTTGAACCGTGGAGAGACAGTGCCAGCGTGATCTGTAGCTTTTCATCCGCAAGCCGTCTCATATTCTCCACAATGCCGCAGGTTGACACCGTAATATTTCTCTGACTGATATTGAGTCCGTTCTCATCGGAGATTAACTGCAAAAAACGGAGCAGATTCTCATAGTTGTCGAGCGGTTCCCCGGTACCCATCACAACAACATTGGAAATCCGCTCCCCAGTATGCCTGGATATCGCATAGATTTGGTCAAGCATCTCTGACGGCGCCAGATTTCTCTCCAGGCCGTCGAGCGTCGAAGCACAGAAGCGGCATCCCATACGACACCCCACTTGGGAGGAGATGCACACAGAATTTCCATGATGGTACTGCATCCAGACGCTCTCAACATAATTCCCATCTGCCAGTGCAAAGAGGTATTTTCTGGTGCCATCAAGCTTCGAGGTCTGCACTGTCACTTCCCGCAGCGAAGTATATGGATACTTCTCCAAAAGCCGCTCCCGCAGACTTTTGGGGAGATTTGTCATCTCATCATAGTCCCGCGCCAGCTTTACATGCATCCACTCATAGAGTTGCTTCGCGCGAAACGATTTTTCCCCCATCGCTTCCACAGCCAGCTTTACCTCCGGCAGCGTCATCGATTTGATATCAAATACTTCCTTCTCCATCTCTACTCCCCCTGCTTACACAACACACTGATAAAAAATCCATCCGCATCATGTACTCCCGGCAATAACTGCACATATCCTTTTTGAGCAGTCTCCGTATGTAAACAGTCGGGAAGTGCAGCGTCAAGCGGCATCGGTTTGAGCGCCAGCTTGTCCCGCAGCCACTCAAAGTGCTGCTCGTTCTCGCTTTGATCAATGGTGCAGGTGCTAAACAACAGCCGTCCGCCCGGCTTTAGATAGCGCACCGCCGTCGTAAGAATCTGTTTTTGCAGCACAACGAGCGCTTCGATCGCATTCGGCGTGACATTGTACTTGATATCACGCTTCTTTCCAATGACGCCCAGACCGGAACAGGGGACATCGGCAATCACGATATCTGCTGTTCCGACAAGCTGTTCCTCCACCACAGTGGCATCTGCTGCCTGAACTGTCATTTGTCTCAATCCGCATCTGTCAAAATTTTCTATCATTCTATTGATCTTGTCCGCCGAGACATCTCTTGACAAAATAGCATAGCTGACATCGCATTTTTCCAGAATGTCCGCCGCGATCATGGATTTTCCCCCAGGTGCCGCACAGAGATCAATTACTTGCAGCGTCTCCTTACTGTCTCTTAATCCCCTGCTCTCTATATACTCCTCAATGCCAAGCGCTCTGACAGCAAGCATCGAGCTGACATCCTGCACCACAAATGCACCGTCTTGATAATATGGCAGTCTTGTGATATCGTCAGTTCCTGATACACTGTACGCGCAGGAAAGATACGCATGAGGTGCCATCGTTCCACCCTGCGCCGCGAGCGCCTGCTGCACAGCGCTGACAGCCGACGCGATATCAACATCTGTCTGCGCTGGCATCTTTCGAAAGCGGACTGTCACCGGATGTTCTTTTAAAAGTCCGGCAAGCACAGTTTCTGTTGTTTGAGCGCCAAGCTGGTCTGTCCACAGATTTACAATCCACTCCGGCATAGAGTATTTTACAGACAAGCTCTCATACGTGATACTGCCTTTATTGCGCGCTATATTCCTGAGTACACCATTCACAAAGCCCTTTAGCGAGGTAAACCCTTTTTTCTGCGCAAGTTTGACAGCCTCATTGCAGGCGGCAGCATCTGGTACTGCATCCATATACAATATCTGATACACACTCATGCGCATGAGCGCACAAATCACCCGCTTCATCTTGTCTGTCTTGACCTTGGAATACTGGTCAAGCACATAATCCAACTCGATCTGACGCTCCAAGGTCCCCTCATAAAGCCGTTTGATAAAGGCCTTCTCCTGCTGCGGCAGATAATTGTACTTCTTCAGCACATCGCGCACAAGAATGTGAGAATATACATTCTCTGTCAAAAGCATCTCCAGCACAATCATGCGCTGGTTTGTACTTTGCGTTTTATTTTGTCCCTGAACCATCTCAGTCATCCCGTCTCCCAAACAACATCACAAGGCGCAAAAGCTGTAAAATCGATGCCGCCGCTGCCGCAACATAAGTATATGCTGCCGCCCTTAACACCTTTGCACTTTTTTTGCGCTCATCACTCGTCACAATCCCATACTGTTCTATGCACACAAGCGCTCTCCGCGAAGCATCAAACTCCACCGGAAGCGTCACTACCTGAAAAAGCACTGCGAGCGAAAATACCCAGATGCCGATATTTACCAACACGGGATTGCTGCCCAGCAGCAGGCCAACAAGTATGATTGGGATTCCCAGCTTTGACCCAATGTTCGCTGCCGGAACCAGCGCAGTTCTGATATTGAGCGGCGCATACCCCTCATGGTGCTGCATGACATGTCCGCATTCATGCGCCGCGACACCTATTGCCGCGACAGAGGTCGAGCCGTACACACTGTCCGAAAGCCGCACCACCTTTTTCGTTGGGTCATAGTGATCCGTGAGATTCCCCCTGATGTGCTCCACACGCACATCGTGAATGCCCCTGCTGCGCAGAATTGCCTCCGCAGTCTGTGCACCAGTCATGCCAGACATGCTCCGCACCCTAGCATATTTGCTAAATGTCGAATTGACCCGCGCAGACGCAATGATGCTGAGCACTGCTCCAATTAACACTAAAATATACGTAGGGTCAAAATAATATCCAAAACCAAATGGCATAGCTTCTCCCTTCTATATCACCTAATTGACTCAGTTCCTAAAATCATACCTTCCTTCCACGGATTTCCCAGCAGAAAGCTTTTGGTATCCATGCGTTTCTTGCCTTCCATCTGTAACTCATAGATTCTTAAATTTCCTGCACCACAAGCCACATCAAAAAAGTCTTTCCTAACCAGAACAATTGTTCCAGGCTGTTCTGTGCATTCCCCGGCTGTCTCCACCGCATCGCTGCGCCAGATTTTGACCGTTTTTCCCTGGCAGGAAGTATAAGCGCTCGGCCATGGGTTCAACCCTCGGACAAGCCGCTCTATAGAGACTGCATCGGCAGACCAATCTATCCTTCCCTTTGATTTGTCCATCATCTTGACATAGCTAACAAGGCTTTCGTCCTGCTTGATCGGCGTGATTTCACCCCGCTCGATTTTCGGCAGCGCCTCCACGATCAGTTCTGCGCCCGCCTGGGAAAGCTTGTCAAAAAGCGTCTCTGCCGTCTCCTTATCCTCTATGATAACCTTTTTCTGAGCAAGTATGTCTCCTGTGTCAATGCCAGCGTCCATCTGCATAATGGTGATACCAGTTTCTTTCTCCCCATCTATAATACACTGGTTGATCGGCGCTGCTCCCCTGTATTTGGGCAGCAGTGACGCATGGATGTTGACACAGCCAAATTGCGGCAGCTCCAATATTTCTTTTGACAAAATCTGACCAAAAGCCGCCACCACGTAAACATCTGCCTCATATTTTTTGAGTTCTTCAATCGCCTCCGGCGTCTTGATCTTGACAGGCTGTAAAACCGCAATCCCGTGTCTGACAGCACACTCCTTGACAGGCGTACACTGCACCTGACCGCTTCGTCCCTTTGCCCTGTCTGGCTGTGTCACAACAGCCGTCACCTCATGACCTGCTTTGATCAGCGCCTCCAACGCTTCCGCTGCATAGTCCGGCGTCCCCATAAAAATGATCTTCATCTACTCATCTTCCTCCACCATTTCCACATCCATCAGCGGACCTTCAACCTTCTCCACGAACAGATGTCCGTCAAGATGTTCGATCTCATGAATCAGCGCTCTTGCCAGAAGCTCCTCTCCCTCAATCTCAAACTCATTGAGCTCTTCATCCAGCGCGACTGCCCTGACATAATTGGGTCTTGTCACGGATCCTGTCTTTCCCGGCACGCTCAGACATGCTTCATTTCCCGTCTGTTCCCCACTTACCTCCAAAATACGAGGATTAATGAGCAGTATCGGGTCATCTCCTGTATCGATCACAACGATTCTCTTTAGGACACCCACCTGCACCGCAGCGAGTCCCACACCATTTGCCTCGTACATCGTCTCAAACATATCATCAATCAAATCCTGCACTCTCGGTGTGATCTCTTTCACTTCCTTTGAAATCTTATTTAATACGGGATCTCCCATCTCTCTGATTGTTCTGATTGCCATAATCTTATCCTTCCCTTTCTTCTATATCTTAACTCTTTTTCGTCGGATTAATAATTCATCATCGGGTCAAAATCAAACTGCACACTGTCCGCACTCCACTGCATTTTTTGGATTGTCTGCTCCAATGTATCCCTGACTGTCGTCAACATCTGATATTCCCGGTGTTTGATATAAAAAATATATCGGTATATATCCTTGATCTTACCTATACATGCTTCTGTCGGTCCTATGATCACGAAACCCTGATCGCCAAACTGCTGTTTTACCTGCTCTGCAAGCGTACCCGCCTGCACGGCGCCTGCCCTCTCATCATCAGCTAGTACCAACACTGCCATCATATGTGCGACAGGCGGATACATCATCAATTCGCGGTAGGCGATTTCCTCCGCATAAAAATGCTCATAGTCCTGATTGGCAGCATGTACGACTGCATAGTGCGCTGGCTGATAGGTCTGTATCACAACCTCTCCTGGAAGTGCACTTCTGCCCGCCCTGCCTGCCGCCTGTGTAAGCAGTTGAAACGTGCGCTCACCTGCCCTGTAGTCCCCTGCGTGCAGAGACATATCTGCCGCCAAAATACCCACTAATGTAACCTTCGCAAAATCATGCCCCTTCACAATCATCTGCGTCCCCACAAGGATATCCGCCTCCCCACATGCAAACTGAGACAAAATCTGTTCATAACTATCCTTGCTCCTGGTCGTGTCCGCGTCCATCCGAAGCACGCGCGCCGCCGGAAATTCCTTGTGCAGAAGCTCCTCAATCTGCTGTGTGCCTGCCCGAAAGCCAAGGATATATTTGGACCCACACTGTGGACAATTTGTGACTCCTGGTATCATATAACCACAATAATGACAGATAAGCCTGCTCACATTCCGATAACGTTCTGTGTGCTCCGACAAGGATACATCACAGTGCGGACATTTCATGACATGCCCACAAGCCCGACAGGAAACAAATCCCGCATATCCTCTGCGGTTGATAAACAGAATCGTCTGCTCCCCCTTTTCCAGACGATCCTTGATCAGTCCATAAAGCCGTCTGCTGAAAATAGAACGGTTCCCGCTCTTGAGCTCGCTGCGCAGATCCTCCACATACACGCTGGGCAGCTGACCACCTGCTAGCCGCTCATTCAGCGTAAAAAGCTTTATCTCCCCTTTTTTCGCCCTGAAATAAGATTCAATGGACGGCGTCGCCGAGCCGAGCAGCAAACTGGCATTCTTCATGCGGCACAGCTCGCCCGCCACCTCCCTTGCATGATACTTTGGCATACTCTCGCTCTTGTAGCTGCTCTCATGCTCCTCATCAATAATGACAAGTCCAAGCCGCTCAAACGGTGTAAACAATGCAGACCGCGGTCCAATCATAATATCAATATCTCCCTGCGCCGCGCGCTCATACTGATCGGAGCGCTCACCCGCAGAAAGCCGGGAGTTCATCACAGACACCCGTTCGCCAAAACGCCGATAAAATCTGACCAGCGTCTGATAGGTGAGTGCAATTTCCGGGATCAGCATGATCGCCTGCCTGCCCTCGTTAATCACCTGTTCAATCAATTCCATATAAACTTCAGTCTTACCGCTCCCCGTCACCCCATGAACCAAATATGTCCCGCGGACTCCCGACTTGAAATCCTGCATGATACTGTCCACAATCGCATTCTGATGATCGGAAAGCCGCTTTTTCTTCCATCCTTCCAAATCCGCTATGTTCTCTGGCAGTACCTTGCGGTAGGTGTCCTCCGCCTGCACTTCAATCAATCCTGCCTTCTCCAATGCCTGTATCGTCTTGTTTGTGACATTGCACTTCCCAGTGACCAGTGTGTGCGGCAGCACTGACTGACTGGCAAGTTCCTGCATCAGCCGCGCTTTGGCACTCTGGTGTTTTTTGGCAAACTCATCAGCTTTTGCTGCTGCCGTCTTGGCATCCACCTTGCAGACAATGGTTCTTCTGACCACTTGCTTTAGCTTTTTTTTGACTGGAAGTACTGTCTTTAGAGCGGCAATCATGGTAGAACCATAATTCTCGCGAATCCACCATGCGAGCTTTATTGAATCACTCTGTGCGGTGATACCATCCTTCACGATAGAATCCACCGCCTTTAATTTGTGCTCGTCATACTCCGCACGGTCGGTAATCTCCATGACATACCCTTTAATCTGCTTATTGCCCATACCAAAGGGAATCATCACAGCCATTCCGACATCCAGATGTCCCATGAGTGCCTCCGGTATGCGGTACTGGAAAAAGCGGTCAACCTTCTCATGGGATATATCCACGATAATATTCGCAAATCTGCCTGTCATGAATTCACTCGTCTCCTGTCCAGAATCTCCTGAATGATCACCCGCTCATCCATCGGGTACTTAACCCCCTTGATTTCCTGATAATCCTCATGCCCTTTTCCCGCAAGCACGATGATATCTCCCTGCTCGCCGTGTGTGATGGCATATTCAATCGCCTCCCTGCGGTCACAGATTTCGAGGTACTTCCCGTCCGTCCTGCCAATCCCCGTCTTGATATCCTCTATGATATCCTGCGGCTCCTCATCGCGTGGATTATCCGATGTAATGATTGTCAAATCTGCCAGTTTTCCGCTCACCTCACCCATCTCATAGCGCCTGAGCTTTGAGCGGTTCCCGCCACAGCCAAACAGACATACCAGACGGTTCGGATGATATTCCCGCAGTGTGGTGAGCAGGCTTTCAAGCGCCATCGCATTGTGCGCATAATCGATCATCAGTGTAAAATCATCCGACACCTTTACCATCTCAATCCGGCCCTTTACCTTTGCCCGCAGCAGCGCGTTTTTGATATCCTGCTCCTTCACGCCAAAATGCCTGCATATTGCAATGGCTGTCAGCGCATTATAGGCGCTGAATTTGCCTGGTATATCTGTCTCAATTTCCATATTTAACAGCCCTGACACTTTAAAGTCAATGCCAAGATATCCTGCCCCCGTCACCAGCTTTAGATCACTCCCGCGCAAATCCGCGTGCGCATCAAAACCATAAGTTTCCAGCGTGCAGGTATGCCCTGCGGTAATCTCATGCCAATGCTTGTCGTCGCAATTCACAATCCCTACGCTGCACTGACGAAACAGCATTGCCTTGCATGCCAAATATTCCGCAAAATCTGCATGCTCTCCCGGTGCGATATGGTCTGGCTCAATGTTGGTAAAAATACCATAGTCAAAAACAAAGCCCTGCGTCCGATGCATTTTAAAGCCCTGTGAAGATGCCTCCATCACAACCACCTGACACCCTGCGTCTCTCATCTCCTTAAAGTAGTGCTGAAGATCATAGGATTCCGGTGTAGTATGTGATGAGGGAATTACCCTGTCACCGATGATCGTCTCAATCGTTCCGATCAAACCTACTTTATAGCCCGCTTGCTCTAGTATATACTTCACAAAATACGCTGTCGTCGTTTTTCCCTTCGTACCCGTCACGCCGATAACTTTCATATACTCCGCCGGATTGCCAAAGTAATTTGCCGAGATAAATGCCATCGCATATCGGGTATCCTCCACCTGAATCACAGTGATGTGCGCCCCTGCCGGAAGCACTACTTCCTGGCTGACCACCAGCACAGATGCACCTTTTTGCGCTGCCTCTGCCGCTGCCGTGTGTCCGTCAAAATTTGCACCCTGTATGCATATAAAAAGACAGTCCTTTGTAATCTCTCTGGAGTCGTTTACCACCTCAGATACCTCAACATCTGTACTGCCTTTGATACACTCATATTCAAAGCCTCTAAGTAACTCCCTGCACTGAACCATATCACTCACCCGCCCCTTTGATTTCTTTCCTTATTATATAGGAAACACTTACTTTATCAGCATTTACTATCAATATATTCAAAATGGATAAACCCTATCCTAAAGGATACCATATCCACCTCTTTTTATCAAGAAAATTCGAGAATACAAAAATCTGATGTCTTGTATAAGCCACTTACGAGACATCAGATTTTTCTATAACATATGACATTCTTCTCAATCTGTTTACATCATGCTACTATTTTTTTTAATTCAGTATTTTCCTACTTCACTTTCATCCTGGAACACATTGCTCGTCATCCAAATCCTTTTCATAAAATACAAGCTTCACACCAAACAAAAATTCCTCCTCGTCAAGCTGATACTGCGCTGACACCTCCGGACCACAGCTGTTTGACCCAATACCATTCTGCGCATAGTCAAGACATACTATTGTGCTTCCTGACGCTTCAAGCTCGTAGTCATGTGCCTTCTGCTCCAATTCCTCCTGTGTATAAATAGATGCGTTAAAAGAAAAAGGATGATTGGAAACTGCCGCAAGAACATACCTGCCATCCGAAGCCAGTACATAGTCGCAATCCATATGGCTTCCGTTCTCCTGCGGACGGATATACGGTTCGTGCAAATCCGTCACCCTCGCACGGTACATTCCATGGCTTGCTGCCCTGTTCTTGTCCGCATAGCTCTCCGAAGGCCCCATGCCATAATACGTGATATCATCAAACGCCTGATTGAGTGCCAGACGAATTCCAAAACGCGGCAGAGCAGGAAATTCCATATTGCGCTTCACCAAAATATCTGCACAGATTCCGCCGCTGTTATCTATCTGCCATGTCATCTGCACATCCATCATGCGCTGTACGGACGCTGCCAGAATCGACGCTGCACAGCTTATGATCACGCGCTCCCCAGTCTGACAGACCATCGTCTCGTACGCCCTTGTATACGCCTGGTCATAACATGCCCTTTTCCATTCCTTTTTCAGATACATGTCATTGTCAGTCGGTGCCCGCCAGATATTCAGCTCCATCGGGCGGTCCAGATACGCCTTTCCCGCATAATATATCTGTGAAAAAAGTCCCGTGCGCTTATCCAAGATATAGGTAAAATTCTCACCCTCACAGCAGATCTCGGCATCATTCTCACACACTGTAATTTTTTCTGCCTCGGACCTGCTCTGCTCCATCAGCCGCACCGCTGTCTGATTTCTGCAATCCTCTGTGTTCAGAAGTACTTCATCAAAGCCCAGTAAATGCCCCGCCGGAACCAATTCTGTCCCCTTTCTCAGATGATAATATACCTTTAAATAAGCCCTTCCATGACGCGGAATCGCAATATCCATGCTTGTACTGCCTATCTCGCCCGGATTTACAGAGAACGGCATCAAAACCCCCGCCTCCACACAGACTCCGTCACAATTGACCTCATACCGAATCTCGGCATACACTGCCAAATCTGTAAATTCCATATAGTTTTTGATCTTCAGCTCCTGTGTGCGCTGCTCAAATGACACAACTCTGGCTGGGCGGTTCACATTCTTATACTCCAAGAGTCCCATGTGCGGTGTGCGGTCAGGGTACACCAAACCATCTACGCAAAAATTTCCGTCATGGATTGTCTCGCCGTGGTCGCCGCCATAATAATAGATCGTTCTTCCCACATCGGTCTCTCTGTACGCAACCGCATGGTCACACCACTCCCACACAAAACCGCCGCACATCACTGCATTCTGATCAATCATCTCAAAGTAATCCTCAAAATCCCCTGGTCCATTTCCCATGGAATGACAATACTCACATAACAAAAACGGTTTTTTGGGATCCTTTTTCAAATAAGTACGAATCTCCTCCAAGGAGGGATACATCCTGCTGTATAAATCCAGATTTGAATAATCATATTTCTTATCTCTATTACGGTATCTGGCACTCTCATAGTGCGTCAGCCGCGTACTGTCAAACGTCTTTGTCCAATGCAGCGCCCGCTCAAAGTTACAGCCATAGGCACTCTCATTTCCCATGGACCAGATGACAACACAGCAACGGTTCTTGTCACGCTGAACACACCGCTGCACCCGATCCATAATGGCTTCCTCCCACGCGGGATTGTCCGCAATTGGTTCATTCCAATGTTGAAATTTATTCGCATCACTGAAATCCCGATAAAAAATTTCAGAAGGTCCATGACTCTCAATGTCCGCCTCGTCGATCACCAGAAACCCATATTGGTCACAAAGCTCATAAAAGACAGGCGCATTGGGATAATGACTCGTGCGGACTGCGTTGAAATTGTGCTGCTTCATGAGCGTTAAGTCCTGTCTCATCTGTTCCAGACTGATCACTGGTCCTGTCACTGGATCCGAGTCATGGCGGTTCACACCGCGGAACTTGATAGCCCTTCCATTCAGACAAACAGTATTTTTCTTTACGCAAATCTCACGTATTCCCACCGTATCTGTAATCGTCTCCGCCTCCGTTGCAAGCACCAATTTATAGAGATAGGGCTCCTCTGTATTCCACAAAATCGGATTGGCGATCTGCACCAAAACCTCTGTTGTGTTTTGGTCCGCCGCCCCCGCCACCTTTGTCTCCGCCACTAAGATTCCATCCGCACTGTAGATGCATACCCTTGTTGGAATGACCTCGTCAAAATATTGAAGCTGAATCGAAATGTCCGCTTTTTTGCTCTTGATATCCGCCCCGGCTACAGTCTTGACAAAATAATCCCGAATCGCCTGTTTCGGACGCTTTAACAAATACACATCGCGAAAAATACCACTCATGCGAAATTTGTCTTGATCCTCCAGATAGCTGCCATCGCACCACTTTAACACCAACACTGCCAGCCTGTTTGTTCCCTCTGTAATCACGCTGCTCACATCAAATTCACTCGTCGCATGAGACACTTGGCTGTATCCAACATATTGTCCATTCAACCACACATAGAAGCAGGAATCCACACCCTCAAAATTCAGATAAATCTTTGGTGCCTTCCAATCTCCATGATAGTCAAAGGCATACACATATGTACCGCAGGGATTATCCTGAGGCACATACGGCGGATCAAATGGAAACGGATAGCGAATATTGACATACTGGTGCGTATCAACCCCCTCCATCTGCCAAGCGCTAGGGACATTGATCAGATGATCGCCATCGCTGTCATATTCCATGACATAAAATGCATCCTTCAAAGCATAGATACTGCTGTAATAACGAAATCTCCACCTCCCGTTTAACATCTGTATACGGTCCGATGCCTCCCGCCTTCCGGCAAATGTATCCACCTGCCCCGAAGCGGGGATATAATACGCCCGCGCCGGCATTGTGTTCTCATGTAGGATGTTCAAGTCTTCGTAATATCTTGGTATCATCATCGTGCATCCTCCTATTCCATTTTCTATATAAGTTTATTATATTTCCTTCCTGTCCAATCTTCCATAAACTACATTAGACAAAACATGCACATAATGATACAATAAACCCATACAAAACGATATTTCAGCAAATGACTATTGCGCCGACTGTACGATACCCTAATAAATTACTATGCAGCCTGCACAGTTGCATACATTTTTCTCTAGAGGAGCACACCAGATGTACATTAACTCAGCCTATTTAAACAATTCACTCGTTGATTTTATGGACAAGAGCAAACCGCTCATCGTGGGCAGTTGCGGTACATACCATTTATACACGCATCCCCGTCTGCCAACCTACCGTCCCAAGGGCAGACTCGACTTTCAAATTTTATATGTTGCCTCCGGGAAAGCACATTTTTATTTCAATGATGATGGCACAGACACTGTGGTACATGCTGGAAATATGGTGGTCTACCGCCCCAAAGAGCCTCAGAAATATGAATATTTTGGCATCGACCAGACAGAGGTCTACTGGGTTCATTTTACAGGAAGTGATATCAAGAATATGCTGCGCGGTTACGGCATCACGGATGAGATGCACGTCATCAACACTGGAACTTCGCTGGAATACACGCGTATTTTCAAACAGATGATCTTAGAATTGCAGCGCCACCAATCCGATTACCCGGAGATGCTGGCTCTATTGCTGCGGCAGCTTTTGATCTTGATACACCGCCAGTTAACCACGAAAAATAAGATTAAGAATGTCTATCTGGATTCAGAGATGGAAAAGGCAATACAGTACTTTAATGACAACTACAATACTGAAATCAATATCGAGGAGTACGCTGCGTCGAGAGGCATGAGCGTGAGCTGGTTCATTCGCTGTTTCAAGCAGTTTGCCAGCACGACGCCGATGCAGTATATCGTATCCATACGCATTGCCAACGCACAAGTACTCCTAGAAACTACTGATTATAATGTGACGGAGATTGGGAATATTGTGGGGTATGACAATCCGTTGTATTTTAGCCGGATATTTAAGAAACAGAAGGGGGTGTC
>CAJUII010000034.1 GCA_910586405.1 uncultured Lachnospiraceae bacterium
TTTCCTGTAAAACACTCTGCTTGATTAGTACACAAAGTTCCTTATCATCATCTATGATCAAAATCCTGTTCATTATTGACGTTCCTCCGTTTATTAAATTACACATCCATATGCCGGGATTACAGCCACATTACAATTATATGTGGAGATTTGGGCAATGACAAGTACCTAAATTGGGGGTATTTTCTTTTTCCCGTCTTTTGTGCATTTTTTTAAGTTCGCGCCTATGGGGCTTATCCACCTGTTTGAACAGTTCCTAAGAATATGCTTCTATTACATAAGCAAACAAATTTTCGAACATAATTCATTGTTATATTTTAATAAAAATAGTTTTTCCTGCACTTATTTGAATACAACCATTGCAAATGAATAAAATTTGTATACAATATTAATTAGAACATAAGTGAAGCCGCTAAATAACACGGTGTAAACGCTTTCATGAGCAGTAAGTATAATCACAAATATTACAAAATATTAAAAAGAAAAGGATGGATTTATATGATGTATGGATTTGGTACAATGATTGATCAACTGAAAAAAAGCCCTAAGACGATTGTCTTTACCGAGGGAACAGACCCACGTATTCTTGAGGCTGCCTCCCGCCTTTTGGCAAGCAGTTTCCTTCACCCGATTCTTGTTGGCAATGAGGAGGATGTACTGATGGCTGCGGAGGAAGCGGGATACAATATTCGCGGTGCACAGATTATAGATAGTAATAATTACGATCGCTTTGACGAGATGGTTGAGAGATTCTGCGAACTTCGTAAAAGCAAAGGTATGACGCCGGAGGAGGCTAAGAAGATTCTTTCCCAGCCGAATTACTTTGGCACAATGCTTGTTGAGATGGGTGTTGCAGACTCCCTCCTTGGCGGCGCGACATACTCTACCGCGGACACCGTTCGTCCTGCTCTTCAGATTATTAAGACGAAGCCGGGCAACAGTATCGTATCTTCCTGCTTTATCCTTGTCCGTCCGGGTGCTACTGGTGAGAATGAAGTGCTTGCCATGAGCGACTGTGCGATCAATATCAATCCTACTGAGGATGAGCTTGTTGAGATCTGTGGTGAGACAATTGAATGTGCAAAAATCTTTGGTGTAGACCCTAAGGTAGCGTTCCTCAGCTATTCTACCTTTGGCTCTGGCAAAGGTCCCGATGTCGAAAAAATGAGAAATGCAGCAAATAAGGCAAAGGCAAAATTCCCCAATACACCAATTGAGGGCGAATTGCAGTTCGATGCCGCTGTATCTCCGCGTGTGGCACGTACAAAATGCCCTAATTCCCAAGTAGCAGGTCACACCAATACCTTTATCTTCCCAGATCTCAGCTCAGGAAATATGGGCTATAAGATAGCACAGAGAATGGGTAATTTTGAGGCATATGGTCCAATCCTTCTAGGCTTGAATGCGCCGGTCAACGACCTTTCCCGCGGGTGCAATGCGATTGAGGTATACTCCATGGCGATCATTACGGCTGCGTTAGTGTAAATCAATAGAGACAATACAAAAAGCAGGTAGTACATGCCTGCTTTTTATATTGCCTCTATTTTATTCTAATATTTTTATCTCAATTTTTTGCAGCACGTCACCGCCAATGAGCCTGGGCCGATATGGCAGGACACGCTCAGCGACAGCGGGTCCACTGTATAGACAGGATAGTCAGGAAATTGTGCCTGCACTTCCTGTTTGAATACGTTCGCTGCCTCTTCATTCTGTGTATGGGCAATTGCCAGATACATTTGATTATCCGGTGACAACCCACCAAAGCGCTTTTCGATATCGCTCTTAATGGCATTGATCATAATAGATTTGGCCTGATTGACCGTTCTTGTCTTCGCAAAGGCGTCTAGTTTATCTCCCTGAATCTGTAACACGGGCTTTAACCGCAGCAGTGTGCCAAGCGCCGCCGCCGCAGGTGTGATGCGTCCGCCCTTTTTCAGATAATAAAGCGTATCTATCATGATGTATATGCTGGAATTTAACTTGTCCGCCTCTAAGATCTCTTTGATTTCGCTGCCGCTCTTTCCCTCTTTTACAAGTTCAAGGGCATCAATGGCAGCCCGCTTCTGTGTTACAGAGATTCTTTGATTATTTACCACATGAACCTTCCCGTCATAGTCCTGTGCCAGCATGACTGCTGTCTGGCAGGAGCCGCTCAGTCCGCTTGACATTGGGATATGGACAATCTCGTCATGTTCTTTTAACAGTTCATCCCAGAGCTGCATAATAGATTCCGGCGATGGCTGTGAGGTGGCAATATCTGCATTTTGCGCCAGCTTTTGATAAAATGCTTCCTGACTGAGCGTAATCTCCTCATAAAAAGTCTCCCCGTCAATCATAAAAGGCATTGGCAGCACATGAAGTCCCATCTCCTTTGCCTGACTCTGTGTGATACCGCTATTACTATCCGTTACAATTGCTATTTTCGACATTTCATCCTATCTCCTGTTAAATTCTTTTAGATGTTTATATAGTCAAGATTTGTGGCAGCATTCTCTTCATAATATGCCCAAAATGCTTGATATTCATTGTCGGGCTGCCTATAGGAAGCATATATTTTTGCTGCACAGCACTGCGCGTCCTGCAAAATCACTGCATCTTGATAAATATCGCCCAACTGGAATTGGAACTGGCCGCTCTGACGGATTCCAAACAGGTCTCCCGGACCACGCAGCCGCATATCCTCCGATGAGATAAAAAAACCATCATTAGATTTATTTAAGACCTGCAGCCGTTCCATTGTATCATTTTGATTCGAGGTTGTGATAAAAATGCAGTAGGACTGGTGTTCTCCACGTCCTACACGGCCTCTGAGCTGGTGAAGCTGCGCCAGACCAAACCGCTCAGCATTCTCTACCAGCATCACCGTCGCGTTCGGTACATTGATGCCGACTTCAATGACCGTCGTGGATACCAGTACATCAATATGGTGCGCGGCATATTCCTCCATGACATAATTTTTGGCTTTGGGATTCATCTGCCCGTGCAGAAATTCCACCCGCACACTGTCTGGCAGTGCCTTCTTGAGCTTTTCTGTGTACTCAATTACATTTTCGAGAACGGGCTGGTCTCCCATCATCTCCTCATCACTTGCCTCAACCATCGGACATACGACATACACCTGTCTGCCCTGTGCCACTTCTTTCGCGATAAACTCATATGCCTTTTTTCGGTAATCTGTATTGACGACACAGTTTTTAATCGGAAGCCGGTTTGCCGGAAGTTCATCCATGACCGATATATCCAAATCTCCATATAAGATCAGGGCGAGCGTTCTCGGAATCGGCGTGGCACTCATCACAAGAATGTGGGGCTGTATTCCTTTTTGTGCAAACGTCTCGCGCTGTTTGACGCCAAAACGGTGCTGCTCGTCAGTGATCACAAGACGCAGGTCATAAAAATCTACGTCATCCTGCAAAAGAGCCTGTGTCCCGATAATCACATTCCCTGTCCCCAGAACAATGCTCTCCTTTGCCCTGCGCTTTTGCTTCGCAGTCAAAGACCCTGTGAGAAGTACTGGTTTAAAGGGCAGGTGATACTTGTCAGCCAGCTCCAATATAGATTCATAATGCTGTTTGGCGAGCACTTCCGTGGGTGCCATGAATGCAGCCTGATGATGGTTCATGATGCACATAAACATCGCGAGCACTGCCACAATGGTTTTGCCAGAGCCGACATCTCCCTGAATCAGCCGGTTCATCAGATGTGTCGAGCACAGATCGCTCTCTATTTGCGCCCAGACCTTCTTTTGCGCGCCCGTCAGCTCATAGGGAAGGCTGTCGATAAAATCCTGACAGGCGTCAATGCGCATCATTGGGGCATCATTGATTTCCTGAACTGTCATATCCCTAAGAAACATGACAGAGACAATAAAGAACAAGAATTCTTCAAAAACCAGACGCTTTCTGGCTGAAACCAGCGCGTCACGATTTTCAGGAAAATGAATGCCTGTCACTGCCGATTTCAAATCCGTCAGCCCAAATTCCCGGCGCATCGATTCAGGAATATAATCCTCACCAAAATCCAACTTGTTGACTGCGGCGAGTACCGTCTTGGTGATCGCGGCGATGGTAAGCCCCTTGGTTGTGGGATAAACTGGCGCAAGCCGGTGCACATTCTGCGCAAATTCCTGCGGGCTGACAATTTTTGGCTGATCCATCGTCATGCGATTGTTTTTCAAAATAACGCGCCCACGGAAAATATATTGTTTGCCGGTCTGAAGATTGTTTTTGATATAAGGCATGTTGAAATACACGATATCGCAGGCGCCGCTGTTATCTCTGACGCGCACTGTAGTAATCGACATATTCTGCCTTATATGTACAGTTTGGGGAACACTGATGACCAAAGCACGTATCGCAGATACCTGATTCGCCTTCAGCTCCCCGATATTTACAAGATCGCGCCACTCTTCATAATCTCTGGGATAATGTCTGATCAGATCGTCAACCGTCTCTATATTTAACTTATGATATAAGGCAGCTGTTTTCTCTCCAACCCCTTTTATCACTGTAATTGGATCGTTTCTCTTCACCGTAGTTACTCCGCTGAAATAATATATGAATAAATCGGCTGGCCGCCAAACTGTAGTTCCACATCACAGCCGTTGTATTCAGCCTGCACCTGATCTGCCAGCCGCTGTGCCTGTTCCTCTGTTATGACATCTCCATAATAAATGCTGATCAGCTCAAATTCATCAGACATCATCTTTTGGACCATGTTGAATGCCACGCTCTGTAAATCGGTTCCCACAGCCAGAATCCCTTTGTCGCCGATGCCCATAAAGTCCCCTTGATGAATCTCCTGATTGTCAATCATGGTATCTCGCACAGCGTAAGTAACCTGTCCTGTTGCAACACGCTGCACCTCCTCCGTCATCACTGCCTCATTTTCCTCAACAGAGATATCAGGCACATAGTTGATGATTGCTGTAATCCCCTGCGGAACTGTCTTGGTTGGTATGACAATAATATTTTTGTCCTTCGTCAGCTGTTTTGCCTGATTTGCCGCGAGGATAATATTTTTATTATTTGGAAAAATGAAGATATTATCCGCATTAATTTTCTCAATGGCATTGAGCATATCTTCAGTGCTGGGATTCATAGTCTGTCCGCCTTCAATAATATAATCAACGCCAAGTGAGCGGAATATTTCATTCATGCCCTCTCCGATGGATACTGCGATGAATCCAGTCTCCTTATGCACGTTCGGCACGGCATCACTACTCTCAGCCGCCGGTGCTGTCTGACTCGGAAGATCTGTGCTCTGCATCTGCTTCTCCATCATGTCGGACACCTTCTCATCGCGCTCAAGACGCATGTTTTCTATAATGATGGTCGTGAGCGAGCCAAAACGCAGCGCCTTCTGCATTGCAAGCCCTGGGTCATTGGTATGCACATGAACCTTTACGATCTCATCATCCGCCACCACGACAATTGAATCACCGATAGAGGAGAGATACTCCTTGAAATCTATCTCCTGCTTGATGTTAAAGGGTTTGTTGAGCATAATCAGAAACTGTGTGCAATAGCAGAATTTGATCTCCGCGTTCGCCTGTGCTTCAATTGTGGACGGCATCGCGCCTTTCTCTGCGGCAGCACTTGTCTTGGGTGCAAAATCTATCGATACATCGATCTCCTTGCCAAGAAACGCATCATACGCCCCCTTGAGCACTTCCACAAGTCCCTGCCCGCCGGAATCAACAACACCTGCCTGCTTTAACACGGGAAGCATATCAGGCGTCTGCGCCAGCACTACCTCTGCCTCCTTGATGACCTCACCGATAAAAACCTCCAGATCCTTTTCACCTGCCATCGCTAGGTCTGTTGCCCTTCTGGCAGCACCTTTAGCTACCGTTAAGATGGTTCCTTCCTTCGGCTTCATAACTGCCTTATATGCCGTTTCCACAGCCTTGTCACATGCAGAGGCAAGAATGGCAACGTTAATCTCGTCATACTCTCTGATGACCTTTGTAAAGCCTCTGAATAGCTGTGACAATATCACACCAGAGTTCCCTCGCGCACCTCTGAGCGAACCCGACGATATGGCTTTTGCAAGCGAAACCATATCCGGTTCCGAGATCGCAGCGACCTCCTTTGCAGCAGACAGTATTGTCATAGACATATTCGTACCTGTGTCACCGTCTGGAACAGGGAATACGTTCAGCTCATTGATCCATTCTTTTTTATGCTCTAAATTCTTTGCTCCGGCGAGAAACATCTTTGACAGCATTTTCGCATCGATTACATTTAATCCCACTTCAGAAATCCTCCTTAATCAATCACTCGAACGCCTTCAACAAAGATGTTGATTTTTTCGATTTCGAGACCTGTGAAACTTTCTACTTTGTATTTTACATTATTGATCAAATTGTCACATACAGTAATAATACTGACGCCATATGCGACAATCACGTGAAAATCAAGAATCAATTTATTATTCACAATATTTACCGATATCCCATGCGTGATGCTCTCCTTCATAAGCAGCTTCACCAAACCGTCCTTTACGTTCACTGATGCCATGCCGACGATGCCGAAGCATTCCACAGCGACACTTCCTGCATACTGGGCAATAACCTCAGGATCGATATAGATATTACCCAGATGGGTATTCATAGATCCTTTCATAGAAATCCTCCTTTGGTTCTTTTATAAAATAAAAAACATTAATGCTATTATTATAACCGTTTTTGAAAAAAAAGGAAACACAAAAAAATTATATTTTTTGAGAAAAAGAACTTGTCAAATAACAGTTTATCTGATAAGATATTAATGTTGTGAGTCGAATGACTTAGTTTAGTCGAGGAGGTGCTAACGATGGCAAAGTGTGATATTTGTGGCAAAGGCGTTCATTTCGGTAATAACGTAAGCCATTCTCATAGAAGATCCAATGCAATTTGGAATTCAAATGTAAGAAGTGTAAAGTGCAAAGTAAACGGAGCTGCTAAGAGAATGCATGTATGTACAAGATGTCTGCGTTCCGGCGCTGTAGAAAGAGCGTAATGTATATTGTATATGCAAATATAAAAAAAGAAGTGCAAAACTTCTTTTTTTATTGTTTTTCCGCATCTCATATGCAGAAAAAGCCAGTACTATGAACCTTCATGGTACCGGCTTCTCATATTTTCGTATTCTGTCTGAATGAGCAGTAATGTCTTGGTATCCCCGCATTTATTGTCAGGATGAAAAATTTTAAGCAGTTCTTTGTACCGCTTCCGCAGTGCCAGCTCACTGTCAACGCCCCTGAAAAAGCTTGTACAATCATAGGCACTTGATTCATATTGATGCATAGTTTTCGCGCCAGACATTTTCTGGCGTCGGTATTTGTTCTTTTCGTGCTCAAAATTCAAGCGTTCGCACTCTAATGCTTTTCTGTCAAGCGCAAGCTGCTGGTAGGCATTCTCTATAATCTTTTTCTTTTTCTCTATGAATACCTCATTGTCATCATACCGTTTCTTAATTGTCTTTTCTCGCAATTCCAGTGCAGTTCTGTCGCGCTCCAACTTTCGTTTCAAATCCTGTAGCTCTCGGTTAAGCTCTTGAAGCTCTTCTCCCTTTGCCTGAATTCTGACCTGCTCCCGAAACATCCAGAGTTTCATATCTTTTAGATCCTCTGGTGATTCAGCCCTCAAGAGCTCTTCATCAAAATCCAACATCTCATTTACTCCCTTTTGAATTAGAAAACCACCATTATTTTATCTACAGTCAAATAGATAATACCCTGTTATAATGAAAACAGCGATCAGTATCAAACCGATCCATGTGCTTCCTATCGCCAGCATAAAGAGCATGCCGATTGCAATCCAAAACAAGGTATAGCCTATAAGCTTACACATTATTATAATACCCCGGCACATCTTTATTTATTATATGCAGGGCAAACTTTATTTATATCCTATTCGTATTCGTACTCAGGGAATGCTGTGTTGATCGCTTCGTCATCACTGAGCATATCATCTTTTTTGGCAGTAAATCGATCTATGATGTCCGGCACCATATCAATGATCTTGTTGACCGTATCCTGATTTTTGATATTGACAAGCCGCACCTGTCCGTTTTTGATAACGAGCACTGCGCTGGGAGACATCTTGCCAGTCATACCTCCTGCTCCGCCATTTTTCTTCTCCTGAGAGGACGCACCTGCCCCTACACCGAACGTGACATCTACCAATGGGATAATGGTTGTGTCACCTGCCTGTGTAGGTTCTCCAACCACAGTTTTTGATGAGAGGAAACTCTCCATTCCCTGCATCATAGAATTGACTACTTCATTAAAACTATTATTACCAGACATTCCATACCTCCAAATTGACTACGTTAAACCACTTTCTGTCTTAAACTTTTTATCAAACGTTTGATATCTTTATTAAAAAACAAGATACATCCAGCATGTACAAACACAAATACAGGAATCCTTCCCTGAAAAGAGAACTCACCCTCCATGACAGCTCGATCAAATTCCGGTTGAATATCAATCCTTCCCTGATGTAATGGATACAGCATTCCCCACATCGCTAGTACCTGTCCCATCACTGCCGGGTCCTCAAATCCCAGATGGAGATTGACCTTAAATTTACGGGGGGCTACTTTTTTCAGAATCCGCCCAAACTGTCCCCGACACACAATCAAAGCCTGCTTTGTGCTGTCACTCTGCAATAATTGAAGATAATAATTTATGTTATTTTTTATCCTAACTATTGTATCACAAACTTTATCGAATGTGAACTTGATATTTATGAAAAAACTTACAAATTTTCCAATAAATTCCTCTATTTTTTGAAAGATATTTCGTTTCTTTGCGCCGCTTTGCGCTGCTGTGTCAAGTTTTTTTGTCTCAGGCCATTCTGGCGTCACATCAAAGTCCTGTGTTCGATCTGTTTCCGTCTTCTCATATGAATCATACATGATGTCTTCATAAGACTCGTTATCACTGTCATTCTCTGAGGATGCCGCCTGGATTTCGCCTGTAGGCTTTACCTTAGTTTTTGTTGGCTTTGTTTTTTTATTCCTGAGTGTATCAAAAAAGGGAATACCCAAAATTTTTAGGACGATGTGTAATTCCTGCCCATTCTGAAAATCGCCCTTCACGGACACCATATGCAGAAGCCATGATACACGCAGTCTTGTCATAAATGTGCCATCCTGATAGCTGCCATTTGCACGATAGCGGACTGGCACAAACATAACCAGCAATAAGACAAATAAAATAAGTGCCAGAATCACCAGAACCACAATCCCGATGATTTTCAAAACAGTTAATAGTATCGATACCATAATCTCCCCTTATTTGAAATAAGATTTTACATCATATGTCCCTGTCTCGCGGAAAACATCCTCAATAATATCCATGACCAGATCTACTGCCCCGCCATATCCCGTGGCAATACCGACAATATAAGGAGCATTGGCTTTTTTTCGATAGTACTTTTGTTTGAGCATTCCGCTGTGATAGATTTCGAGCAGATCTTGATTTTTGGCGAGTGCTATGATGTAGACTGTCGGCTGTGGGCTGCCTGTCCGCAGCTTCCACTTCACTGTCCCACATTTTTTGTCCAATGATGGGCTGATATATAACTTCTTACTAAAACGCATCTTTACCACTGCTTCCAAATAGATTTTATTATCACTGACTATTCTAACATATCATTCCAAATATTACAAATCAAAAAGAAGATCAAAACTGACCTTCTTTTTAGATGTTTTAACGTGGTTTTATCCATTGTCTGTTTTTTCGAAGATCCAGGTATTCCTGATATGCCTGCTCTAAAATCTGCTTCTCATTTGAAAATTTGAGCAGATGATATGCCTCATGATATTTATAATATCCTGAATCAACAAAAAATTCTTCACGCTGTGGCTTGCTGTAATAATTATCCGCCATCATTAGATACCAATGGACTTCCTTCTCTACGATATCCTGAGGCACATTGAAGGTATATTCGCTCTTTCCAATATATTTCATAACAGTAGCTTTCACGCCTGACTCCTCAAACACTTCTCGCAGGGCAGTCTCCACATGCTTCTCACCCATTTCAACAGTGCCTTTTGGTAAAACCCACCCCTCGTATCTGTTTTTGAAATTCTTGTATAAAAGTAAAATTTTACCCCGGAAAATGACTACGCCACCACAACTAGTAGCTTGAATCATGGTGTTTCCTCCTGTATGGTGCGTATATTATTCTTTCATACTGTCCATAATGCTTATAATCTGGCTTGTTTCATAAGGTTTTGTGACAAAATCTGCCGCGCCGAGCTTGATCGCATCCAGCATTTTATTTTTCTGACCAGATGCCGTCACCATTATTATTTTGGCTTCCTCATCGTATTCTTTGATTTTAACGAGGGTTTCTATTCCATCCATCACCGGCATGGTGATATCGAGCGTAACGAAATCCGGCTCCAATTCACAATATTTATCAAAGCCTTCCTGTCCATTTTCTGCTTCACCGATCACCTCATAGCCATTTTCAACAAGTATATGGCGAAGCATATATCTGGAAGTCTTAGAATCGTCAACTATCAAAACAGTATTCATATTTTTATCTCCTTATCCTATAAAACTTATAAGCATATTCTTATTCATATACTTCTAGCACTGCCTTAAAACTATATCCGTTCGCATGAATAGGAATGACATACAATTTCTCATTGCTGATAAAAGGTCCAACCATCGAAAATTCCGGTGAGTTCATGTCGATTGTGACATCGTCATAACTTAAATTAGTAGCGAACAGTCCATTCACACAGTTGATAAATTCGCCCACATTATCCAGCGCGTCCTCATTTACAGATTCGTATGTATCCCCGGTAAAATAGTTTGCTATTGCGAGCAGATCATTATCCGGTGCGCTGATATACACTTTCATATGCATGTCTCCTACCACCATCTGACACGCATGTTTGTCAAGCTGTAAAGAACGCGCAGTAAATGATTTGTCCAAATAAGCGTCACAGTCTATCAGTCGGCGTATAGTCTGGATAAGGGTCAGCGCAAATTCTTTCAGCCTCGGTGACTTTAGAGGAACAAAGATGTGCATACATTCCTCAACATCATCATGGATGAGCGCGCTGATTTGAGCGTCTGTGTAACCGCCCATGCGCTGAAATTCATCCAGAAAATGATTGATTTGTCCCAGATCCAAAAAGTGATTATCTATCATGCTCTGAACAAATTTCATAAATGCATTGGTTTGATATGTCAATATCTCGTCTAGCTTTTCGTCCGTGAGATACGCTGCCTCGATAGCTGCCTCGCCAAAGTGTTCGGTATTTTTATCTATCCGCCCCAAAAGCTCCTGTGCCACTGCCGCCGTAAGTACTTTATTAATTACTGCGATCGTCTCTACTTCAGCCTTGAAATCTTTTTGAACGGGAAGCAGATCATCGAGTTGAGTCTGCGTCAATACTTTTTTGTCCACCAAATAATTTCCAAATAAACGGTTAATCATTTTTGGTCCTCCTTTTGCTTATCTCAAATTATACCTAATACTAATATACACCTTTTCACAAAAAATTACAAAGTATTCTTTAAATTTTTGCAATATTTATAATAAATCAGAAAAATGTACATTATTTTTGACTATAATACTCATCCAAAATCCTTCTTGCCATCGGTACAGCATATTCACCGCCGGAACCTGCTCCCTCCATGATGATTGTGATCTGCAAAGGATATTCTGTATCATACGTATATCCAGTAAACCACGCATGTGAATCCGAGTTGGAATTAAACTCAGCAGATCCTGTCTTGCCAGCCGCACTGTATCCCTCACTGATCAAGCGCGTTCCTGTGCCTTCCTCCACGACTGCCCGCATGGCCTCCTGCAAAATTGCCGCCTCCTGTTCTGTGATGAGCTGTCCTAGTGCATGAGGCGAATATGTTTTAATCACCTCTCCGTTCGCGGTCTCGACACGGTCGATCATATAGGGCTCCATCATCACACCATCATTGGCAATCATTGCTGTGATCATCGCTATCTGTATCGGTGTCATCTGCGTTGTTCCCTGACCGATGACCGTCTGTATCATCGCATTGTCATTGCTGACTATCTCGTCAGAGATACTGCTGTTGTTTGCCGGAAAATTCACAGGAAGCTTTCGGTTGAAATACAGTTTCTCAAGTGTCTGCTTAAATTTTTTCCTGTCAATGACAAGCCCTATATTGGCAAATGAGGCATTGCAGGATTTTGCAAAAGATTCCACAAGGTCAACCTCTCCGTGTACTGTGCCATGAAAACAGTTGATGGTATTTTTGCCGCTTGTGAACTTTCCAGTACATTGGAATTGATATTCCTTATAACGCTCTGGATTTTCACGGATATATTCCAGCGCTGTGAGGATCTTAAAAGTAGACCCAGGAGGATACAGTCCCTGTGTTGCTCGGTTCAACAATACAGAGCTTGTTGTATCCTGTAGGAGACTATCCCAGATCTCACTAATTGTATTTGGATTAAAATCTGGTTTTGAGACCATTGCAAGAATTTTTCCTGTCGCTGGCTCTGTCACAAGCACAGTTCCCTCATAGGTGCCTAATGCATTGTAGGCAATTTTTTGCAGCCTGGCATCGAAAGTCGTGATAACTGTGTTTCCCATATGCTTCTCGTTCGCAAGATCGTTTTGCAGCTTGTTCCCCAGAGAGATATTCGATGAGACAAGAAACATGTTTGCACTCTGCTCCACGCCCATTCTGCCGTTCGAAGCATAACCGACCGCATGTGCAAATACCTTATCAAAAGGATAATACCGTTCATCCGAATTGGCTAGCGTCGTCGCCAGCACCTGTCCGTCAGCGGACAGAATATCTCCCCGTATCGTCTCTTCTGCCAGAATATCCTGCCGCTTCGCATTGTACGAATTATTGATAACCTGCGCACTGTCAAAATATACATAGTGTACCAGATAACCACTGATCGCAATGAAAAGTCCCGCAAAGACACCGGCAATCACGTTCGTGTGAAGCTGCATTCTCGTAAAAACAAGTACTTGATGAGATCTATCACTTTTTTTATCGTCAGGATCTAGAATTTCATAAGATGTATCGCAATGGATATACAATCCCTGTACAACAGAAAGCATCATCAAAGTGGCGAGCACCGAGCTGCCGCCGTAGCTGATCAGAGGCAGCGTCACGCCTGTCAGCGGAATAAACTTGCAGTTACCGCCAATGGTGAGAAAAAGCTGTACGATGTAGATGATGCCCATTCCATAGGAAGCATATCGCATAAACGTATCTTGACAGGAGTACGCAACGCGTACAATCTCCAAAAATAAATTAACACATACTGCAATCAGGCAGATGCCATAAATAACACCAAATTCCTCACAGATTGCAGAAAAGATAAAATCCTGTTCCACATAGGGAATGGAGCCAGGCGTTCCGGCATCAATTCCCATGCCAAACCAACCGCCGGTTCCAATGCCAAATAAGGATTGGGCAATCTGATATCCTGTGGCATTGATATCATTCCACGGATCAAGCCATGCTGCCACACGGACACGCACATGGGCAAATAACAGATACGAGATATATGCCGCAGCAGCGCCGCCTGCAAATCCCAAGATCAGGTATCGCCGCCTGCGCGTCGCCACATACAGAAGGATAATATATGTGATAAAATAAATCAGTGCACTGCCAAGATCCTTGGAGGCGGCAAGAAACAGCACATGCACCGCCGCGAGAACCGCCGAAAGCAGTATGTGCCAAAGCTGTTTAGCCTTTGACAGCATTGCCGCAATAAACAGCACGTAGATGATTTTCACGAACTCTGATGGCTGAAAGGACAATCCCATGATTGAAAAAGACAATTTTGATCCATTCGTTATACTGCCACGGATCAGCACCGCACCTAATATCAATATGCCAATTGCTGCAAAGATATACTCGCAGCGCTTGAACAGTCTCGTGTATTTCAGGAAAGCAGGGATGATCAGCGCGATCACCAGGGATATTGCAATGATGGTAAACTGACGAATAGATCGAGTGAGCGACAGGCGTGTCAGAATCACAAAGCAGACAGACAGTAGCAGCGCAATATGATTCTGGATTAAGCGATCTGCTTTCGGATAGATCACACGCATCAAAACCAGAAATGCAAACACCGTTATCATCTGAAATAGTGGGAGGAAAAGATATGTAAAATCTTTTCTTGAGGATAACAGCACCAAACTTCCTGTCAGATGATTGATAAATATCATACAATACTGAAGGACAAAAATAATATTTTTGCGTTTCCTGTCATCACGACAGAGGGCGATAAAACTAATCAATACATATAACACAATATTTACCGCTAATATATATTTGGATAATTCGATTACTGCTCTAAGCATACTACTCTACTCCACGCTTATAATGTCCGTTCGT
The DNA here is from genome assembly GCA_910586405.1 of uncultured Lachnospiraceae bacterium. Taxonomy (GTDB): domain Bacteria; phylum Bacillota; class Clostridia; order Lachnospirales; family Lachnospiraceae; genus COE1. Next base: position 14,362 of record CAJUII010000034.1, read on the forward strand.
AAACTCCTGAAAGGGAAACTCTTTGCAGGAATTTAGATAATATTCAATCACAGCCCTTGTCTGTACACTGTTCTCGACGGAGAAGTCAAGCCGCAAAATTGGATAGTTTTTTTTCTGAATACGCTCTAACTGTCCATGCAGCGACAAAGGTACCGTATTGTACAGAATGTTATAACAGTGAATGCAGTTCTGTACGACTGTGATATCATTATGGTAACGGTCTGTCAAATGATATCTATTATTTGCAGATTTTGCATCCTTTATACACCGATCTAATGTGTTTCGAATACAGTTTGCAGAATACATCAAAGGTATGTATCCATACAGCACAAAACAAGTGCTTCCTGCCGGCGATAGGAAGTCCAGTTCCCTCTTATTGAGCTCCAAAGGAAGTGTGATACCTTCCAGATGATTCTCTAAACTGTCCAGTGCTGCTTGATTCCATGCATAAATCGTATAATCCGAGTAGATCTCTCCTGTATAACCAATCTCCTGAATCCATTCCAGCTCCTCTATATTTCGGATCATGACCCCCAAAAGACGACTGTCGCTCAAAAGTTTCTCATATAACGACAAGTATTGATACGATCTTTTCCTGAAAATATGCGGAAGTACAAGAATAAACTCTTTGTCGGGCAGCAAAGCGATCTGTTTTTCTATGAGCAGGTCAGCCTCCACATATATTCTATGGATCTTTGCAAAGGCACTTGCAGCCAAAAGCTGTTCCTCGGTTGTGACCAGCACACACAATTTACTGTGGCAGATACTTTCTTGCGTTTCATGTCGTATTGCTGTGTTAGATACACGCTTAGATATCACCTGTTCAGAGACAGTTCGCATGTTCGGTGCCAGAATCTTCTGTTCCAGCGCTAAAGCTGCCATCCGCCGCAGCTCGTTCAGTGTCTTCACCGCCATAAATGAAGCCCCGTCAGTATCGACTGTCAGATCTGTCAAGGTAAAGCAGGTATCTCCAAGCTTTCCAAGCTTCTGTCGGATATCCTCTTGGCTCAATGGTTTGTTCTGTGCTGGACAAACTGTCTCTCCTGTCACAGTCACAGATACCGCCTCCGCAGAGAACGTCAGAAGCGCCGGACTTCCCGCACGGATCACTGCATATCCAGTGATGGGCATACGCAGCTTGTTGGCAATATATTTCTCCTGGATTTCTTTGAGAACTTCCTGTGCATTACCTGAATACCCCGGCTCTGTCAGCGTGACCATATCTTTATGGTGATGCTGCTGATAATATCCGCTGCAAGTGTCTGAACGAATGTACAGGTGTTTGATGAACTGTTCATCTTTTGGGTGAATCCAATATTCTCTCTCAGGATGCGCCAAGTATGCATCAAGGTATTTGCGATAAACGGCAGTCACCCCTGCAACATATTCAGGACTCTTCATGCGCCCTTCGATTTTGAAGGAATCAATACCGGCAGCTATCAATTTCGGCAGTATTGGCAGCGTATACATATCTTTGAGACTGAGCGGATACTGCTCCCTGCCGCGCTCTTTGGCATAGGGCAGACGGCAGGGACCGGCACAGCGTCCACGATTGCCGCTTCGCCCGCCTAAAATAGAGCTAAACAGACATTGTCCAGAATACGCATAGCACATGGCACCATGGATAAAACATTCGATTTCCAGCTGTGACTTTTCCTTGATAGTTTTGATCTCATCCAGCGACAACTCTCTTGCAGGCACAACACGGCACACGCCCAGCTTTTTTAGAAATTCTGCGCCATAATACCCTGTGATCGTCATCTGTGTGCTTGCGTGGAGCGCCAGATCTGGAAATTCTTGGCGCAGACAGGCAAGCACGCCGAGATCTTGGACAATCACGCCGTCTAAGCCATCCTGATACAGCGGTGTGATAAAAGGAATAAGCTGTTCAAACTCATTTTCCTTGACAAGTGTATTGACAGTAAGATATATCTTTCTGCCAAAAAGATGGGCTGTATGCAGAGCTGTTCTGATTTCTTCCGAAGAAAAATTTCCAGCGTAGGCGCGCGCGCCAAACTGCTCTCCACCAAGATATACAGCATCTGCTCCTGCGCTGAGCGCAGCCTGAAAACAGGCGAAATCTCCGGCTGGCGCCAACAATTCTATGTTCCGTAGACTCATACGTTCTGACTGCCTTTCAGTTCTGTTTCAAGACGGATAATCTGCTTTGAATTTTCATTCAATGTTTCATTTGCTTCCTTGAGGGATTTTGCGGTGTTGTCCAGTTTGATCTGCGTGGCGATCAACTCGTGCTTTAAATCATATAATTCGTTGTCCTTTGCTTTCAAATCCTGTTCAAGCAGATCGATTTGCTTCTTCGCTTTAAAATAATCATCCGCAATATTTAACTGAATCAACATATTCTGCTTCTCGACAGATTGTCTCTTAAAGCTGTCCATCTTAGCATATTCATTGACTTTACTATTTATGTACGCTGCAACCTTCTGTAAATATTCGGCGCTTTCATTGCCGCTGACAGTCAGTACTTTTCCTCCGATAATCACTTCTGTATCTGTTTTGGCAGACATAACCATGCCCCTTTCTCACTGTGTATTCACTAAGTATAATTATTATACCAGACTACACAGGCATTTCAAGCCCTAAATGGCGGTATGTAAGTTCTGATACCATTCTTCCGCGCGGTGTGCGCACAATAAATCCGTTTTTGATCAGATAAGGTTCATACACATCCTCGATTGTCCCGCGGTCCTCTCCAATCGCTGCGGCGAGATTGTCAAGCCCAACCGGACCGCCGTTAAACCGTTCGATCATTGTCATCAAAATCTCTCTGTCTGTCTGATCAAGTCCCAGTTTATCGACATCCAGTATATCCAGCGCCTTATTTGCGGCCTCCAGAGTGATCTGTCCGTCATATTTGATCTGTGCAAAATCACGGACCCTGCGCAACATACGATTTGCAAGTCTCGGTGTGCCGCGGCTTCTGCGCGCCAGCTCAAGCGCTCCCTGCTCATCAATCTGCACGTTCAGCACGCGCGCCGAATGCTGAATGATCAGTTTGAGCTCCTCCACTGAATAAAATTCCAAATGCTGTATAACGCCAAATCGATCTCGCAGCGGTGCAGTCAGCAAACCTGCACGTGTCGTCGCTCCGATCAATGTAAAGTGGGGCAGATCAAGCCGCACTGATTTTGCGGTAGCTCCTTTTCCGATCAGAATATCAATCGCGAAATCTTCCATCGCGGGATACAAAACTTCCTCAACCTGCCGATTCAAACGGTGGATCTCATCGATGAATAAGATATCTCCTTCCTGCAATCCGTTCAAAATGGCAGCAATCTCCCCCGGCTTTTCAATTGCCGGTCCGCTTGTCACTTTGAGATGAACCCCCATCTCATTTGCTATGATGCCAGCAAGCGTGGTCTTGCCAAGGCCAGGAGGACCATAAAAAAGAACATGATCCAGCGAATCGTTTCTCTGGCGTGCCGCTTCAATATACACTCTTAAAATTTCCTTTGCCTTTTTCTGTCCGATATAATCTTTTAGCGTCTGAGGACGGAGACTTCCCTCTATTTTGATATCCTCTTCTAAAAGCTTTGTCTCAATCATTCTGGATGCCATAGAATCCTCCAAAAACATTACAATGTACTGATTATTTTCAGCGCCTGCTTAAGAACAGTGCCTGCGTCCATATCCTCTGTGATCTCAATCTGCCGCACAGCTCTCAGCGCGTCAGACGGGGTATAGCCCAATGATACCAATGCTTCCAATGCCTCATTTTTCGTACCTGTATCGACAGAAGTCCCTGTCGTCAGATCCTCTGAGTCCAAATCTGACTTGCTCATCATCGATACTTTATCACGCAGCTCTAGGATAATCCGCTCCGCGGACTTTTTCCCAATTCCTTGCGCTTTTGCTATCGCTGCGGCATCGCCTGACAAAATGGCAAAACGCAGGTCATCGGCACTCATGGCAGACAAAATGCTCAATGCACCCTTGGGGCCTATTCCATTCACCGCGATTAATTTCTTGTAGATCTCCAAATCATCCTTTGAGAGAAAACCAAATAGATTGAAGGCATCCTCGCGCACGCTTGTATAAGTATAAATCTTGACGTCAGCACCGATTCCCGGCAAACGCTGCGCAACACTGAGCGGAATCCTGATGTTGTAGCCGATATTGTTGCATTCCAATACGAGATTGTCATCGGTGATGTCTACGATTTCACCTTTTATATATGCATACATTGATTTCACACGCCTCCATAATTATCAAAAAGGGAGAAAAACTCTCCCTTTTTTGAACTTAATTTTCTAGTTGTTGATAAACTTATCCTCTTCGTTGTTCCAGCTATAGAGCTTGCGGATCTCCTCACCAATCTTCTCAGACGGATGCTCGGAGGCAAGCTTTCTCATCGCCTTGAAATGTACCTGACGTCCTGCCGGAGACATGTCTAACAAAAATTCCTTCGCAAAAGAGCCATCTTGAATGTCGGAGAGAATCTTCTTCATTGCCGCCTTTGTCTCATCTGTGATAATCTTGGGTCCTGTGATATAGTCTCCATACTCTGCTGTGTTGGAAATAGAATATCTCATGCCCGCAAAGCCTGACTGATAAATCAGATCAACGATGAGCTTCATCTCATGGATACACTCAAAGTAAGCGTTTCTCGGATCGTATCCAGCCTCAACAAGTGTCTCAAAACCAGCCTGCATCAAGGCACATACGCCGCCGCAAAGAACTGCCTGCTCACCGAATAAGTCTGTCTCTGTCTCTGTTCTAAATGTCGTCTCAAGTACGCCTGCTCTCGCGCCGCCGATTGCAAGTGCATAGGCAAGTGCATAATCCAGTGCTTTTCCCGTAGCATTCTGCTCTACCGCTACCAGACAAGGAACGCCCTTGCCGGCCTGATACTCAGAGCGGACGGTATGTCCGGGTCCCTTCGGTGCGATCATGGTCACATCGACATCCTTAGGCGGTGTGATGCATCCAAAATGAATATTGAAACCATGTGCAAACATCAACATATTGCCTGCCTCAAGGTTTGGCTCGATATCCTTCTTGTACATATCTGCCTGTAATTCATCATTGATCAAAATCATGATGATATCAGCCTTCTTTGCCGCCTCTGCTGCTGTATACACTTCAAATCCCTGCTTGACTGCCTTGTCCCATGACTTGCTGCCCTCATAGAGACCGATAATGACATGACAGCCTGACTCCTTTGCGTTTAACGCATGGGCATGTCCCTGACTGCCGTAACCGATCACTGCGATTGTCTTGCCCTCTAACAAAGAAAGGTTGCAATCTTCCTGATAATAAATCTTTGCTTCTGACATTTTTTAATCCTCCTAGTAATATATGTAAAATTAAATATAATAATTTAGAACCTACTCCAGATTCACAAGTTCGTCTGTGCCGCGTCCAAGTCCCGCGATGCCTGTCCTTGCAATCTCAAGGATTTCATAATCCTGCAACAGACCGATAAACGCCTCAATCTTTGACTGATTCCCCGTCAGCTCAACAATCAGGCTGTCCACATTGACATCAATAATCTTTGCCCTGAAAATATCAGCTACAGCAATGACGCCCTGTCGCTTTTCCGGCGTTGACTTTACCTTGATCAGACAAAGCTCTCTGTAAACACTTTTCTCAGGCTTTAACTCGCGGATATCTCTCACATCGACCAGCTTTGCAACCTGCTTCTCAATCTGGTCTAAAATATCCTCCTCTCCTGAAGTCACGATGGTAATACGGGTAAAGCGGGAATCTGCGGTGACACCTGCCGTGATACTCTCAATATTATAGCCGCGTCTTGAGAACAAGCCTGAAATACGGCTCAAGACGCCGGCATTGTTATCAACCAAAAGCTGAAATACTCTTTTCTGCATAAAGATACACTCCCTAATCCGTTACAATCCTTTATTTTGCATAAATAACCAAAAATCATTGTAACAACTCTGATATTAATTGTCAATACATTTAGGCAAAGCCAGTGTCCCTGTTCTTGCCACCTCCACGATACTGATCGACTTGAGCATATCCAGCATCACCTTGATGCGCTCTGGCATATCGCAGATCTGTATGATCATGTTATTGTTCGACATATCGACAATATCCGCCTTCATGATCTCACAAATTTCCATGATATCACGCCTCGTACCGCGATTGTATTTTACCTTGATCAGCATGAGCTCTCTGCTGATGCTGTCCTTTTCATCAAACGTTTTTACTTTGATAACGTCAAGTTTCTTGTTGAGCTGCTTCTCAATCTGTTCGATTGTCCGCTGGTTTCCAGAGCTTACGATTGTCATACAGGAAATTGCCGGATCATCTGTCTCGCCAACCGCAAGGCTGTCAATGTTAAAGCATCTTCTCGAGAACAGCCCTGAAACCTTGCAAAGCACACCAGCCCTGTTTTCTACTTGTACGGAATATATTTTTTTCATATAGACTGGAACCTCCTTATTTTACTAAATCCATCGGGTCTACGAGACATTCCATGAGCATCGTGTTGTCATCTGCCAGAAACTCTTGAAGTTTTTCCTGTGCATGCGTCATATTCTCCACACGGATAAACGGGATATCATATGCCGCAGCGAGTTTCTCGAGGTTGGGTGTTCCCTCCTTGATATCTACGACGGAATAATTATCCTTGTACGTATAATGCTGAAATTCGCGCACCATGCCAAGATAATTATTCTTCATCACGATAATTTTGACAGGGATATGATGCTGCATAATGGTCGCAAGCTCCATCATTGACATTTGGAACGAACCGTCACCGCAGACCGCCACGACCTGTCTGTCCATGTCGCCGCGTTTCGCCCCCATAGCGGCAGGAATCGAATATCCCATCGTTCCCATTCCGCCCGATGTGAGAAAACGGCCCTTTTTCACAATATGGTAATTGCAGCTCCAAATCTGGTTTTGCCCGACATCGGCAACGTACACTGCATTGTCCTTCATCTCATGGGAAAGCATTGTGATAAACGCCGCGGGATCTACATATGCAGGGTTTGGTTTGCGCTTCTGGACCATGGTCTCACGGTATTCTTCCAGTGTGCGAATCCATGCCTCATGTTCACAGGTAAATTCCTCTTTGGCGATATCCTCAAAAATATGTTTGGCATCTCCCACCAATGGTATCGACGGACCGACATTCTTGCCAATCTCGGCAGGGTCCACATCTATATGTACCAAAATCTTGTTGGTCGTAATCAAATCTGGCTGGCTGACAGCTCTGTCCGCCACGCGCGCACCCACCATAATCAAAAGATCTGATTCATTCATCGCACGGTTCGCATAGGCTTTGCCGTTGTTTCCAACCATGCCAAAATACATGGGGTCCTCCGTGGGCATCACGCCGATTCCCATCATGGTGGACACCACCGGAATTCGGTATTTGTCAGCAAATACCCGAAGCTCTGTTACCGCCTCGCTCAGATGCACACCACCGCCCGCACAGATGATGGGGCGTTTTGCCTTTTCAAGCTCTTTTACAACTTTCTTTATTTGTACGATATTTCCCTTCACAGTCGGCTTATAAGCGCGGATATTCACTGATTCGGGATATTTAAAATTCTTGATGGCAGCGTTCTGTATATCAATGGGAACATCTATCAACACAGGTCCCTTTCGCCCGGAATTGGCAATGTGGAAGGCTTCTTTAAAAATGCGGGGGATATCCTCTACATTTTTGATGAGATAGCTGTATTTGACAAACGACTCCACAGCGCCTGTGATGTCCGCCTCCTGAAATACATCACTTCCAATCAGCTCACTTTTTACCTGACCTGAGATACATACCATCGGAATACTGTCCGCGAAGGCGGTCGCGATTCCTGTGATTAAATTGGTAGCACCCGGTCCGCTCGTGACGGCACACACTCCCACGTTACCGGTGACTCGGGCTTCTCCGCTCGCTGCGTGTGCAGCATTCTGTTCTGTTCTAACTAATATTGTCCTGATCTTTGAGTCGAGAATACTGTTGTAAAATGGGCAGATCGCTACGCCGGGATAACCATACACCGTTGTAACACCCTCATTCTCGAGACATTTTACGATTGCGTCAGCACCGATCATGATGTTCACTCTTATCCTTTCAAATCTAATTTGTCCTGTTGTTACTGTTTTTGGCAACAAAAACATATATAATTATACATAATATTGCAGATTAAGTAAACCGTTTTTTATGAATTTTCCAAATGAAACATATAAGATTGCTTTTATGTATATATTGTGGTAGAGTATAATACTGTAAAAGAAAGCTTTTTGATATATGGATAATTATGCAAAGGAATATTCAGGAAATGAACAATCAATTTACCTTCAAAACATTTAGACTACTCGCGGCAGCTCTGTTGGGCGCTGTCAGCTTGTCAGGCTGCACAGATTCCAGTGAGGAGGAGAAAACACTCGCAAGCTTCTCCTCCTCTGTCGCAGACTTTACAGACTACATACAGGAGGCAGACGAAAAAATCAACAATCTCGATGTCACCAAAAAAGAATCAGCAGATGAACTGCTAGAACTGCTAGACGATATGGATGCAAAATTTGCAGAATTTGCCAATACTCAAATGCCTGCTCAGTATGAAAACGTCAAGGATTTGGCAGTGCAGGCAAGCGAGGAGATGTCACTTGCCGTGTCACACTACCACACTGCATATGAATCAGAGCCATTTCATGAAAGTTATGCTGACGCTGCATATCAGTGTTATGAACGCTCCTATGAATGTGTTCAGCTTATGGGATATCTACTCGCGGGAGAGAAAATCCCTGAGAATGACCACGTAAAGGTGTATGAGGAGTCAAATGACAAAAATATTCTCGACAAATGGCTGTCAAATGATGAGAGTGAATCCAGCGAGAATGAAACAGCTTCCGATGAGATATCGGAAGCCATAGAATAGTGCATTATTTAGTTATTCGTTTCCTTTAAATTCCCGCAGTCTCTTATCCGTATCCCGCTGTGCCAGATAAGAAAAAAGTAAAAGTGCCAAATCCGATCCTCCATCATAGAGCATGGCAGCTCCCAAAAGAACCATCGTAATCTCATACACGGTAAAGGGATTAAACACCAGCAGCAAACCTACGACAAGTGTAAGAATCGAAGCAATCAGCGCAATCCACCACTTCTCACTCCCTGCCTTCTTGATATCGAGGGTATATTGAATGTCCATCAACCCATGTATCAGCACGATGATTCCGACTACCACCGGAATGATTGACAACACGATATGCGGCTGGGTACAAATCCAGATTCCCAGCAGTATCAGCACAATTCCCATCATCATGACAAACTTATTGTAAAAACCGAGCCGCTCTCCGCGCAAAAAGCTGATAAGCTGGAAAATTCCCATCACGATCAATGCGCCGCCAAGCAGATAACACAGCGCGACACCGAGAATATGCGGCCAGATCACAAGAACAATCCCCAATATAACCATAATGACTGCATTGATAAAATAATTGTGCTTCATATCCTGTATAATTGATTTCATAAACACGACCTCCTTCTGTGACATATATGTCCAAATCATAGAAGTATTGTAGCATATTTATGGAAAAAATAATACTAAAAGTTTTGTTATATTTTAGGAAATGCCACTCTTCTCCTGAAGATAAGCAAGCCAGTCTTTTCTTTTCATAACAGAACACTTTTTCTTCACGCTTTTTCCGTTTTCATCTGTATACGTCACTTTAATGCCTGTTGGAATAATTGGAATCAGCCCGCCAATGTTACAAAGTTTCAGTTCTTTAATATTTTTATAGGGCACGCTAAAATTCGTTAAACCGCCAAGGCCTCCCACAAACACAAGTTTTTCTGTCGAAAAGAAATAGTTTCCTCTAGTCTGTGAGCCAAACTCCCACAAATCGCCTTGCGTGTGTTCCTGAATGGTATCAATCGGACCGATTAACGCCGTATCTCTGAGTAATTTTTCCCACTCTGCTTTTTTCTTCTCTGTCAATTTCATTTGTATTTTCCCCCTTATTATTTGAAATATATATTTATTTTTCGAATTTTACACTAAGCTGATGCTAAAAAACCCATTCATATAATATTGCAAGCAGCTCTCGTGCATAGTATGTCGGCAGCAGCCACAGTGCCGTGTCACCTGAGACTGCACCATATTCCAGTCCAAGCCCCTCCGCTACTTTTCCGGCGCGGTACTCATGAAAATTATTGGTCGCGATCGCAAGCTGAGGATTTAGCGACTGCTCCTTGATAATGTCGTAGGAAAAAGCCAAATTCTCACGCGTTGTAGTCGATTGGTCCTCTTTGTAAATCCGTTTAGGGTCAATGCCATTATTCACAAGATAGAGATACATACACTCTGCCTCGGAGATCGTCTCATCAGCGCCTTGACCACCGGACACAATACATACCGAATCGGCATTTGCATTCAGATAGTTTATTGCTGCCTTCAACCGTTCCTCCAAGGTAATGCTGGGACGATCACCATAGACTTTGCAGCCCAGCACAACCACCGTAGCATTTGGTGCAGGCGGTTTGGCAGCAGCCTTTATCATAAGCACAGTCATTACGATGACAAGGAGCACACCCACAACAATTCCTGCCGCCAAGATACTCAATACTATCTTTCCAAGCATTTTCTGCCAGAATGCACGCAGCGTTTTATGAACGGATGGCATAAACAGTGCGTATAGAACAACACTGACACAGATCACAATTCCTGTAAAATTTCCTATATTTATTATCCGCCTGCGCACCATCGGCATAAAAAATCCGCTAAATCCTGCCATTCCAAATAGAAACAACAACAGCCTTACAATATACTTGAGTATCTTCACCTGTATTCATCCTTTCCACGCCCGTGTGCAATCCAGTAGAGAAAGTCCCTTTGGACGCCCATGTACATAAAAGGCGACAGATTTCTTTCTGCCGCCTTTTATGCCTATATCGTTATACTTCTGATTATAACTCTTGGTTGAATAACTCTGTACCATCGCTGAGTCTGTAAGAGATCTGTACAGACAGAGAATCATCGCCTACTTCGTTTCTAAGCTCATCGCGAATAGGCTCAAACTGATCTGCTGTGCTGTCATACTGCTGCTGCATTGCTGCCTGCATCTCTGCCATTTCGTCTTGTGATAAAGAACCGCCATCTAAACCAACTATATCATCTGAAAGGATGACAGCCAATACCAGCGCATCACCATCTACCTCAAATGCAGTTGTCATCTGACCGCCAAACATTGTGTCGAACAGTGTTACATATGTAGCGGCTTTCTCTGAATTTACCCACTCCTCTACACTTCCTGATGCTTCTCCTGCATCAGCATCTTCTGCGTCTGCATCAGTGCTCTCATCTGCTGCATCCTCTGCGTCTGCATCAGTGCTCTCGTCTGCATCAGTGCTCTCGTCTGCTACAGTGCTCTCATCTGCTACAGTGCTCTCATCTGCTGCATCTGCTACAGTACTCTCATCTGCTGCATCTGCCACTGTGCTCTCATCTGCTGCTGGCTCTGCTGCGGAATTTGTCACTGCTGCATCCTCCGCCGGAGCTGTTGTTGTATCTTTTGAACCACAAGCTGTCACGCCAAACATCATAGATGTGACAATTGCCACTGACAATACTACATTTACAATCTTCTTTTTCATTTTGATATCTCCCCTCTAAAATTCATAAATACTTGTTTAACGTCTTAACAATTTAGCAGTTTATCACGAAACGAATAGCATGTCAACTTTCCGAACAGATTTTTGTAGGATTAGATATATTTACTTAAAAATGATACGAATAAACATAAATGTTGCACAATGTCATATAAGCTATTGTTTATTTTTCGACAAATTATTCTTTATTAGGCGCCAGCGGCAGCATATTTATCTTGAGACTGTGATCATACACAAGATTTCCGCCTTCCCTGTTTTCAGCTATTTCTGCCTGTTTCTGTGCAATGAAATGCGCATCGCTGAGATCCAGCAGGAAAGCTGGCACCCAAATACCATCAGCGCCATATGGACGTATCATTTGTACAGACACTGTACTGTTGTCTTCATAAAAATCAAACGTCACTGTACAGACAGTTTCATCTGCTGATTCCTGAACACGCGTCCCGACTTTATTCGGATTATTCAATATATTGAGCAGTGAAATAGCTGCCGTGTCAGGCGCAAATAGTTTTTTGTAGACATCGCTGTTCTGATTTTCTTTTGCATTCTTATTCAAGGCTTCCCCTGCCCCGTTAAATAAATAATAGTCCATCATTGTCTCTGCGATGCCATTTGGATATGCACGGTGAAATTCTTCTGCAATGCAGATGCCGTCCATATACGAAAGGGATTCCGATGTTATGATACACGCTTCGCCATCTAATTCATAAGTGAGCAGCTCGCGCCATACCGTCACATGCGGGTCAGACACCCATGCATAATACAATATTTCCGCGGTATGTTCTGTCGCGCTGACAATATAGTAATTGCACGGCTTCCCATTCTCGTCGTAAGACGCTCCCCACGGCCACGGGCTTGACCAGCCAAATGAAGCGGTACCGCCTTCGCTGTCTGCACCTTGAAATAACAGCTCTTGCTCTATGAATTTATTGATCACCTCTTCATCAGCAAGCTTTAGGATTGTCTCAGCATCACGGTCGCAGAATGCTCTTGCCCACTGCTCGATGGTCTTTGCCGCGGCGGGCATTTTTTCAGCAGCATCTATCATGGACAGGCATTCGGCCTGCGTTACTTCCAGCTGGCTGATCACGTCTGTAATCTGCTGCGCGAGCATCTCTTGTTTTTCGTTCAAAACTGTCCGCTGTTCCTGCGTTAATGCGCTTTCGTCCATAGTCTCCCACCGATGCTGTAATTTCAATTCTTCCGTCATAAGCTGCTGCTTTAGTGCTTCTAATTCATTTTGTCTTGTCTCTAATTCTTCGCCAGTCCATCTCCTGCCCTCATACATCTCCTGACGCGTCATCTCAAGCCGCTCCTCTGCACTGTTTATCGCTGACAGCGCACTGTTTATAATGAAAATCGAGCCATTCTCGACCGTTGGCACTATGTCTGTATTCGTTTTGTGCAATTCAGAGGATTCCTCTGCGTCGAATCGCAGCAGACCATCTCCGATGCGCGTAAACTGATAATGATACTTTCCATCATTTGTAACTGCCTTCACACAATCCGACACAAAATCATACTTCCCGAAAATCAAATAAGAGCTAAAGGGATCATAGCCAAAAGAAAATTCTCCATCTTTGCCCAGAAGCAGTCTGGGTGTGAACATAGACGGAGACAAAGCTGGATAAAACATCTCATATTCCCCTGCTGTCAGCAGCTCATCGAGATCGACCACACTGTCCGTCGTTTGGTTCTCCTGTTCGGGCGCTGCTGTCTTTTTCTGTGTCATAAAGCACACGGGGACAATCACACATGCCAGCACTGCTGCCGCAAGTGCCCAGAATGCAGGTTTTTTATAATGCAGGACATTTTTCACACGCTCCTTGACACTGACCTCGCCAAAAGCGATTGGACAAGCCGCAATGATGCGATGGTTCACCGCGCTGTTGAGCAGCGCCTGCGAGTACGCTTTTTTATGCTCTGTGCCAAGATCGCGCACAACGCACTCGTCGCAGATTAGCTCGATATCCTTGCAAAGCAAGATATAGGCAGCCCACACACAGGGATTGAACCAATAGACGGACAAGAGCAAAAACCCCGCAGGCTTTATCAAGTAATCCTTTCTCTTTTTGTGCGTCAGTTCATGTTGGAGTACATAAGGAAGCTCGTCACAAGAAATCCCACATGGAATGTAAATACAGGGACGAAAAATACCAAATAAAAAAGGGCTTTCGATGGCATCATTCCGATAAACTTTTGCAGCGCAGCGCTTTTCATTTGTTCCATTTAGACGCTCTGTTGCAAGCTCATCTGGTATGGACCATCTGACGCGGTTTTTGAGCCGTATATAGCTAAACAGCATGTAGATCATCATCACTGCGATTCCAGCAAGCCAGATCTGCGTGCAAAGGATAAGGGCAGTCTGACGTTTCTCCCTGCCTGTCTCAGCAGAAGGAATATACGTATTCTGGGCTGGCTCATTGACAGGCTTTTGCATCTCCATATTTGTGATTGTATTGTGTACAGGCAGTCTTGCCTCATAGCTGTATCCATTCGCCACCTTCGTATCTGGAATCAGGCTGAAGACAGATTCGACTGAAAACGGAACAATCAGCCTGATGCCAACCAAAAGCCACAGAAAACTACGCATCTTTTTGGGTGCCCTCCGAAGTACAAACCGCACCATTAAAACGGCTAGAATCAAATAGCTTGCGGAGATACTCATCTCAAATAGTTTGATAAATAATTTTTCCATAGGCTACTCCTTATATGTATCAATAATCTTTTGAATTTCATCAATTTCCTGCTTTGAGAGGTTCTTTTTCCGCGCAAAAGCTGCTATAAAACTTGGCAGCGACCCGGAAAACGTGCGCGCGACAACCTCGGCGCTCTCTGCGGACTGTACCTCCTCACAAGAGATCAACGAAGTCACGACAGCACCCTCAGATTTCAGCACCCCCCGCTCAGAAAGCCTTCGTATTACCGTGTACGTGGTGGATTTCTTCCACTCCAACGCCTCATTGCACAGGCGTACCAGCTCGCTGCTTGTCACAGGCTCATGCGCCCACAAAATTTCACAGAAGCGGTATTCGCTCTCAAATATTTTTGGTACTTCCATTCTAATATTCCGCCTTTCTATTTTATTACTAGCGCTATCGCTCGATCTCTATACCTAGTGATTGCAGCGTTTCCAACACGTCCTCATGTTCCAGCCGGCACAGAGACAAATCCACTTTTTTCAATTTTGGCAGTTTTAGCAGGAGACGGCAGTCAAAAAAATTGGTATTGCATAAAGAGAGCGTCTCAACATTTTTGCATTCCGCCAGAAAAGAAAAATCCTCTATACAGAGATGTTCGATCACCAGTCTCTCTAAATTCTGCATCCGCCCGATCAAAGACCAGTCACCAAGCGCATAATAATAAGGCTTTTTCAATGGAATGTTCTTATCGGGCGGAACAATATAAGTCCAGTGAGTACTGCCGTCAACGCAAAGATGCCAGTTTTTGATTTCCAGTATCAGCGTCTTGATCTCCAAAAGTGTCTGATCCCACTCCTGCGGCGTAGCGGGCAAGCCGCCAAAACATTCTTGAATCACCAGCGCGATAAAAGGATGAACCGCAATGCCGCCTGTCTCATGCTTCTCGTTCACTTTCAAATTGATCTCATCATCTATTTGCAAAAAGATACGCCGAGGACGCATAATCCCCAGTAATTGGGGATTGATAAATTCGTCTCTCACATGCTCTGCCATAGCGCGCGCATTTCGGAAAACCAAATCATAACTTCTCCGTAATTCCTCGTCCAGTTCTTCGCAGACCCGCTCCAACGCTGCCAGAAGCGTTTCATCTTTAACTACCGGCACTGCAAGCAGCGCTGCATTCAAAAGTTCAAGATTCTCCCGCTCTTCCAGTTCTTTCAGAAACACATCTAAATTCGCCACTGCATCTGGGAATGTCCCAAAGGTGCGCAGCAATGTTGGCTTCTCCTTTTCACCCACAATATCCAAAAGTCCTGCTACATCCCGCAGTTTCAGCCATGGACGTTTTTTGAACATCTCAAATGCAATGTACCAGTGTTCCTGTGAAATCTGGGGCAGTACCTTCATAATCCGTTTTCCCCAATGATCTAGGAAAGCCCATGTCTCTTCCTCACTACCCCTGTAACGATTACGGACATCATAAATTTCCCAGATAATTCCATCATACAAGCCCAGCGCCCAGCGCTGTTCCAGAAAAGCATCCAGCTCTTTCGTAGGCAAGAATCCCAGCAGCCATCTGGTATTTGATTCGTGTATATACTCCTGTGCCGCTTCTACAATCCACGCTTTCGATGCTGCTGACAGGACTGGGAATTTCTCCATGCTGGAAAGAATCAGTCGTTTCTCCTCCTTATCTGTAGTATTTTGATAACGCTCCCGAAGTTCGTCTTCATCGCCGTCTAAATTTGTTCCAAACCAAAAAATATGATATCCGCCGCTGACTTCACGCAGCCATCTTTTGTACCATGCAAGAAAGCCCTGTTCCCTTGGAAAGAAAACGTATGTCAGTTCGCTTTCCACATACACAACCCGCCCCTCGTTTGGACCTGACAGCAATAAATACATAAAATAAGAATCTCCCTGACTGCCAATCGGTATACAGCCCTGTAGATAGTCCTCTCCTTCTGTCTCAGAATCGTTTTCCTGTTCCTCGTCATCAATCATATGCGCACAGTCATATTCCTCATCATCAAGTTCTTCATCTTCATCTTCATATTTATATTTATATTTATCTTCATCTTCATCTTCATAGTATTCCTGTGGGATCTCGATTCCCGGATATAACACAGGTTCTTTTTTGAAGTCAATGTCATCTTCCAGCCAGTACAAAATCTTCTGCAAAGAAAACAGGCCATAATAAGGTCCTGCACCGCCATTGCCTGCCAATAACAAAAAATCGCGGTACTCCTCTGGCAGCCTGACACCGATTTTCTGTTCAAACTCCTCCACTTCCTCGACAGACGCCGGCGGATTCCACTGGTACTGATGCGATTTCGCCCCAAACTGGTAGCAGTATTTATCCACTGCTTTTGCTTTGTTCAACAACGCTCTTAATTCCTCCAACGGAAAACTCTCTGACATACTTAGTCCTCCTCGTTTTATCCATATTTCTTGATGTCCATCTATGACGGTTTGCTGGTTCGCTATATCCCGCATATACAAACAGGGTCTAATGCATTAAACTCATCATCAGTTTAACACATTAGACCCAGGGTGTCAATCACTATTTTTTATTGTTTCTCTAATTCAATATCTTTTTCAAAAAGCTGCCTTTCAGATATTTTGATATTTCCACCATATGTTTGCCGCAGCATTTTTTGTAAATTTACATAAGCCGGTGACGCTTTTAGACTGGGAGTTGAGGAAGTCACAATGACTCTTGCATATATATAACTTCATCAATATAATCAGTGCTTATCATATGACTTTCTTCATCCAGCAGT
>CAJUII010000035.1:0-11067 GCA_910586405.1 uncultured Lachnospiraceae bacterium
TTGTGAAGCTGTGGAGCAGTTCAGGAGAGTGTGATTCCCGACTGCTCCGCAAATTCTTGGCGCCGGCGCATCAATTCCTGCTGTTTTTCATCAGGCAGCGCCTTGAAGATATCTTCGTAATCTAGGTCCATCAATGGCTCGTCCTCGAGCGCGATCTTAAAAAGCTGTGCATTGAGCCAGTCCGTCCACAGATCATTAAATAGCGCAGTGCTGTTCGTATAGCAGACTGCCTCGTCAAAACCATAGATCTCATTGTAATACATAAGCCGCACATAACCGTATCTTCCGGCATCTGCCACCATGATATCGATATCTTCGTTTTCAAGCTCTGCGAAGGCTTCCTTCACTTTTCGGCACTTCTCACGCTCTTTTTCACTGATATATACAATGTGCTTCATGTTTTTCTCCATTTCTTATTTAATATTGTTTAACTTGCCTTTTATTATAGTCTGCCGTCACAATGACGTCAATAAAAAAATGCGTTTTCAGATCTTCTGATTTCCAGGAATGGACTGCTTTTAGTCCCATTATATCACAATTATTTCATAAAATAAACAAAAATGGACTGATTTTAGTTCACTATTTTGGTACGAAAGGTGTGATATTGTGGAACAGAAGATAAAGCAGGATGCGTATGGGACGATTGGATTAAATATACGCAGAATCAGAAAGTCCAAGGGAATCGGGCAGATCGAGCTGGTCAGGATGATGAATTTACAGGGGATTCCAATCACAAGAGAATGTCTTGTCAAAATTGAGAGGGGTGTGCAGCATATCCAGTTACAACAGCTCAGGGCAATCAAAGATTCGCTGGAGACGACGTATGATAAGCTGTTGGATTCATGTAGTGGGAGGGAAGATTAGGAAAGTGGGCTTGCTTTCACTTGCAGGGTGGAATATAATAAAAGTATCGAAATCAAAATTGGGGCGGGATACGAGAGGACGAGACGATGCAGATACAAATACAGTGTTGCGGTATTGTGTTAATGATGGTACTATTTTATTTTTACATACGTCAGAAGCGGATAGCCCTGAAAACGCAACGGGCGTTTCTTTGGGTCTACGGCGCGACCTTTGTATGCATTTTATTAGATGTATTTTCGATCGGTGTGATCGAGTATCGGCATGCGCTGTCGGAGGTGTTTGCAAGATTTGTGGCAAAGAGCTATCTGGTGTCGCTGCTCGGCGTGGCGCTCAGTGCATTGTCCTATATGTGCGTTGACATCTATGCGAAGCAGGAGGTTTACTGGCAGCAGATGCGAAGGTATCTGATCTTGACAGGGGCTGGCATCGTCGGCACATACGCGGCGCCATTGTATTATCAGTACAGTGCGGACGGGACGGAGGTATTGTACACCTATGGTCCTAGTGTGTATGTGACCTATGGGATGGCGCTCGTCTTTTTCGTGAAAATTTTTTATCTTTTGAGGAGGGAAAAAGCAAAGATTAATCCCAGACGGCGCGAGGCAGTCTGCATCTGGCTGCTGGTTTGGATTGTGGCGTCACAAATTCAATTTATGTATACAAATATTTTGATTGTGGGTTATGCGGGAGCCATCGGGATTATGGTGCTCTATCTCAAGTTAGAGAATCCTGAGACGAACCTGGACAGGAATACGGGTTTATTCAACAGCGGTGCACTGTATCAGTATGCCAAGCAATTTTATGTCAAGGAGCAGGATTTCTCTGTGCTGGTGCTGCTCTTTGGAAGTATTGCATACCAGAATGTGCAGATGGAGAGACGCGAGCTGGCAAGGATGGAAATCATTGAATATCTGCTGAAGATACCAGATGCCCTTGTCTTTAAAAATGCGGAGGATGAGTACTATGTAGTGTTTGCAGATATGGAGACAGCGAAGGAGGGGGTCCGCAGGATTCGAAGCCGTTTCCGATTAGGGTGGGGCGTGAATGATGCGAGTATCGTGCACCCGCGTTGGCTGTATCTGCCCCATGCCAATATCGTAGATTCGGTTGAAGATCTGCTGTATTTTATCCGTTATGTGCGGCAGAATGCAAAGACTTTTTCCGAGAATGATTTTCTCAGCATTGGCAGAGACAGTGTAGAGCAGATGAACAGAGTGCATGAGACGGAGCAATTAATAATAGAAGCGATCGAGTATGACCGCGTGGAGGTCTTTTACCAGCCAATCTACTCGACGCGAGAGCAGCGCATTACCTCGGCGGAGGCGCTGGTCCGCATCCGCGACCGGGAGGGAAATATCGTGCCGCCGGGTGTCTTTATTGATATTGCGGAGGAGAGCGGTATGATTCTAAAGCTTGGCGAGATGGTGTTTGAAAAGGTCTGCCAGTTTATCAAGAGACATCCGCTCAACCACTACGGGATGCAATATATCGAAGTAAACCTGTCAGTGATTCAGTGCGCCTACGAAGATTTGGCGCAGGACTATATCAGAATTATGGAAAGGTATCAAGTGGCGCCTGCAAATATCAATCTGGAAATCACAGAGTCGGCATCGACCAATGCCAAAAAGACGCTGCTTGGCAACATGGAGGAGCTGATGGAGTACGGGGTGAAATTCTCGCTCGATGATTTCGGAACCGGACAGTCGAACTTGAACTATATTGTGGATATGCCTGTCGATCTCGTCAAATTTGACAGAAGCATGACAAGCTCTTATTTCGAGAACGGCAAGGCGCGGTATGTCATGGAGGCGGCGATTCACATGATTCACGGAATGAATCTGGAAATCGTGTCGGAGGGCATCGAGACGGCGGAGCAGTTTCGGACGATGGAGGAGCTGGGCATCAGCCACATACAGGGATATTATTTCTCAAAGCCGCTGCCGGAGGAGGAATTTATACAGTACTTGGAAACCAAAAATGCAGGATAAGACAAAAGCGCCGCGGCAGTTGTCAGGAAAATACAGCAATGGAGCGGAGTGAACAGTTGAGGAGAGGGGATTCACGCAATGTACAAAATAGCAGTCTGCGATGACAATCCGGCAGATGCGGGCTATGTAGCAGACGTCATCAGACGGTGGGCGCAAGCCCGCGCAGTCCTAATGGAGATCGAGCGTTTTCCCTCCGCGGAGGCATTTTGGTTTCAGTATGAGGAGAACAGATGCTATGACATCTTGTTTCTGGATATCGAGATGGAGCCGGAGGGCATGAATGGAATCGAGCTGGCGGCAAAACTTCGCAAGAACGACAGTTCGATTCAACTTGTGTTTGTCACGGGATATATGGAGTATATCGCGGACGGCTATGATGTGGAGGCGCTGCACTATCTGTTGAAACCTGTGACGGAGGAGAAGCTAGGCAGTGTGCTGGCGCGTGCGCTTGCGCGGGTAAAGGCTCGGGAGAAGGAACTGTTCTTGCAGACGACAGACGGCAGTGTGCGCGTTTTGAGTAGTGAGATTCGCTATCTGGAAGTGCAGCGCAATTATGTGACCATACATGCGGCGGAGGAGTACACCGTCAAAAGGACGCTTGGAGACTTGGAAAAGGAGTTGGATGAAAGTTTTTTCCGAACAGGGCGTTCTTTTATCGTGAATCTGCGGTTTGTGCGAAAAATCACAAAAACGCAGGTATTCTTGAAGGACGGGGCGCAGGTGCCGCTCTCGCGCGGACTGTATGAAGGCATCAACCGCGCGATGATACAATATTTTTGATTTTCCAGACAAAGAAAGTGAAGGTGAAGGGTATTTTTATAGAGAAACTGATAGATCGGCGCATCGCAGCGTATCAGAGTGAGCTGCTGGCGACACACTACGCAGAGGTAGAAAATATGTACCGCAAGATGCGCGGGTGGCGCCATGATTACCGAAACCATATCCAAGTGCTCAAAAGCTATGCGGACATGGGAGCGCTTGATGAGCTTAGGCGCTATCTGGACGAGCTGGGCAATGACTTGGACACCGTGGATTTGGCGCTCAAGACTGGCAACAAAATGACGGACGTGATCTTAAACAGCAAGATTTCGCTGGCAAAGTCAAAGGAAATCGCTGTGACAGTGGACGCCCATGTGGCGGTGGCGCTCACCACAGCGGAGATTGATCTGTGTATCATTATAGGCAACCTGTTTGACAATGCCATCGAGGCGAATATGGCGCTGCCGAAGGAGGAGCGCATGATTCGCGTCTACATGGATATGAAGAACACACAGCTATACATGTCCTTTACCAACCGCACTGCGGCAAAGAAGCAGCACAAGGTAAACGGGCGGTTTCTGACCTCCAAGGGAACAGGGCATGGCTATGGGCTGGTGCGGATTGACACGATTGTTGAACGCTATCAAGGATATATCAGCAGAAACAGTGAAGATGGCGCCTTCACGACGGAAATACTGCTGCCCCAGTGAGACCTCTCGGTGCATTTTATCCCCAGAGCGCACGCTTTCGTCCCCAGATGAATCATCTGGGGATTTTTTGTGTTATGATATGGGAACGATAAAGAACTATATAGGAAATCTATATAGAAGGGAGTAGATTGTGATGATAGAAGATGTTGAAAAACGAAAAAAATATGGCGTGCTTAGCAATGTGCTTTTTATGCTGCGCATGGCAAAGTGTACTGCGCCAAGCGTCACCGTGCTTGCGGTGCTCGACGGGCTGACCATGGTGGCAGTGTCTGTTGTGGAGCTGTATGTAGCGCCGTCGATTCTGCGCAGCTTAGAGCGGCAGGATACACTGTACAGACTGTTGTGTGTCATCTTGTTTTTTACCGTGGGAATCACGGCAGTTAGTGCATTGCAGACATATATCAAACGAAATTTGATGTTTGGGAGAATCGAGGTGCGCGATGCAGTCTTGATGAAAGTCAGGCGCAAGATGAGCACTTGTTCTTATCCGATGCACGAAAGTCAGTCGTTTCGCAATCTGTTGAGCAAGGCATTCGATGCGATGAACGACAACAGTAAGGCCGCGGAGGCAATCTGGAACACCTTATCCGGGCTGATTCAAAATAGTCTGGGGTTTGTGATCTATATGGCGCTGCTCAAAAAGGTGGACACCGTTGTGATTCTGGCAACGATTGTCACGGCAGTTGTGGGCTATGTGGTCAATTACTATGTCAATGAATGGAATTACCGCCACCGCGGGGAAGAGGAGGAGCTGCTCAAAAAGATCGAATATGTGCAGTATAGCGTACAGGACCGCATGCTGGCAAAGGACCTTCGCATATTTGGAATGCAGGAGTGGCTGCGCGGGATTTACGAGCAGTATATCAGACTCTATCTTGACTTCGGCGCGCGTAGGGAAAAGCGGTATATTGTGGCGGACTTCACCAATCTGGCGCTGGGGCTTCTGCGAAATGGGATTGCGTATGCAAAGCTGCTGCAACTGGTACTGGACGGGAGCATTGGCGCCACGGAATTTCTGCTGTACTTCTCGGCGGTCAGCGGGTTTACGGCATGGATCTGCGGCATGATGGAAATGCTGTCCACGCTGCACAGGCAGGGACTAGAGCTTGATGCGGTGCGGGAATTTCTGGATTACGAAGAGGTTTTTTGCATGGAGGAGGGCAAGCCGCTTGT
Organism: uncultured Lachnospiraceae bacterium; assembly: GCA_910586405.1. Classification (GTDB taxonomy): domain Bacteria; phylum Bacillota; class Clostridia; order Lachnospirales; family Lachnospiraceae; genus COE1. The sequence continues at coordinate 5,495 of CAJUII010000035.1, forward strand.
GCAGGAGGCGGGGGCAGCGTACACCATCGAGCTGCGCGATGTGACATTTGGCTATAAGGGGACAGCGCAGGCGTCGGAAAAACCGATCTTTTCACATCTGAATCTCACGATTCATCCGGGGGAGAAGCTTGCCATTGTGGGACTCAATGGAGCGGGCAAGACCACGCTGGTGAAGCTCATCTGCGGCTTTTATGACCCGGACGAGGGAGAGGTGCTGCTAAACGGCGTCAATATCAAGACATATAACCGCAGGGATTACTATCGGCTCATTGCGGGCGTTTTTCAGGACTTCTCGCTGATTCCGGCGAGCGTGGCGGCGAATGTGGCGCAGGATATCGAACATATAGACCGCAAAAAGGTTCAGGACTGCATTGAGAAGGCGGGATTAAGACAGAAAATCGAGTCGCTCTCAGAGGCGTATGATACACTTCTTGACAGAAATGTCTACACAGAGGCAACAGAGCTTTCTGGCGGGGAACTGCAAAGGCTGATGATTGCGCGGCTCTTGTATAAAGACTGCCCGATTGTGGTACTCGACGAGCCGACCGCCGCGCTCGACCCGATTGCGGAGAGCGATATTTATGAGAAATATCATGAGCTGACCAGCGGAAAAAGTGCAGTATTTATCTCGCACAGACTGGCTTCCACCCGTTTCTGTGACCGGATTTTGCTCATCGAGAACGGGACAATCGCAGAGGAGGGGACCCATGAGGAGCTGCTTTTAAATGGCAGGCGCTACACAGAGCTGTTTGAACTGCAACGCAAATATTATGTCACAGTTCCTTAGCGCAAACATTGTACTGGCGGCAAAGTCTATAATACAGCATAAAGGTTAGATTAGGAGGCAGAAGCATGAAAAAGACAAAGAAGTACCAATTGATGAAAAGGGCGGTTTGTATGTGGTGCAGGGAACAGCCGGCGCTGTTTGGCTCGACAGCGCTGTATGCCTTGCTCAATGCAGTCATTCCCTACATTACCCTCTGGTTTACGGCACAGATATTAAATGAGCTTGCAGGGACAAGACAGCGCGGGCTGCTGATACAGAAAATCGTGGCGCTGCTTGCGGCGGAGAGTGTCTTATTACTGCTAAAGGCGGCTGCTCTGCGGTGGAATCATACATTGTCGGACGGGTTTTGCATGAAATTATATGAATGGAAACGCCATTTTGACAAGCTGTTGTCCATGGATTTTTGTGATGTGGAGAATCCACAGACGCATGAGCTGTTAAATGCCGTGCAGCAGACTTCCCATTGGAGTAGTTTTGGTATGCGGATGGTGTACTATCAGTTTCAGAATTTTTTGGAGGCAGTGTTTCAACTGATTGGCGGCATTGCGCTCTCCGTATCGCTGTTTCGGCTGCCGGTGCGGCAGGAGGCGGGCTGGCTTGTGATGCTGAATCATCCAGTCTGCATTGTACTGGTCGCACTGCTGCTTGCCGGTGTGACAGCGCTGTCGCCTTATCTGGAAACCATCAGCACAAAATGCTGGATTGAATGCGATGCAGAGTGCACGCTCGGAAACCGCTTTTTTTCCTTTTTGTACAATTTAATGTCAGAGCCAAAGCGGGCATTGGATGTACGGCTGTACCGTCAGGATATCTTTTTTGACCAGATTACGTCTATTCAGGACAGCTATGGGACGAAATCAAAAGCGGCGCGCTATGCCAGAGGAAAGGCGGGCGCCGCCTGCGCGGCGTCGGTGGCAGTCTCCAAGATTTTTATAGGGATGATCTATCTCTTTGTGTGTCTCAAGGCGTGGGGCGGTGCCTTTGGCATCGGTTCTGTCACGCAGTATGTTGGCGCGATTACGGCGCTGTCGGGCGGGCTGGCAAAAATCCTTGAAATTGTGGGCGAGGCGGGCATCAACGCCTTTTATCTGGAACGGGAATTTTCCTTTATGGATATTCCGAATCAGATGTATCAAGGCTCGCTCACGGTTGAAAAGCGCGCGGACCAGCACTACGAGGTGGAATTTCGCAATGTGAGCTTTCGCTATCCCAATGCAGAGAACTTTGCACTGAAAAATATTTCCATGAAATTCAAAGTGGGGCAGCGTCTGGCAGTGGTGGGGCAGAATGGCTCTGGTAAGACTACATTTATCAAGCTGCTGTGCCGTCTGTATGACCCGACCGAGGGGCAGATTTTATTGAATGGAATTGATATCCGCAAGTATGATTACCGGGAGTATATGCGCGTGTTCTCTGTGGTTTTTCAGGATTTTCATCTGCTTGCCTTCTCTGTGGGGCAGAATATCGCGGCAAGGGAAAGCTATGACAGGGAACGGGCTCAGAGCTGCTGCCAGAAGGCGGGTGTGTGGCAGCGTGTGGCGTCGATGGCGTCGGGAATGGATACCGTGCTGTACAAGGATTTGTCCGAGAAGGGGGTGGAGGTGTCCGGCGGCGAGGCGCAGAAGCTTGCGATTGCGAGAGCCTTGTACCGGGATTCGGCTTTCTTGATACTCGACGAGCCGACTGCTGCGCTCGACCCGCTGTCGGAGTATGAGATTTATGCGCGTTTGAGTGAGATTGTGGAGGACAAGACGGCAGTCTACATCAGCCACCGTCTTTCCTCCTGCCGCTTCTGTGACGAAATTCTGGTTTTTCATAAGGGGTGTCTGGTGCAGCAGGGAAGCCATGAGAGGCTGCTTGCACAAAAGGACGGCAAGTACCGCGAACTGTGGAATGCACAGGCGCAGTATTATGTGGCGGAGCATTGAGTACACACTCGTTTTTGCATATTATAACGCTTCTTTCCGAAGCCAAGCCATGCCCGGGTAGAGCTTTCCGGTGCGCGCGAAGTATTCAACGCATTCGGCGGCAAGCTTGGGGTCATGCATGGTGTATTTCTTGAGAATGACAGACTGGCAGTCGCCCGGCACCATCGGGGACTCCTCATCGGAATCAAGATAATTCGGGTCAAAGCACGAGCAGAAATAGCCGTCTGGAGAAGTGTCTCCCACGACATACTGTATAGCAATCCAGCGGTTGTCAATCTCAATCTGAAAAAATTCCTCCTCGATTGCCGTTTCGACATCATCATGCGGAGAGAGAAAGACAGAAACCTTGTCCGCCTGTTGTATACTATGGATTAATTGCTGCAGGTCCGCCTCTGTGAGCTTTTTGCCGTCATCATGCCCGAAGGCATCGAAGGTATACAGGACTTTCAGACCTGTAGGCATTGCGGGAGGGGGCGTTTCTGGGGAAATGATAGTTGTTTTGCACTCTTTCATGACAGTACTCTCCTTTTTATATAATTTTTAATAGTATTTTCTTTTTCTATTATATTACTGAACAACAGGGGTGACAAGTGTTACTTTTCGTCCCTGTGTCAAAGCAGTATCCGTCAAAAATACCGATATACACGTATACAAAATATTGACAGATGGGGAATAGATGTTATATAGTAGGGAAGGAATCAATAAATAATTACAAGAGAGTATTATTTTCATAGGCGGAACTGCGTATGAATGATGGAGGTTATGGAAAATGAAAGCATACAAGGATTTAAGCAAGGAAGAATTGCGTGCACTTCAGACGGAACTTCAGGCACAGTATGAAAAATTAAAAGAGTCAGATATCAAACTCGACATGTCGCGCGGCAAGCCTGCTGCGGACCAGCTCGATCTGTCTGTCGGCATGCTCGATGTGCTCAACAGCAAGTCCGCATTCAAAGGCTTGGACAAGATAGACATTCGAAATTATGGAGCATTTGATGGTATCAAAGAGGCAAAGGAGCTTTTTGCAGAGCTGATGGAATGCCCGGTTGATCATGTGATGGTATTTGGCAATTCCAGCTTAAATATCATGTATGATCTGGTTTCAAGGGCAATGGTGCACGGCATCGGCGGCAATACACCGTGGTGTAAGCAGGAAAAGGTAAAGTTCCTGTGTCCTGTTCCGGGATATGACAGACATTTTGCCATCACAGAGGGCTTTGGCATTGAGATGATCAATATTCCGATGGATGAGAACGGTCCAGATATGGACTTAGTTGAACAGTATGTAAGCAGCGACCCGGCGGTCAAGGGCATCTGGAATGTGCCCAAATACACCAACCCGGCAGGCGTCGTATATTCCGACGAGGTAGTCAGGAGATTTGCAAACTTAAAGCCGGCGGCGCCTGATTTTAGAATCTATTGGGATAACGCATACGCATTCCATCATATCTATGTAGATCATAAAGTTGAAATGCTCAACATTGTGACCGAATGTGAGAAGGCGGGCAATCCAGATCTGTATTATCAAGTGTGCTCGACCTCCAAGGTGACGTTTCCGGGTGCGGGTGTGGGCGCGCTGATCACTTCGCCGGCAAATCTTGCGGAGGTGAAGAAAACTGTGAGCTTACAGACCATTGGGTTTGACAAGATCAACCAGATGCGCCATGTGCTGTACTTTAAGAATGCGGCGGGCGTCCACGCGCATATGGAGAAGCATGCAGCGCTGTTAAAGCCTAAGTTTGAGGCGGTTCTTGACTGCCTTGACAGAGAGCTTGGCGGACTGGAGATCGCCCGCTGGCTCAGACCGCTCGGCGGATACTTTATCGCATTTGATACGCTGGAGGGCTGTGCAAAGCGTGTGGTGGCGCTCTGCAAGGAGGCGGGCGTAGTGATGACGCCGGCTGGCTCAACCTTCCCGTATATGAAGGACGACGCAGACACCAGTATCCGCATCGCGCCGACACTCCCCACACCCGACGAGCTCAAGCAGGCATGCGAGGTGTTCGTACTCTGTGTGAAGCTGGCGTCGGTTGAGAAATATCTGGCGGCATAAATAAAAAAGGGCACCTGAGTGCATATAAAAACGACTGTCTGAAACGGCAGTCGTTTTTATATGCGTCTGGGCACCTGCAATAAATATTTTTCTACAAACTCTTTTCGGACTGCCTGTTTCATCAGCAGGGCAGTGATCTTTTGCTGAACCTGTGATTCGGGTTCGAATTTCGTGGTGGTAAATTCCTTGTTGAGAATCGCAGTAAAGATCTTGGGAATCTGTCCGTTCTGCTGCGTGTCAAAGACCATGGAGAACCCGTGGGTGTAGCAGAAGGACACAATGGTCGTCAGCGTCGAGGCGACCACACGGCCGAGCGAATCATCTTTGTAGGGCGCTGTCGTCAGGCGCGCCGGCGGGAGAAATTCCACGCTGATAATCTTCCAGTCGGTCTCTGTCCTCAGGCAGTAGGCGATGCGGCAGGTATCATATATGAGATAGATTGTCACATCATTGTTGCTGATTACCAGATAATAGTGTTTGGCATCATATAGGATTTGATTGATTTTCCCGTTTAAGACATACATGCTCTTATAAATCTTTACTTGATGGTTCGTCGATTCATCGCATTTCATGACCAGCTTGTCATGTCGTTTTTTCTTCCGGTGCTTTTCAAGTTCTGCAGCCAGATAGAATCCTTTTTTTGGCTCAAACTCGTAAATCATAATCTCGCTTACCTTCCTTGGCTTAGGAACTGTAGAAAGATAACTGACACTTTCCGGCAATTCCTTATGGGATTTTTGATGACACAATCATTGATATTATAAAATATAAAAAAGTTTTTTGCAACTACGTTTCCCGAGATTGT
>CAJUII010000035.1:11167-30622 GCA_910586405.1 uncultured Lachnospiraceae bacterium
ATGTCAGCGTTTGTGCGAAAGCGATCAAAAAAGACAATTGTTTGTATTTTTATAAAATAAACAGTATAAAACAGTTGACAACAGTTAACTACTGTTTTATACTGTTTATATCAAAGATGGCAGGGAACTGTCTTTGAGGAATGTTCATGAACAAATAGTGGAGCATCTGGCGCATCAGACCAGAGAAGAAGGATGTTGAGACCATATGAATATGATTATTAACCATTCATCAATGCAGCCTGTATATGAGCAGATCGTGTGCCAGATCAAAGGAAAGATCATACAGGGTGAGTTGATTGAGGAGACCTTGCTTCCGTCTGTCAGAACGCTGGCAAAAGAAATTAAAGTCAGTGCACTCACGGTCAAGAAGGCATATGACCAGTTGGAGGCGGAAGGATTTGTCATCACGGTGCATGGCAAGGGAAGTTATGTGGCAAGCGCCAATCAGGCGCAGCTGCTTGAGGAGAAGAAAAAAGAAGTGGAGACAGAGTTTGAGCAGGCGATTCGCAAGGCGCGAAGCTGCGGCATGGAGGACAGCGAGATCCGCGCACTGTTTGAGATTGTGCTCGAGGACTCTTAATCCTAAAGGTAGAAGGAAAGGAAGTGCAGACAATGATTCGACTGGACAATGTAGTCAAACAGTATGACAAGTTTCGGCTGGATTGCTCTTTGCAGGTGCCCGAAGGACGGGTCACAGGACTGATCGGAAGAAACGGCGCCGGCAAAAGTACGGCATTTAAAACAATGCTGGGGTTGATTGAGATCGAAGGCGGGACGGTGGAGGTATTTGGCAAAGCGGCCAAAAACCTCACAGCCAAGGACAGGGAGCAGATTGGCGTTGTGCTCGCGGATTCCGGCTTTAGCGGGTATCTGCGCATCAAGGATTTGATGCCTGTGCTGGATACACTGTACACGGATTTCTCGCGCGAGCAGTTTATGGCGGGCTGCGAACGAATGGAGCTGCCGATCAATAAGAAAATCAAAGAATTTTCTACCGGCATGAAGAGGAAACTGCAGATTCTTGCAGCGCTCTCGCACAATGCCAGACTCTTGATACTCGACGAGCCGACTGCGGGGCTTGATGTCGTGGCGCGGGATGAACTTCTGAATCTTCTGCGCGAGTATATGGAGACCGAGGGGCGCAGCATTCTCATCAGCTCACATATTTCAAGTGACTTAGAGGGCATCTGCGATGATGTGTACTTGATTGAGAACGGCAGAATGCTGCTGCATGAGGACACAGATGTGCTGTTGAATGAATATGGTTTATTGAAGGTGACGTTTGAGCAGTTTGCCATGCTCGACCAGCGGTATCTGCTTCGAAAGAAAAAGGAGAGTTTTGGCTATAGCTGTCTGACAAACAAACGGCAGTTTTATCAGGATAATTTTCCGTCTGTGGTAATCGAGAGAGGCGATATTGACAAGGTGATTCTAATGCTCACGACGAGCGGAGAATAGAGTTGGAGGGAGTTTTGATGAGCAGACCAGTAAAAGGTTTATTGATAAAGGACTTACGATTGATCGTTATACAGATGAAGATGTTTTTTGCCATGTTGGTCGTGTGGGGGCTGATCATGTCAATCAGTGTCAAAGGAAGCTTCTTTCTTCCGGGGTATGCCGCAGTGCTCTGTTCCTTTTTGTCACTGAGCACGTACAGTTATGACGAGTTTGACAATGGTATGGCGTATATTTTCACGCTGCCAGCAAAGCGCAGGGACTATGTGCGTGCAAAGTACCTGCTGGGGATTTTGCTGGCGGTGATACCAACCATTGTTGTAACGGCTGCTTCCTGCATCGCTCATTTGGTGACGAAGGGAGAGATAACACCGATGGAGTATGTTATTTCTCCGCTGAGTGCCATCGCGCTCGCATTTATGCTGATGGCGGTGGAGAATCCAATATACATCAAATTCGGACAGGAGAAGAGCAGGATAGCCAGAATGATATCCATCGGCATGATCGCATTTTGCTTTGGGATGATTGGCGTGCTGTACGAGGACTCGGCAAATGGCAGGAGTGTCCTCAACAGCATAGCAGGGCTGGAGGATTGGCTGCTGATGCTGTTGATGATGGCTGCCGCTATCGCGCTGATGTATGTCTCCTACCGCATATCCTGCGTCGTCTTGGAGAAAAAGCAGTTTTAGCCTGCTATAAAATACATTCTAACTGGCGGTCAAAAGGCTCTGCCTCGACATGATGCGGATCATATTCCTCGGCATCGACGCAGCCCATCATTTGATAAAAGGCTTGTGTCTCGACGGCAGAGTGGGCGGAGATGTAGAGCTTCTTTCCGCCCTTTTTCTTTGCCCAGTTTTTGGCTTCGCGGAATAAAACGGCGCCGATGCCTTTGCCGCGCTGATCTTCGGATACGTGAATGCAGGAGAGGTCGAGATACTGCTGCGCGCTGCCAAGAAATGCCGACTCGACAGAGACAAAACCCTTTAGCGTGGCATTTGGCATTTTGCCGCAAAATGCCCCATAGACGAAACCGCCTGTCTGGATTGTGTTTTTCAGGCATTGGAGGAGAAATTGATAATCTTCCTCAGACCAGTCGTCGATAAACGGCGCGTCCTTGATGACCCACTGGTCATGTTCCCTGCGCCAGCACTTCACAACCTGCTGGCGGCGGATAAAGCCGGCAAACAAGCTGCGGCAGAGCTCTTTTTCGCAGAGCGGTCTGAAATAGAGCTCGTGGGTGATGTACATCTCAGAGAACGCCATGACTTCCTCTAAGATGCGCAGATTTTGAAGGACTGTATGGTTTTTGCTTGGTACAGTGCGGTCTGAAAGGTCATGAGCTTGTACTTCAAGAGAGTGATTCGTATGTTCGATAATGTGGAGCGGCAGGCTGTATTCACGGCATTTTTCTTTGATTACGGCAGTCTTTGCCCAAGGGTCGCTTGTGCCGTGAAACACGATGCCCGGCTGCGGCGCGAAGTCAAAGGTCTCTGCAAGCGGCGTATAGTAGATATTGCGGCAGGGAATATGGTGGCGCTTCGCATACGCTGCTGCGACAGCCGTGCCAAGACTCTTGGAGACAAACAAAATCTCATCGCAGGCGTCCCAGTTGACGTGTGCAAGCTGCGCCTCGGTCTGTGCGTATGCCTGTTTGGATGCCTCTGGAATGGAGCGGCTCAGGTTGGTGTAGGCAAGCTGGTGTATCTCATATTGTGCCTGCCGGCAGAGCTTTGTGCCGTAATAGAACAAGGGCTTGTCGCAGTGGTACCCGATTCCCGGGAAAAAGATGGCTTGTTTCATGGGTTTTCTCCTTTGATCAATTTCTAAACCCTATTTTAGAACACAACGGAGAGAAAATCAATGGTACTGTTTATAATCTGATGCTTGACTATCCCCTTGGGGGTGGGTTTATGATGGGTGTTAAGAAATGAGGTGAACAGCGTGTTTATAAATGAGGTATGCAAAACATGCGCCTTGACCAAAAAGGCGGTAGAGTACTACATTGCGCAGGGGCTGGTTGCGCCTTCTGTGCAGGAAAATGGATATCGGGACTTCTCTGATGCGGATATCGAACGGCTTAAAAAGATTTCGGTGTTGAGGGGGCTGGGGATATCGGCGGCTGAGCTTCAGAAAATATTGTCGGTTCAGCAGGAAATGGGAGATGCTGCCCTGAAAGCAATCTCGGACCGAAAGCGCATGGAGATCGCTGTGATGCAGGAGAAGCGGCAATTGCTGCAAGAGCTGTCAAGCACGCAGGACTGGGATTTGGTGCAGGAGAAATTGCGGCAGCCTGCTGTTGGCGGCAGTGCTTGGCATCGGTCTGTATGCGGCAGCCGTGTGGATTGACCAAAAATTTTAAAAGACTGAATGCTGCATTGTTGCAGCATTCAGAAAAAAGTGTTTTCACGCCTGCGTTCGGACATCATGGCACTTGATATACCATACACTCAGCAGGTAAAATAACACGATAAACATCACAGACCAGCCCGCAAATTGTGCCAGATTCACTTGAATACTGGGATTGTTTGCGCGCATACCCATGCTCATGAGTGAGTACGGAAGCAGGTAATAAAGTCCTTTGCTGGTAAAGAAGAGACCGCCAATGCCGCCGATGAGCGCCATGCCGATCGGAACGGCAAAGCTTCGAATGACAAGGGAGAGAAAACACTGTGCCGCACAGACCGCAGTGCCGCCTAGGACACCGCACGCCAGCCATTCAAGCAGCGAAGCTGGAACCGGCTCTGTAATGCCCGCGTACAGGCCGCAGAGGAGGTAGAGGACGCACAGCCAGCCGAGTGTGCAAAAAGTAATGACCGTGCACAGGAGTATTTTGTTCCACACTAGCCGCCAGACAGGCGTCGTGGTCAGCACCATGTTCCAGTTGGCGCCATTGTGCTCTAACCGCCACAAGTAGCTTGCGTAGACGCCGACGAGCGGCGGCATGAAAAAGTAACAGAAAAACAGTGCGTGCTGTGTCCAGAGTGAATGCCATGTGCTTGTCAGGACCTCAAGGTTGTTCAGATAATTTCCCGTGCCGATGAACGCGGAGATCAGCGGCAGGACAATGAACGCAATCCAGATGGGAGAACGCTTTATTTTCAGCAGTTCAACGGGCAGTGGAGAGCTTGCTGGCGGTTTGCCGGAAAGCGGGGCATGGTGACTGGTGGTTTGCGCAGTGGCGGCAGGCCGTTTGAATGCCAGGTGGCAACCGTCGATATCCATGTTTTTGAACGCATACCAGCCGCCAGCAAACAAAAATACGAACCAGCCGATGACAAAAAAGAATATGCCGTTTTCCTGATGGACATAATAAAAGCCTTGGATACCCTGCGCTTTATTCCAGTCCATGCTGACAAACATTGCTGCGCCGTAGTGTCCCCACGGCACGATATTTTTCAAAATCGGCCACGGCACATACATCAGGAAAAGGCCAGCCATGCTGCCGCACAGTCCGACGCACAAGGCGACTGCCTGATTGGCAAAGAGCAGTGAGAGAAGCATTTGCAGCAGATACAGGTTTAAGGTGATCGCAAAGGTCTGTACAAAAGACAGTCCAAACGCCCACAAATCGGGCGTTCCCTCAAATCCAACCACAAGTCCGACTGCTGCGAAAAGAAGCAGCTCTGCGATGCTAAAGAGCAGAACGGCAATCAAGCCGTACAATACTTTGGCGAGATAGAGTTCAAATTTGCCTTCGAGTGTCTCGAGCAGTTTCCATGTATTGCCTTTGTGTTCCATGTCAATGATTCTGCTGGCAAAGACAGCAATGCCTGTCGGAATCAAAACAGCGTTCAGAAGCGGCAGATTATAGAGCACCATGCGCCAGCCGAATTTCAGAAAACGCGCATCGCTGACATTGGCGCCGCCCCAGAGTACAATCGTTCCGAGAAGCGCCGCAAACACCAGCCAGATACCGCGCCGCTTTGTCTTTAGTAGTTCTAGTGATAAACCGTTCATCATAAACTATCCCCGCCTCCTGTCAGTTTGAGAAATACTTCCTCAAGGCTCTCGCCCTGCGCTTCAAGCGCTGCCATGCTTCCCTGATAAATCAGCGTGCCATGGTTGATAATGCCGACCATATCCGCCATCTGCTCCATCTCGCTCAGAAGATGGCTGGAGACGACGACGGTGATCTGGCGAAGAACGGGCAGATTCTTGATAAATTCCCGGATTTCCTGAATGCCGGCAGGGTCAAGTCCATTGGTCGGTTCATCGAGAATCAGCAGGCGCGGATTGCCAAGCAGCGCCATTGCGATGCCAAGGCGCTGTTTCATGCCAAGGGAATACTGTTTGACCTTCTTGTCCTTTTGCTCATAGAGGCGCACAGTCTGGAGCACATTTGTAATTTCGGCAGCAGGGACTTTTTTCAGTTTGGCGATAATCTGTAGGTTTTCTAGTCCTGTGAGATGGCCGTAGAAGCTGGGACTTTCTATGAGGCTGCCAGTGTGCTTTAGGATTGCGAGTCTGTTTTTGTCTGTCATTTTCTGTCCGAGCAGGGTGATCGTGCCATCGGTGGGCCTGAGCAGTCCGAGAAGGAGCTTGAGAGTGGTGGTCTTGCCGGCGCCGTTCGGCCCAAGAAATCCATAGACACAGCCCTCTGGGACGCGCAGGTCAAGGTGGTTTACGCGCATCTGGCTGCCGGTGCCTTTTGTCAGACTGTGGGTTTCGATAATGTTTGTCATCATAAAAATCCTCCATGCCGCCTGTGGGCGGCTTATAATTTGTTGTATTTTAGTGTGCAGTGTGCTGTCTGTATTGATAACTATAGAAGGATTGCTTTAAGACAGTATGATGTTTACCTTATGATAACCTTAAATTTGCACAGTTTCCTGACAAGCTCGATATGCTGAAAGTGTTGATTTTGCGGTGTTCTTGAATTGTTGATAATCGGGAAAAAACCCATGGGATATTTCGATGCTGCCACAGCTTTACAAGCTCATCATGGGTAAAGGATACACTTGTATCATTCTCCTTTTTTAGTTAAAAATAACAGCCAGCGAGATTTTCGCTTGCAAGCTGTTATTAAGATGATACAATATGTTTGCGAATAGGGTATCATCTTTAGATATCTATCAAAGTCCGTTCAGTGCTGGTAACACTGGGTGTTTTTTGCTGGTTGCGATGCCGCACCGCTGTCAAATCCCATGTTGACAAACAGCAGTGCATTCGCTTATAATATGCTTAACAGGGGAGCCGGAAGGTGAGTGCTAGTCACCCGACCCGGCGAAATAGTATCAAGTTAAAAAATAGCCGTTATTCACGCCAAAGAACAGGACGGCTATTTTTTATTTTTCAAATTCAGAATTGCAACGATCAGAAGTTCCATAGTCAAAAGCACCATAAATTCCTCATATGTACTCATAATACCCACCACCTTCCAAACATCTGTATGGGGCTAATAGGGCTTGGATTTCAGGGGTACAGCTATGTGGTTTTTACTGGGTAGCTCCATTTTGGAGCTGCTAAGATTTATGGCATCACTGCAAAAGTAATATAATAAGCAGACCGTCCTCTGCTCTCATTCAAAATAGCTTTCGTGTTTGGAACTTTATTATACAATATTTTGACACAATGTCAATTTTATAAACCAAATAAATCAGCATGGGTGCCAGTTCGGTCTAATCTTAATTCATTGCCAATTTGTTTATAAATAAGCAGCCAGTCCGGGGCAATGTGACATTCCCTATATCCAGAATAATTCCCAGTCAGATTGTGGTCTTGATTCTTTTCAGGGAGTGGGGCGGGAATACGCAATGTGTCAATAGCTTGTTGGAGCAGGGGCATTTTATACCCACGCTTCACACATAACTTAAAATCTTTCTTGAACTTTGTGGAGTATCTGACATCAAGCATTGGTTATTCCTCCATCAGTTCAGCAAACAAAGCTTCTGTGCTGCCGGTAAATAAAGTGCCGCCTCCGTTTTCCAGTTCTTCTATAGAGGCGATGGTTTCTGCATTGGGAATTTCATCTGGTATAGAGGCTCCCTGCAAATATGAAATTACATAATACATTCTGTTTTCGGGTATCTGGTCAATCAGTTTCTTGGCAAATTCACGATTGCTCATAATGTATACCTTCCTTTCAAAGTTATTGTATGAGGGTTAGTACAATGTATCCTATTGCTCCTCTGGTGGAGGGTTAGTCTTGGGGGCGTCTGGTTTGGTATATCGAGGGATTTCGGTTAGTTCATGAATTCTTTTCTGGGCTTCTGTTTTTCCAGATACATTTAATTCTCTATAGTCAGAGAGCAAAACATTTTCCCCAAGTCCTTCAATTACATTTTTTATGCTTTCAACGGATTCATGAGTGCGAAAAAAACTTTCTTTGGTACGTTCTATGTAATCAAATATTTTTTTGCGTTCTTCCTTCGTAAGGTTTTCGCCTGATGCCTGTCGTTTGATAAGTTCTTCTATTTCTGTATCTAGTCTTTCTATTTCAGGGTTTGGATTAACCTGAATACTTCCATCAAAACCCATTAACTCATAAAGAGGTACATTAAGAGCAGTAGCTATCTTCTTTTTTGTTTCTAGTTTTGGCTGTCGTTTGCCAGATTCATATTGTGAAATTAGCTGTGGAGAACAACCCATAGCATCAGCAATTTGTTGTAATGTCATTCTTTTTTCTTTACGTATATTTCGCATAGTGTTTCCAATGCTCATTTTTTCACCGTCTATTGAAAGTAGTATATCAAATGATGAAAAAAAAATAAAGCAAAAGATTCAAAAAAGTTCTTGGATTTAATCAAATGATTGTTACAATGTGATCGTAAAGCAAATGATTTAAAAAGTTAATTAGAAATTATAGAAGGAGATGAAAACAGAAAGCTTATGATAACCTTAAATTTGCGTTGGTTTCACGCTGTATTGCGTGTATGTTCTTGACGCTGCATAAACTGCGTGATACGATATCTTCTATATTAACGCGGGTGCCAAAGTGAATTAGGCTGGCGAGCTGGCGGACGCATGGAGCGTGTAGGAAAGAGGAATTTGTAGCAGTTGGAAAAGGAGTGGTGGCATATGATGCAGTATGAGTGCAGAATCCTGTTGGTGGACGATGAGATAGAATTGTTACAGATGGTGGGAAAATTGCTTGCCAAGGAAGGGTATAAGCATGTAGACCGTGCGGCAGATTGCAGGGAGGCGCTGCGGCAAACGCAGGAAAATGAGTATGAGCTTGTGCTGCTCGATGTGATGCTGCCAGACGGAGACGGTTTTACGTTGTTTGAGCAGATTAGAAGGATTAAGGGCAGCAGGCTTCCGGTGATTTTTCTCTCTGCGCGGGATGAAGACCATGCGCGGTTGAGAGGACTTGGCTTGGGGGCAGATGATTACATCACAAAGCCCTTTCTGCCGGAAGAGCTGCTGCTGCGGGTAAAGGCAGTGCTCAAGAGAACCTACAATCTTGATGACGAAACGAGTTCAGACCGAATCGGAAAAGCGTTGGTGGACTGGGGTGCAGGGACCGTCAGCGTGGACGGAGAGGACTATATGCTCACCGCAAAGGAGTTTATACTGCTCAAAAAGCTATGTGAAAACAGAGGACGTATTCTTTCCATGAATGTGCTGTGCGATACACTATGGCCCGATGGAAGCTATGGCTATGAAAATTCGCTCATGGTTCATATACGGCATCTCAGGGAAAAATTAGAGGACAATCCCTCCAAGCCGGAACACCTTCTGACTGTGAGGGGGTTGGGGTATAAGCTGAAGTAGGTTGGGAAGATGAAAAAAGTAGAGAAACTTGTAAAAGTACTGTTGATAACAGTTATGATGGTTGCCGCGCTGCTTTTCGCGGATTTAGTTGTGCTGGCGCTGATGGTTGCAAGGACAGACGAAGGGCTCGCAACGATACCGTTAGGGGAGATTTCGAGGCAGCTTCAGCGGACGGTCGGGGAGGACGCGAATGTCCAATACAGCTTGTCAAAGCAGGGAATGGACATTGTTGACCGGTTTGAGGGATTTGTATTTTTGATGGAGGATACGGGAAACGTGGTGTGGAGTTACCATTTGCCAGAGGATCTCCCGCTTCACTATACAGTCCGCCAGATCGTTCAGTTTACGCGTTTTTATCTGGAGGATTATCCCGTATTTACGCGTATTGTGGAGGATGGGGTGCTGGTGGTCGGACTGCCGCGGCAAACAGTCTGGAAGTATCAGTTTTATTTCAATATCAAAACGATGGATATGTTTAAGGAGTTCTTGCCGTTGCTGTTTCTTGCAAATGTAGCGGTGGCGCTCGTGGCGCCAATCCTTATCATAAAGCGTGATGCACACCGGCGCGAAATGCAGCGCACATCATGGATTGCAGGCGTGTCACATGATATCCGCACACCGCTTGCACTGGTGATCGGCTATGCCGATGAGCTGATACACAGGGGGGATGGCGGCATGGCACAGCAGGAAATCTCTGTGATGGCGCAGAGAATCGAGCGTCAGGCAGTCCGCATCAAAACACTTGTCACGAATCTTAATACTTCTAATAAACTTGCCTATGGTATGGGCGTCTGGCATCGGGAAAGGATACTGCTTGCCGCATTGCTGCGCGAATCCATATGCAATGTGCTGAATGGAGACTTTGATGATAAATATGATATGGAGGTTTGCATTGAAGAGACGCTCGAGTCGTTCTATACCAAAGGGGATGCAGAGCTGATCAAGCGCCTCGTGGAAAATCTGGTGAACAATGCTGTCGTCCACAATCCAAAGGGCTGCACCATCAAAATCAGCCTGACACAGCAGCGGTTATGGATACTCAACAAAACGGTGCTCGAAGTGTCGGACAATGGCTGCGGTGTCAGCAGGGAACAGCTTCGCGCATTTCGTACCGCTGTACATTCGGACAAGCTGCCGGAGCATGGACTTGGCGTCCGGCTTGTGCGGCAGATCGCCGCTTTTCATCACTGGCTGGTCTTCTTTTATAACAATCAAGAACACGGCTTTAGCTGTAAAATATATCTATAACAGTACTCTTTTGTATGGCGTAGGTATTGTAGAATTGTTTTGCCAAGCATTCTATGAACATACTCTGCGACTGTTGAAAAAGTTGATGTCATTGGATGATTGTGTGTTCTGGCGTTTTGCTGCATGGACAAAAATACCGCAATTTCTATTAAGACGAGGTGACGGTGCTGTGATATACTATTATAAAAGAAGAGAGGGAGAAGACGATAGATGAATGATGAACCCATGATTGAAAAAGTAATTTCTTATATCAATAGTCATATAGATGAAGCGCTGTCATTGGATAAGATTGCGAAGGAATTAAATTACTCCAAGTTTTATATGGCGCGGACCTTTGCAGAGAAAACTGGCTGTACAGTGTACAAATATATTCAGGGACAGCGGCTCACGCAGGCAGCAAGGAAGCTGGTCGAAACCAGCAAGCCAATCGTTGAGATTGCATATGAGGCACAGTACAATTCACAACAGGCATTTACACTGGCATTTGGCAGACTGTACCAGTGCACACCGCAGACATACCGCAAACAAGGGGTGTTTTATCCGAAACAGACCCAAATTACAAACAGCATTTACAGGAGAGGGGGAAGTATGGCAGCATGAGTACGATTCCATATGTGATTGAACAGACCAGCAGAGGAGAGCGCAGCTATGACATTTTTTCGAGGCTGCTCTCGGACCGCATTATCTTTCTCGGCGAGGAGGTGAGTAATACCTCGGCGAGTCTGGTTATAGCGCAGCTTCTTCATCTCGAGGGAGAGGACCCAGAGAAAGACATCCAGCTCTACATCAACAGTCCCGGCGGTTCTGTCTCGGCAGGATTTGCAATTTATGACACAATGCAGTACATCAAATGTGATGTATCTACAATTTGCGTCGGGCTTGCGGCTAGCTTTGGCGCCTTCCTGCTCGCGGGTGGGACAAAGGGCAAGCGATTTGCACTTGCCAACGCGGAGATCATGATACACCAGCCAGCGATTCATGGGAACGGCATCCAGGGACAGGCGACAGATATCAAGATCATGTCTGACCATATGCAGCAGAGCAAGCAGCGGCTCAATCGTATTCTTGCTGAGAATACAGGAAAGTCCATAGAGGAGATCGCGCTTGCGACAGAACGCGACAATTATCTATCTGCCGAGGAGGCGCGACAGTTTGGACTGGTGGATAAAGTGATCACTCAGCGAAGGAACTTGTAAAAGGAATGCAAGCAGCCGCGATAGAGCGAAAATCTTTGTATAATACAAAAATGGGCAGAACCAGAAAAGCTGGATTTGCCCATTTATTTTATCGCGGAATCTGATCTGCCAGGACTGTAGGATCGTTATTCAGGTTTTGCTGTAATTCCAGAATACGGGATTCGGAAAGACTTGAATATAGTATAATTTTTGATATTGGCATATTGTCCTTCAACATACGAATAGCAGTTTGCTCTCTGCCTTGTACGCTGCCCTCTTGTCTGCCTTCTTGCCTGCCTTCTTCCCAGCCCTCTGCCCGGGCTTCTTCTTTTGATTCTTCAAGCTCTGATATCCATGCCATATATTCACGCCTCCATTCTTTGTTTTCCCGTGCCTTTTCCACTTCTATATACAGTTTCCTTGTAAAATCACTCTGGGCAATTTCCTCTTTTAAATATTTGAAAAAGGCATCAATACCTGCGGACAGCTCTCTTGTATCACCATATGGATTTACAAATACTTTTGTTGTTTCATCTCCAAGTTCTAAATCTAACAGTTCTCTGCAACGATTAGAAAAAGTATAAATTGGCAGATTTTTCTCAAATGGGTCAAACATACATATGAATATCACGTAACTCCTTTTTAATGAGTTATATCTTGCGCCCTTCTCGATCGAGTTGAGATCGATCATACCCTGATAGTATCTTGAACGCTTAGGGAGATTTCGCTTTGCAGCAACCTGCATCTCGATATTGTAGACTGTACCAAGATGGTCCTCCACATAAATGTCAAGTCGTACACTTTTGCCGTCAGGCGTGAGATCCAGTACTTTTTCCTTATCTGCGAGTTCTACTTTCTGTATGTGAACACCAAGGATCAGTTCCAATAACTCCTGGCATAACTCCAGATTGTTTTCTAATACCTTACAGAATACAAAATTATTTGTGAATGTCAGTTTCGTGTAATCCATGATTGTTTCTCCTGTAAATGGCTGAGTTTATCTTTGGTTAAGCTGCGCTGTGTTTTTATTGTATCGTTTTTATCATATACTGTCAACATCTAGCAGTAGGGTGACATCTGTGATTTTTCACGCATATTTGGGGCAGAAGTACGCGGTGCTGTTTCCGATCAGAAAAACTTCAAGTTTTTAGCTATACAATTCATTGTGTCACGTGCTATAATTTAGAAAAAAGGAGTGTGAGAGAAATGGACAAAAAAGCAATGTATCATTTAACCTATGGCTTATTTATTCTGACTGCTAAGGAGGGGGATAAGGACAATGGCTGCATCGTCAACACGGTCTCGCAGGTGACAACTGAGCCCAATCGAATCGTGGTGGCAGTGAACAAGAAAAATTATACACATGACATGATCGTGCGGACTGGTGTCTTCAATGTGTCAATTCTGACAGAGCAATCAAAGTTTGATACATACAAACACTGGGGATTCCAGAGCGGTGCAGATGTTGACAAGACAGAAGCGATCACCTACAGCCGCGCCGAAAACGGCGTCATCTATATTGCCGAGGAGACGAATGCATATCTTTCTGCCAAGGTCGTATCTGCGACAGACCTTGGCACACATACACTGTTTCTCGCAGATGTGACAGACGGCAGTGTGCTCTCGGAGGGGGCATCGGTGACTTATAGTTATTATCAGAATAATATTAAGTCGGCGCCCGCTGCGGCGGAAAAGAAAAAGGGTTATATCTGTACGGTGTGCGGTTATATCTATGAGGGAGATGTGCTTCCCGAAGATTTCGTGTGTCCGTGGTGCAAGCATCCGGCGTCGGACTTTAAGAAAATTGAGTGATGAATGGGGCTTGGGGGCAGCAGCATGAAAATAGCAGATATGCACTGTGACACCATATCGAAAATCTGGGAGAGCCGACAGGCGGGCAGTCCGCAGCAGCTCTTTCAGAATGACCTGCATGTAGATATCCAGAAGATGCAAAAAGCAGGCTATCTTCTGCAAAATTTTGCCATGTACATTGACTTGGAAAAAGGACTGGACCCGTTTACATACGTGACAGAGCTGATTGATCTGTTTTATGACGAGCTGGAGTTAAATAAGGACCATATCCGCATGGCGACATCCTATAATGAGATCCTTGAGAACGAAAAGCATGGGAGAATATCTGCGATTATGACGATCGAGGAGGGCGGCTGCTGTAAAGGCGAGCTACAGAACCTTGAGACGCTTTATCAACGCGGTGCGCGGATGATGACCCTCACATGGAACTATCCCAATGAGTTAGCCAGTCCCAATCTTCCGGCGGACGGTGTAGTTCCTGTCAGCGGTCCTGACAGTGCACAAGGACGAATTGAAAGTGCATCTGAAAGCATAGAAGGAATGGCGGGCAGTGCGAAAAGACTGAACCAGCGTGTGTATGACAACACGAGAGGATTGACAAAGAAAGGTTATGCGTTCATCGAACGGATGGAGGAGCTTGGCATGATCATTGATGTATCGCATTTATCTGATGCGGGATTCTGGGAGATCGCGAAGCACACAAAAAAGCCCTTTGCCGCAAGCCATTCCAACGCGCGTGCTCTCTGTCCCCACGCCAGAAACCTCACGGATGATATGATTCGGGTCATCGCGGACCGGGGCGGTGTAGTAGGGCTGAATTATTACGGGCGTTTTTTGAATGCCGCGGATGACAGTCCTTCCAGCGTGGCGCGGATGGCGGAGCATGTGCGGCATATCGTCAATGTCGGCGGTGTGGAGTGCATTGGACTTGGGTCGGACTTTGACGGCATTTGTGGTGCGATGGAAATCCAGAACTGTGCCCAGATGCACAAGCTTGCAGCCGAACTGGAGCGCAGGCATTTCACGGGCAGTGAGATAGAGAATGTCTTTTATAAAAATGTGATGCGCTTTTACAGGCAGATGCTGTCATAGGATTTTGTTCAATTTATTGTCTTGATAATCCCGCATAGATAGGGTATAATGAACCCTGTCTTTGCGGGATTCAATATTTTGGAATACAAGATAATGGGGAGTATACAATTATGAAACAAAAATTAATAGATCACAGGCAGCAAGTGACGCTCGCCGTCATGGCAGTGGTGATTCTCTTCTTTGGGACATTCAGGCTCACAGACGTGGGGCAGCCGATTTGGTATCCAGATGAGTATGGATATTGGGCAAACAGCTCTTTTTTTATAGGACAGAACTGGTCACAGACAGCGAACAGTGTGTGGTATTATTCATATGGGTACAGCATTCTTCTGATTCCATCCAGACTGCTTGCAATGTTGTTTCACTGGAACTGGCGGCAGCTCTACGAATCAATGATCGTTGTTCAGAGCGGGATGCTCGTAGGTTCCTTTCTGCTCGCAGTCAAGCTCTGCAAGCGTTATATGCCTGAACTCCACTGGCTTGTCAGGTATTTTGCGTGTTTGGCAGTGTTTGTGTATCCGACATATATTGTTTATGCTCATGTGACGTGGACGGAGACAACATTGCTGTTTACCTTTTGGATATTCCTGTACACGATGATGCGGATGACCGATCATCCGACAGTGAAGAATCACATTGGCTTCGCCCTGATTTCCTTCTATATATTCGTGGTGCATCAGCGGTGTCTTGGAATCGTGATCGCGGCGGTGATGATTGTGATTGCGATGCGGCTGGTCAAGCGCAACACACTGACACAGACTGCCGTTTTCCTAATGGTGCTTCTGTGCAGCAATTGTGTGCACTCGATTATCAAGGGCAAATTGCAGAACGACCTTTATCTGGCATATGCGCCTGCGGGAGTGCGCGAGATGGCAGGGTATGCCTTTAACAAAATGACGCTTCTTCTACTGGCGGCGTCTCTGTTTGTCCTGCTGTGTCTGTGGCTCATTGAACGCGGCAAAGGCATTATCGCGCTGGTTCTGGTGCTGGCGGTGATCTCTGCGGGTGTGGGGTTCGTATTTTATAACTTCAGCTTGATTGAGCAGGCAGCGGGCGCCGTGGATAAACGCCTGGCACAGAATGACTTCGCGGGGCAGCTCTGGAAAGTCAAAGATGTCTTTTCCTTTCCGGGATTTCTGCGCCTGCTGATCAGTATTGTCGGCAAGTGGTTTTACCTCGCATCTGCGTCAGGACTTATCATCTGTTTCGGCATGTGGGCGCTGTTGAAAAAATTTGTCGTACTGACAGCGAAGGGCATCAAATGTTTATATTATATTATAATAAAGAAGAAAGACGATTACACACTTACGACAAGTACTAGACAGGAAGGAACATCTATATGGCTATGGGGCGTATTCTTGAGCTGGCTTGGCGTGTTCAGCCTCAGCGCGATCGGTATGATCGGTATCAGCCGTGTGGACAATCTGGTCTATGGCAGATATCATGAATTTACGATGGGAATTTTGGTGCTGTATGGATTTTACAGTCTGGTAAAAGACAGGAAATGGAAACGGCATTTGGTCTTTTTCCTGGTGCTGTATGTGCTGGCTGGCTGGCTGTGCCAGGACTTGATTAACGACTTGAAGAACAGGTTCTATGAAGTCTGTCACAGCATTATGATGGGATCTCTCATGATAGACGGACAGGTCCCCCCCACGAAATTGTGGGAGATCGTCGGCTGTGCCGCTCTGGCGGGCGCAGCGTTCTGCGCGGCGGTCAAGGTGCGCCAGGAAAAATATGCAAAGTACGAACTTCGCCGTACCGTCGCGGCGCTCACAGCGGCGGTCTGCCTGTTTGGCGGCATGGGCATGTACAAGACATATCACTTCGTGATCCGGCAGAATTATACGCAGGAGGTCAGCCAGCCGGCAATCGCTGCCTGGCTGAACAGATTTTATCAGGGGGAGAAGATCTACTTCCTCAAAGACACAGCAAGCTACCGCGATGGACTGGCGATGCAGTATAAGCTCAACGATAAGCTTGTCACCTTCCGAATGCTCCCGGACATCAACCCCGAGGAGGACGCGTTCTACATCACTGGAACGGAGTACGGTCTGAGCGAGGAGGCGCAGGCGAAGTTTGGCACGATTGCTGAGACGAGAAAATTCACACTTCTTGCACCATTAAATGGAAACATCTATCAGAGGATGGTAAATTATTACAACGCGTATTAGACATATTGTACACAATGAATGCATTTCAAACGTCAGAATGCTGAAAAAAGCTAAAATTTCATGATTTTCAAAAAAAAAACTTGAATATTTTCAGCTTTGGACTTATCATTAGGGAGTAGTATCATCACAAGCATATAAAAATGAAGAAAATAGGAGGGTAATGTTATGAAAAAACCAATGATTAAAGCTCTGGCATTTGCCACAGCAATAACGATGGTATTTTCAACACCATTGACGGCATTGGCAGACGGATTGGCAAGTCTGTATGCCGAGGGATCTGCCGAAGGTACAGGTACAGGTACAAAAGGTACAGGTACAGGTACAGTAGGACCTGAGGATATTCCAGGCGAGATTCCTGATGAGAAAATTAAAGACAGAATTATTGGTATCGCTCTTGACAAGGACAATCTCACGGTCACTGTAGGAGAGTCCTATCCAGACGATGTTCTGACTGCATCTCTGATTATGGAGAGAGACTCAACTGAGCTGGATGGAAGAATCCAGACAATCACGATCAACTCAGCTAACTTTGAGATGTACAGTGATTTAGAGGTTCTGTTAGACGGCAAGCCGACAACTGTCACAGAAGTATTAGAGAAGAGTATTTCATGGGACAGCAAAGAGAAGCTTGTCACATTTAAACCAGACGAAGACCTTGGCAACAGACAGGTCAAAGTAAAAGGTGAAAAAGCAGGCAAAGATGTAGTGACTGTAGGAATCGCAGGTACAGAGTACAAGGCGAGCGCAGACGTTACAGTGAAGAAATATGCTAGCAGCTTCACATTAAAGGCGCCTAAGGATGCATATGTGAAACACAAAATTGACATGAACGACTATCTCACAAAACCGGCTGATACAAACGATGTTATCACATGGAAGGTTTATGAGGATGGCAAGATTGGCAAGAGCACGAGCGCAGCTTCCATCGACAAGAATGGTATCCTGACATTGAAGAAAGCTGGGAAGAAGATCGTAGTAATTGCAACTGGCGAGAGAGGCGCTACAGGAAAGACGCCAGCATTTGAGATCTTAAAGGGTGAGCCAATCAAAAAACTTACGAAGAGCAAAGAAGTAAAGGAATTGATCATCACTGCTTCTAAGAGATATCCAGAGGAAACTCTTTCGGTAGTCGCTACACCGGCGAAGACGACAGATTATATCAACTGGACTTCAAGCAATTCGAATATTGTATCTGTTGTAGGAAAGACAAAGGGCGCTGCAAGAGCATTTGGAGAGTCTACAGAGGCAACAATCACAGGAATTAATCCTGGTAAGGCAACAATCACAGCAACAGCTTCTTCAGGTAAGAAAGTTACATTTAAGATAACAGTAAAGGCTCCTCTTCAGGAGATCACAGATGTTGTGACTGACAGAGGCAGCAAGACAGTATATAATGGACAGAAGGTTCAGTTGATTGCAGTTACAAAGCCGGAAGTATGCGATGAGGCGAAGAAGATTAAGTTCAAACTTGCTGATAAAACACAGAAGAATATTGCAACCGTTACTTCAAAGGGCGTATTGACAGCCAACAAGAAGGGCGTTGAAGGTAAAGTTAAAGTTGTCGCTTATTATAAAAATAAGCAGTCTAAGCCGATTGAGATCGAGGTTAAGAAGAGCTTGGTAACAGGTATAACGCTTGATCAAAATATCAAAGAAATGTATGTGACAAATCCTAAGGATACACAGGAATTGAAAGCAACAGTTCTGGGTGATGGCGCAACTAAGGATATGCTTTCATGGAGCTCAAACAAGACAAAGGTAGCTACTGTTGATCAGAACGGTGTTGTTACAGCACATGCAGCAGGAACTGCAAAGATCACAGTGAGCGCAATCAACACAAGCGGCAAGACAGTTAAGCAGACAGCAACAATCAAGGTAACACAGGTTGTTCAGAGAATAGAGTTGAGCAAGTCCAATGTGACTGTAAACTGGAATAACAAGGCGAAGAAGGATTACTCTGTAACATTGAAGGTTAGCAAGCAGCTTCCGAAGGGCGCTAAGAAAGAGACAATTCTGTGGAGAGTTGTAAGCGTCAATGGTAAGAGTGATGACGAAACAATTGCAAAGTCTGGTGTTACAGTAAGCGATAAAGGCAAAGTAACAATCCCAGTCTCTACTCCGAACGGTACAGTTATTCAGGTTCGTGCAAGAGCGGCATACGGCGCAACAGCAACAGCAACAATCACTGTATGTAACCCGACACAGAAGGTTGAAGCGGCTAACAAAAAAGTAACTGTTTCAGTTGATGCGAAGCAGCCGTTTGAGTTAGAGAAGGCTTATACTGTTACAGCAAAGAAGGGATATACTGATACAAAGTTCAACGAGAAGATCATTTCTTATACGGCAAATAACAGTAATGTTAAGATTATGAGAACTTCTAAGGGATATGTTTTGTATGGAGTTAAGGCAGGAAAGTCTGTAGTGACAGCAAAGACAGCTTCAGGAAAGTCTGCTAAGATTACATTTACAGTAACAGAAAATTAACTAATTTTATATGCTATTGATACATATCAACACACACATTAATTGGAGAGGAGTTGTGACATTTGTCACAGCTCCTTTTCAATTATATAAACATCTGAAGAAACCATGCCAGCGGATACTGACGAGTGTTCGACGCACGAGTAGATGAAGAGAAAATCTCTCTACTCGTTTTTTATGCACAGACCTATGCAGAAAAAGTACGCTGATCAGGCGGCGCACGGGTTGTCCGACTGGAAACGAGCAGGGGAAGATGACTTGTCTACTCGATTTGTGATCATATTAGAAAACCTACATGAGCT
>CAJUII010000036.1:0-26398 GCA_910586405.1 uncultured Lachnospiraceae bacterium
ATTGTTCCTTTGTCATAGTTTCCTCTCCGCCGGCTTGCTTTTGATCAAATATAATTTTGTAACTCTCTTCAGTGCGCTCTGAATATCTCTTACACCTATTAGATGTATCATATCATCAATTGGTCGCGCCATGCAGAGAAATAATTTGGAATTTATTGCGCATGAGAGCCCGATATGATATACTAAGATGAAAACTAAAGAAATGTTTGCCAAGGCTGGCATCGTGACATAAATTATGGTAGGACCGCCTGAGTATCAGGCGGTCTTTGCATCAAATAAAAAAGAAAATGAATACAAATAAAGGATATAAAAGGATATGGAAACGCCAAAAACAAATGGATATCTCATCATCGAATGCCCTCCGGGCAAACAGCCGCACGTTTTATATGCAGACAGTGCAGCATGTGCAATCACAGGAAGCAGTATGGAGCATCTGCTTCGCGCCAACCCGGAACAGACTGTGAAAAATCTAAAGACGGCGCGCATCTTACTGGACACACAACATGAGTTATGGATCCTGGAAAGTAGTGACGAATCACAGTACAGAACCACAATTGACCAGCTTCGGCGCCGAAATATAGAACTCTCGGAAGCATTGCGTGCATGTGAGGAAGAAAACCGTGCAAAGAGCAGCTTTCTGTCCAGTATGTCCCATGATATCCGCACGCCGATGAACGCAATTATGGGCATGACCTCCATCGGACTGTCACACATTGACGAAAAACCGCGTGTATTTGACTGCCTGCAAAAAATACAAACTGCATCTACACATCTGATGAGTCTGGTCAATGACGTGCTTGATATGTCACGGATTGCCAGCGGGCGCATGACTTTGAGCGAGGAACCCTTTTCGCTGGCGGACATGGTCCACGATATCACGATTATTGTGCGTCCGCAGGCCGCACAAAAGCATCAGACCCTTCAGATGGATATTGGAAAAATCTATGAGGAAAATCTGATTGGTGACACGCTTCATCTGCGTCAAATTCTGGTAAACATCATCGGAAATGCCATCAAATACACACAGGCAGAGGGCAGCATTCACGTAAACTTCACGCAGCGCATCGACAATGAGTCGAATGAAAAAACACAGAAAATATGGTTAGACTTCCTCTGCGAGGATAACGGAATCGGTATGAGTCCCGCGTTTATCCAAAAAATATTTGTTCCATTTGAGCGTGTAAACAGTTCTGCGATCAATAAAATCGAAGGAACTGGTCTTGGTATGTCGATTGTTAAAAGTCTACTCGACCGTATGGGTGGCAAAATCACTGTTGAGAGCGAGGAGGGAACCGGCAGTCGTTTTCATGTGTCCATACCCCTGACTGCTGCCCCGCCAGATCAAAACAAACAGCCGCTTCCCACAGGACAGACCGTTCTGATTGCGGAGACCTTGGACAGCAGAGCCCAGCAACTGACTGAACATCTCACAGACGGCGGCATGAACACTGTACATCTCAAGGATGGTATGGAAGTTGTGACTTGGCTGACCGAGGCACAGTACGAAAACCGTATGCCCTGCGCGCTGCTGGTAGGCCAGGAGCTCAATGATATGTCTGCGTTGGATATGGCGTCTCATGTGCGTCAGCTCGCCGGATCAGACTTCCCGATCATCATGGTCACAGACACAGACTGGGTTCAGATTGAATACCGCGCTACCAGAGCGGGAATCAATGGTTTTGTCCCCTGTCCACTTTTTCAGAGCAGGCTATTTGCAACCTTGTCAGAATTGACTTACAAGGCACAGCACAGCCGTAATGATTCCCCGGAACTAGAGCTTGATTACAGTCGTTATCGTCTGCTCCTAGTTGAGGACAATGAGCTGAACCGCGAGATCGCACTAGAACTGCTGTCACTTACTGGTATACAGATCGAGACGGCAGAGAACGGACTTCGTGCGGTAGAAATATTTGAAAGTTCCCCCGAAGGATATTTTGATCTCATATTTATGGATATCCAGATGCCCGTCATGAACGGCTATGATGCTGCAATGAAAATCCGCCAGCTTACCAGAAAAGATGCACAAACTGTCTGGATTGTCGCCATGACCGCCAACGCATTCGTGGAGGATATCCGTCGGTCACAGGATTCCGGCATGAACGAGCACTGTTCTAAGCCTGTGAACGCAGACCGCCTACATGAAATACTCCGCAAGCGCTTTGCGCGCAAAAAGCTATGATCATATAATGAGGGGAGGAACGATCGATGCAACCCTATCAGGAAGAATATATTGCAAATCTAAAGGAAATTGCTGTGCTGGCTTCACGCAGACAGACTCACGCTCACTCCTTAACCGCCTACCAGGAAAAACTATACCAGGACAGACAACAGCTGGAATACCAAATCAACCGCAATATGGAATTGTTGCGGGATGGACTATTTCCACTGTTTGACAGACTCTTTGAAGCACACCCCGACGAGCTCGCAGACCTGGAGGAATTTGCAGCTGCCCTGCTAAATGGCAAAATCGAGTTGGACGGTGGCCTGTTTTGCCAGATCTACCAGGCTCTTCTAAGCCAGGCACGGCATACGAGAAACCGCAACGCGATTATCCGCTGTTTGTACTGGTTGGGAATTGGACGCCATAATATGTGCACCAAAATGGTTGGGATCGGGCTGGCTGACAGCGAATACTATATGTCACAGATGCGGTTATGTTTCACCGAAGCGGCGGCTTATCTGAAATACTTTGATGAGATCAATGACATAGAAACCAAAGGATACATTCTGCGCTCCCGCGCAAACACTGCACTCGGTCAATTTAAATCCGCCAGCGCCAAAACCCGTCTGATCAGACAGACCCTTGCGATTTTGCGGGATGAAGAATACCGCGAAAACGCACCAAAGCTTCCCTGGGACAGATATATTTATATGACGCACCAGCAAATGACTTCAAGCATTTCCTACAGCCGCGATAACGACATGACCCACGAAGACGTGACATCCATTATGGAATCTGCCCATATTGTGCACCAGCAGCGTATCCAGGAGGCACTCGACAAACAGGAAGCACTGCCGATACGTTCCGCCTTCTCCTGCTATGCCATTGAATATTATTGCGGCCTGTTCACGCTTGAGGAACTGCTTGGAAGAATGGAAGAGCTGATGGATCATGCTGATCTCTCAAACTTTTCACCTGAAAATATGTATACTGTCATCTCCCTTTCGGCATTTTACTGCCAATATCTGCGCGAATATCCTGAGCAGCTCTCAGGAAGAGAAAATTTTCTCGAAAATTTATATCGAAAAGTCATTTTATATGTGGAGGCCTTTCCAAAAAACGAGGCAAACGAACAGATCTTTTTCTACCTGAGACAGCTCTCGACCACCTTTATCGAGACAGCGCACAGCATCTCCTACGGTGACTTTCAGCAGATCATGCTGATTCACTTCGCGCCAGATGTATTTGTCCATTCACAGGTCGTCGGCAAGACTGCTGCTCTCCTCTGCGATATCATTGTGTCCGAGGAGCCTGATTTTTTTGATGATATCGAACAGCTTCAAAAGATACAAGAACCGGAACAAAAGCGGCAGGCAGTGCTTAATTTTGCCATGAACTGCGGTGTGTTCCACGACGTCGGCATCATCAATTTTATCAGTCTGTTTACCCGAACAGCAAGACAGTGGTTTGACGAAGAATATGAAATCGCACATCTGCATACCATCGTCGGAAATAAAAGGCTTGCCACCTGTGCATCGACGCGTGACTATGCCGCGGCAGCGCTGGGACACCACAGTTGGTATGACGGCTCTCACGGTTATCCAGAAGTCTACAGGCGATTAGAATGTCCCTGCCGCCAGATGGTTGATGTGATCGGGCTGGTTGACTGGATTGATAATTCAATCAGCCGCGCATGGCTCTACGGTCATACCAAAAAAAGCTTCGATGAGGCCATTGAGGGTGCGCTCTCGCTGGAGGGCAAGCGGTTCTCCCCACTACTGACAACACGGCTGCGGGACAAGACCGTTGTGGAAAAAATAAGGCAGACCTTTGTCTCCGCCCGTCACGAGGCATACCGCCAGTTATACGAAGCAGATGCAAAGCAGGAGGATGACACCCTTTTCTAGGGTCATCCTCCTGCCTGATTCACAGCTATATCTGGGAAAACTGCTCCTTGCCCACAAAACACAGCGGGCAAAGGAAATCCTCCGGCACATCCTCCCACTTCGTCCCCGGCGCGATTCCGCCCTCTGGATACCCTTTTTCTTCATCGTACACCCATTCACAAACATCACATATATACTTCATGACTCTGTTCCTTTCACAATAAGATTTCGAAAATAGTATCCCCATTTTATCTGCAAAAATTCACTGTTCCAGAATACACACACACTCGATGCACTCTGTAAAGGCAAACATATCGACCGGGAATGCCTCCTTTGCATGATATCCTTCTCTTTGAAACCAAGCTAAATCCCTGCCAAGAGTCTGCGGCTCACATGACACATAGACAATTCGCGACGGCTTTAACGAAGCCGCCGCCTTGACAAAAGCCTCTGTGCTCCCGCTCCTTGGCGGATCCATGACGACAACATCCGCCCGATCGCCCTTTTGTGACATACGTATCATATATTCTGTGGCATCTGCGTTGACGAAATGTATATTGTTTATGTCGTTTCTCCTGGCATTTGCCTTCGCATCCTGAACCGCCTGCTTATTGAGCTCAATGCCTGTCACATGTCCTGCCTTCGCACTCATGCACAGCCCGATCGTGCCAATTCCACAATAGGCGTCAATCACGCGCTCTTTTCCTGTCAGCCCTGCCGCCTGTATCGCCTTTTTATACAATACCTGGGTCTGTGCAGAATTGACCTGATAAAACGATGACGGCGATAGACGAAATCGCATTCCCAACAGTACATCCTCGATATATCCTGGTCCAAACAAGGTCCTCTCCTGATCGCCAAGCACCATTGTGGTCTGCCTGTCGTTGATATTCTGCACGATCGTTGTAATCTCAGGATGCAGCCTGCGAAGCTCTGCCACAAAATGATTTTTATGTGGAAACTCTGATGAAGCCGTGACAAGCACTACTAAGATCTGTTTCGTCGAGGCACCCTTTCGCACCAGGATATGACGCATCAATCCTCTGCCAGTGTCTTCATTGTACACCCACAGCTTAAACGACTGAATCAACTGCGTCACAGTCTTTATGATTGCCGATGCCTGTGCATCCTCTATCAGACAGCTGCTAATCGGTATGAGCGTGTGCGTTCCCTCCGCATAGGTTCCCGCCACAACGCTATCCCTTATTTTGCCAAAGACTGCATGTACCTTATTTCTATAGTGATATGGATAATACATTCCTGCCACATCATGAATCTGACTGCAATATTTTCCAATATGCTGGATAACATATTCCTTCTTTTCTGCCAGCTCGTCCTCATAACACTTCTCACCGATGTGACAAGCACCACACCTTGTCACATAAGGACACTGCTCTGTTGTCCAAGCACCATTTCCCATGTTGATTCCTCCTGTCATCTCTAAATGTCCGCCACATCCCTCTCACTTAGGCTGCGCCATTTTTCCTTTGGATGCCCGTGTGCGCAAATAGCGGAACAGTCTTCTCAAACCATTCCGCCACATTTCATTTAAAACCTTTGTTTTGTGCTATAGTTGCTTGCAAGAAATTTTACGATAGCAATAATTGCGAAACATCCCGAAAGATATCCGAGTACCTGCTGCTCCTGCTCTGAAGTACCGTCTAGTCTGGCATAGATTTTGACATAACAGTTTCCGCGAAACACGACCAGCACAGCCCAGGATGCAAGTCTGCCAACTATTGGAATAAACATGAGGACAATCCACAACACCCACCAGAACTTATACAGCATTGCCGGAACAGAAAGTGATCCAAAAAGCATGACCGTCTCCTGATTCCCTGCTGCCACATCCGCAAGAGCGTACTGCTGTGCAAACGGTATCCACGCCATCCATGCATTATCATACCCAAGCGATTTGAGCGCCTTCATGTGCGCGATCGATGTCAGGACATACCCCCCTACCAGTATCGCCAGCGCAACCAGCACATACGTCCCCAAGATCGCAATAACTACTCCAAACCAATCCATTTAATTCCTCCCTCAATAAAAATTTACGAACAATTGTTATATTATAACATTTTTTGCGCTGTGTCAACATAAGTCTGCAATATATCGCAAATTACGCTACCGCTCCCTGCGCACCTGAAAGATATAAAATTTCAGATAATACGACTCCTCCGCACTCCACAAAATCGGATGATCCGCCGACTGTGTCCTGTACTCCACCTGCCGCAGCCGGCAGTGCACACTCTTTGCCGCCTGTGCAATGGTCTGTGTAAACAGCTCGTAGTCCATAAAATGTGAACAGGAACAGGTCGCGAGAAATCCACCATCCCGCACCAGCTTCATTCCACGCATATTGATCTCGCGATAACCCTTCACCGCATTTTTGACAGAATTTCTTGATTTTGTGAACGCTGGCGGGTCGAGAATCACGACATCATACTGTGCCCCTGACGCCTCAAGGCTGGGCAGCAGGTCAAATACATCTGCACACTGAAACTTCACAATATGTTGCAGACCGTTTCGCTCTGCGTTCTTTGACGCCTGCGCGATGGCAAGCTCAGATGCATCCACCCCAAGTACGCTCCGCGCCCCTGCTATACCCGCATTCAAGGCAAAAGAGCCCGTGTGTGTAAAGCAGTCCAACACATCCGCGCCCCTGCACAGCTTCTGAATCGCAAGCCTGTTGTACTTCTGGTCCAGAAAAAATCCAGTCTTTTGTCCATCCTTCACATCTACCAGATACCGGACACCATTTTCTATAATTTCCACATTGGTGTCAAATTCCTCGCCGATAAATCCTTTAAAACGCTCCATGCCCTCCTGGAGTCTCACCTTTGCATCGCTTCGCTCATACACGCCCCTGATGGCAATGCCGTCCTCTGCAAGCACTTCCTTCAAGCATGTGACAAGCTCTAATTTCATCCTGTCAATGCCAAGTGCCAGCGACTCCACCACCAGCACATCGGAAAACTTGTCAATCACGATCCCAGGCAAAAAGTCCGCCTCACCAAAAATTACGCGGCAGCTAGCTGTATCAACTGTCTTTTTGCGGTACTGCCACGCTTCACGCACACGCATCTTCAAAAATGCCCTGTCAATCGGCTGGTCTATATCCCGTGTCATCATACGAATCCGTATCTTAGATTTTTGATTGATAAATCCACGCCCCATTCCATAGCCATCAAAATCATGGACCACCACAAGATCTCCGTTTTGAAAGGTTCCCATAATGGTATCAATCTCATTGTCATATATCCAAAGACCGCCTGCCTTCAGACTTCTCCCCGCTCCCTTCTTCAAGGTGACTACTGCCTCCCCCATCACATATACTCCTTTCAAAATAAGATTTCCAGATATGCATCGTATTTCTTAATGACACTTGTGTCACTAAATTCCGTGAGCTGCTCCCGCACTGCACGAAAATACCACGCCTGTTTTTCCTTGTCAGTCTGGTTAAACTTCTTCCAGATATCGCCGGTTATATGGCGCTGCTCCTTCACAATAGACTCCAAGTTCGCTGTCTTGTCCGCCAGCACAATCACCTTGGTGTCTATTGATGCCTTTTTCAGATGTTCGACTGTCTCCCGCTTCCGAATCTCCCATGTCTGCGGCGCCGGGATATTCGGGCGCTTGTTCTCCGTCTCTGACTCTACAAGACGGGCAACTCTGTCCCCAAATTCCCGTTGCAAATCTTCAAATGTTACCCACGTATCCTCAACTGTGTCATGGAGGATTGCCGCCTGTAGCACTTCCATGTCCTGTGTGAGCGCCATCGCATAATTCATTGTCGTGATAATATGCGCAAAATATGGAATGGATGTCTTTTTTCTATTTTGCCCTGCATGTGCATTGGCAGCGTATGTATATGCCTTGTACAACCGGTCATCCAGCCCCTCAACAAACGGAAAAAGGGCTGGTTTTTCCTCCAATCCCTTTTCCTGATAACAGCACACAAACTGCCCTGGAATGCGCTGTGTCCCTTCTGTATAACAGGGACATCCGCATCCGCATACCTGCTGTTCCTTTTTATAATTTAACCTGCCATCTACTGCCCTGCAATAGAAATATCCCTCATTGTCTGCAATTGCAACATGTTTATCTCTGTT
Source organism: uncultured Lachnospiraceae bacterium (assembly GCA_910586405.1). Classification (GTDB taxonomy): domain Bacteria; phylum Bacillota; class Clostridia; order Lachnospirales; family Lachnospiraceae; genus COE1. The sequence continues at coordinate 8,160 of CAJUII010000036.1, forward strand.
CATAGTTAATCCTTTTTGGTAAACTCTATAATCCAGCCCTTTCCTTCACTGCCGTCATTGGTCTTGTATGTGCCATACTCCATACGGCAAGTAAAAGAGACTCCCTGCTCCGCCTTCATCTCGTTCACCACACTCTCCATCGCCTTTTTAACCTTAGACTCGTCATTTCCAATATTGGAATTTCTGTAAACTGTACCGAACTTTTCAATATTGTAGCGTATCGCCCGATTCAATGCCAGTTTCAAATCCCTGTCATTGCGGAAGGGTCCTGCAAGGCTGTTGCTGAGATAATTGTTTCTATAATTGATGAGATAAGCCTGCATCGTCATATTTGCGACATTCTTGTCCAACTTCGCTTCATTCTCATACACCTCTTTGAGCAGCTTGCCGCTGTCCTGCAAAATGCAGGAATCCAGCATCGCATACCCCATCAAAAAGGAGTCGAGATACTTGATATAGGTGTTCTCGTCCATATCCTCCACATCATCTTCATCGAAGTCACTCAGTTCAGGATTCTTGTAAAATGAAAATGTTCCCTTGGTCAGTTTGGTGATATCTGAGCCCGTCACAACAGAATTGCCAGTCCCTGCATTCTTGGAAACCAATCCGTCACCCGGCACATAGTATGTGCCGTTTAAGGACACCTGAAACCAGCCATTTGAGGTGATTCCTGTCACGCTGACCGGCAGATCCTTGGCGATGACTGTCACCACACCCGAATTTATATCCGGCTGTTTGTACACGGTTGTCTTATCGTTGCTGTAGAGTACGGCCTTGCTCTCCTTCACCGTAAACTCCACCGCATATGTCTCTTGTATCTGGCGGTTTGTGCCAGCGGCGTGCGCTGCGGAAACTGCAAACACCACAGCAGCCAGCGCACCCATTACCTTGATTCCTAATTCCTTCGTTTTTCTCATACCCTTTTCCCGTCTTTATCCTCTTATATTATTTCCAGATTCCAACTCTGTCCTCCGGCGCCACATACATCCCATCTGTTTCCTTGATATCATAAATCTTGTAGAACGCGTCGCAGGAACTCAGCACCGCGTTGACCCGCACTTTGTTGGGCGAATGGGTGTCTGTGTTCAGCAGATACATCATGAAGCTCGCTGTATCCTCACTTGCCCAGTTGTAGGTCATTTGTCCAAATGCCTCATCAAGCGCCCTTGCATCATCTCCTATAATGGATGTGATACAGGTCATTGCGCCGAGATCTGCAATGTTTTCCATCAATGTGAGATCCCCGTTGACCTTGGTTCCCATCATCTCGTAATTATTGTAATACTCGATGATCGACTGCGACATTTCCTTGTACGCTGCCATCTCCTCGTCCGTCCACCAGACATTGTAATTGCCGTACTCATCGTAGAGTGCACCGCTAGAGTCAAACGCATGACTGACCTCATGTGCAATGACAAATCCGATTCCGCCCAGGTTGGCGCCATCACTGTTGTCACTGTCATAAAACGGCGCTTGTAGAATTGCTGCCGGAAAGATGATCTCATTGTTCAGCGGATCGTACATCGCATTGATGGTCTGCGGCGTCACATCCCACTCCGACCGGTCTACCTTGGTACCCAGTTTACTCAGGCTGTCATCGATGGCTACCTGCATACTTACCAGCAGATTGGACAGCAGACTGCCTCCCTCCGAGATCGGTGTCACCTGCATCATATCGCGGGCTGCCGGCCAGCGGTCTGGATATCCGATTTTCACCTGCATCGTCTCAAGTTTGCGGATGGCTTTCTTTTTGGTCGCATCACTCATCCACTCTTGACGATTGATAATCGCTTCGTATTCTTTGAGAATCTGTCCAATCATCTTCTCCACGGCATCTTTGTCCTCAGCGGAGAAATGCTCCTTGACATAGATCATGCCAAAGTCCCACGGAAGCATATCCTGTGTCAGATTCTTCCATGTCTTTTCATCTCCCCAGCTTTCCGTGATGCCATAGAGCGCATTTTTCATATCATCGCTGAGCTTCGCATAGGTCGCATTGGCATACTTTGCGGTATCGTTGAGCATGACAAACGTGGAGTAATCCTTTAACGCCTGTAAATTTTCCTCCACGAGCAGTGAATTGATCTTTTTTGCCTGCTCCACGTCCATGACAATATATTTGTCCTGCCCGTCTACCTGAAGTGTCTTTAACATTTGCGGGATATCCACATTCGTGTACAACTTCTGCAAGTCCTGCTGGGTATAGACGTTGTAGGTGATCGCCGGGTCATACATCTGCTCGGTTGTCAGCGTGGCAGCACAGATCTCCCGCAGCAGCTCCTCGATCGAGTCCGTACTCTGGGCTGCCTCACTCGCCGTCATGCCAAACTCCATCAGCATGTCATTGATATAATCCAGATACATATCCACATATTCCTGTGTATTTTCCCCCTCGACGTACTCTTTGCCAATCAGGGTGTCCGCATACATCATATACACCGCATACTCGCTCGAATCCGCTTTATCCTGCATGATATTGTACCCGCCGACGATGCTGCTGAATCCGAACTCACCGCTCAGATGTGCCAGTGCATCCACGTACTCCTCAATCGTTTCAGCATTGCGGATACTGTCCATATGCGGCTTCAATGGACCAAGTCCTGTCTCATTGCGGTTCTCCATGTTGGTCACGCACTCGTACATATCCTTAATCTTCTGTTCGGAGCTGCCCTTCTCATACGTTTTGCCGTCCGATGCCAGCTCGTCAATAATGTCCTCCATCTCGCTGCTCACAACGGCATTTAACTCGCCAAACCAATCCCAGTGTGCATCTGTCGGCGCAAGCTCAATCTTTGACAGCAGGGTCTGATTCACAAACTCATAATAGTCATCCTGATATCGTACCTCTTTGTCCTCATCTTCGTCCTCCGCGCCGCTCTCCTTGATGACAATCTCCTCATCCTCGTTGTCAGCAGTCTCTTGGCGCTCATCCTTATTTGTATCTTCTGTATCATCTTTGTCCTTCTTCCCACTGTTGAACAAGTCCTTGATGCTGGTTTGTGTCTTGTTTTCTGCTGTGGTACCCTGCTCCTTCGTGCTTGTATCACACCCCGTCAGCTGCAGGGTCAAAATCACTGCCATAAACAGTGCCAATGCTCTTTTCTTCATGCCTTTTAACCTTTCCTCCATTAATGAGCTTAATCTTAATACAGCTTAATATATTTATATTATAACAAAATAAAATAAAACACAACAATTCTGTGAAACTTAATATTCCCTTAATATTCATTTTTGCGTATTTACATGTTTACAAATACCGTAAAAACGCGTACTATTAAATAGGAAGGAAAGAGGTTGTTGTTATGTTAGGATTTTTGTTTATACTTTTGAAAATTTTAGTATCACTGATCACCCTGGCTGTTCTGTATCTCATCTCAATTAAGCCGCGCTTACACGGACGGCCTGATTACAAGCCATTTTTCGGTCATATGTATGCCCACCGCGGACTCCACAATATGAGCCCTGCCATCCAGAAACTCAAAAATATAGAACCTTCTTCTGAAAATTTACCAGAAAATTCATACGCTGCTATCCAGCGCGCTGCGGACCTCGGTTATGGGATTGAGTTCGATGTTCATCTCACCAAAGATGATATCCCTGTGGTCTTTCACGATGACACACTCAACCGCATCTGCGGCGTCAAGGGAAACCTGCGCGATTATACATATGAAGAGCTACAGCAGTTTCGTCTGCTCGGCACCCAAGAGCGCATCCCAGCCTTCGCAGATATCCTGAAAATGGTGGACGGCAGGGTTCCGCTGATCATCGAATATAAGGTTGAAAAAAATGCGGACAAGCTTTGCCGCATCTGCGATGAACTCCTCTCTGACTACAAGGGTCTGTACTGCATCGAATCGTTTCATCCGCTGGCAGTTCGCTGGTACAAGACACATCGTCCAAACATTGTCAGAGGACAGCTCTCGGAGGACTTTACCAAGCAAAAGCTCAATATTCCCTACTTTTTGCTGTCGCATCTGATTGGAAACTGCTATGCATCGCCCGATTTTATCGCCTACAACTGCAAGCACCGGAATGAGCTCTCCAGAACCATCTGCCGCAAGCTCTACAAGAGTCTGAGTGTTGCCTGGACTGTCCGCTCACAGGAGGAGCTTGACAAAGTGTCCAAAAGCTTTGATTTATTTATCTTTGAAGGTTTTGATCCGACAAAATAATCACGCTGTCACAGCACGTTAATTGTACTAAAATTTACTAAAAATTCAGATAATTCTTGGTGCTACCTGACAAATTTTCGGGCTACGGCTGAAATTTTCTGATTTCTACTTGAATTTTCAAAAAAAAGCATGTATAGTGATAGTATTCAGTAATGTATCCTGCATTCACTGTATCAGCACTAAAAACGCTGCCTCAATATATTTCGGAGATTTATACTGAGAACAGTTTGTTAAGATAGGAATTAGGAGGATTCCCGTATGAAAGATTTAAAAGAAATGGATTTCGAAACATTAAAAAACAACTTTGAGAACCTATGCAGTGAGATAAACGAAGGCACCGATGCCGTCGCGCTCACGCTAAAGAGCGGCCGTAAGGTCTACATTCTGCCTGAGCAAAGCTATGACAGTATCTCTCGATTTGTCATACCGAACACGTCGGCAAAGGTTTTACATTAAAAAACAGCTCCATTGAAAACCAATGGAGCTGTTTTTTATTTGATTCTAAGCTCGGATATGCGCTTCTCGCGAACTGTCGCTCTCTTGTAGCAGATGGAATACATCACTGCCGATAACAATAACGCCAGCAGTACATCGAGCATCGAGTGCTGCTTGATGAGCACTGTCGAGAAAATAATACTCACGCCAAGGGCAAGCATGGCTGCCTTGATCACCTTATGACCAGCAAAACATTTGCTTCTCCACACTGCAATCATAATCGCCACTGAATTATATACATGAATACTTGGCAAAATATTGGTGGGCGTATCGGTCGCATATAGATTTCGAATCAGATCTATAAAGATACTTTCGTGATCAAACGCCTTTGGCCGTAAATTATGACCATTTGGGAATACTGCTGACACCACGATAAAGATTGTCATGCCCGCCATCAAAAATGCTACCAGCCGCTCACTCTCCTCCTTGTCCCTGATACACAACAGCACTACGGTGAGCGCTACGTAAGGAAACCATAACAAGTAAGGTACGATAAACACTTCGCAAAATGGAATATAGGCATCAACTGCGAAGTTGATCTCATGTACTGCAACAGTGCGTCTCTCGAGATAAAAAAATGCAGTGAGATAAAATACCGCATACACAGCCATGATGACCAATGCCTTGTACTGCACCAGAAGCTCAGATAGTTTCTTTTTCAAAAATTTCACAAATTCTCCTCCCCAGAGCATCTCTTATCATGCTCCAAATACAACATTTTCTGTTCCTTTCTTATTTATATCTTTCTAAGTTCATCATTATAAAATATACCCTATGCAAAGTCAACTTATAAATGCAAATCTTTAAGCAATCTTCATATAATCTTAAGAAGTCCACACTTACAGTATGGAGACACGATAAATTCCGGTCAAAAATAGAAGGATGCAGTTATATTTTCAGATTTTTTTATACGAATTGAATGTAAATAAATCCAAAAAATGTGTTCCGATGTGCAAATTTTATGAAAATATAATATTTCAGAAAATTTAGCCAAAATTAATCACCAATATGAAGCGTGAATTTTCGTAAAAATTTTTATAGATTTTCCATGATTTGATATTTGATTATTTTCCCCATTTTTAGTACACTAAGGAAAGAAGGAAATTAATTTTAATTTTATAAATATATTGGAGGGTTCATCTGTTATGAAATTTGATATGCATTGCCACACGAAGGAAGGCTCGATGGATGGAAAGATTCCCATAGCGGAATATGTTCAGATTCTCAAATCCAAGGGTTTTCAAGGAATGCTTGTAACAGATCACGATTCATACAACGGGTTTCGCAGATACCGCGATCATTTAAAAGGAAAGCTTGACGGCTTTGTCGTTCTAAAGGGAATCGAGTATGATACCATTGATGCAGGGCATATCCTTGTGATTCTGCCTGAGCATGTAAAATTATTGCTGATGGAGTGCCGCGGTCTGCCTGTGAGAGTTTTGCAGGAGGTAGTGCACAGACACGGCGGGATTCTCGGACCTGCACATCCCTGCGGAGAGCGCCATTTGAGCATCACGCGCACGCGCGCCTACAAGAAAAACCCTGCTGAACTCATGAAACATTTTGATTTCGTGGAGGCGTTCAATGCCTGTGAGTCCCCAGAGTCCAACACGGACGCGCGCAGGCTCGCAATGCAGTACGAACTGCCGATGTTCGGCGGCAGCGACTCCCACCACCCGGACTGCGTGGGCACTGCCTACACAGAGGTGAAAGACAATATTACCTGCGAATCGGCGCTGATCTCCTATATTAAGGAAGGGCATAGCGTCAATTACGGCGGAGAGTATTACCACGGTACAGTGAAAGGAAAACTTGGTGTTTTCAACCACGTCTTAGTAGAAGGTTTTTGGTTTTATAATCATTTTGCGAGCATATACCGCCATCACAAGAGAAAGCTTGCGCTGTCACTTTTGAATCAATAGTACATAAAAAAGTGTTTCTGTCACAGAAACACTTTTTTCATATCTTATATCATCTTCTCCTCCTTGCCCGGCGTGAGAATCCGAAAAGCGCCGCTGCCCGGCTCAAACACGACAGTCCGCGGGAAATCCTCACCCACATCCGATGCAAGCAGCGGAATTTTGAGTTCGGCAAGCTTCTCCACCACTGCGTTTAGATTTCGCGAGGAGATGTCCCTGCTCTCCGGTATCAGGTCACACTTAATCATATGGGCAGCGCCCGCAATCTTTGCCACCAGACGCTTCCGGTGTGCCCCCTCAAGCACCAGTGTGTCAATCATCTCATCAAGTCCGCTGTCCGCGTACTTTGCCGCAACAAAATCTGTCCTGCTCGTCATCGTGTGATTTGGAAGCATCACATGCAGCAAGCCCCCCACACCAGTGTGCGGGTCTCTAAGCGCCACGCCGACGCACGAGCCCAGGTCCTTTGTCATCAGTTTCTTTTCTCCCTTGGCAGTCTTGTAATCCCCCATGTTTACGATCACCATATTCTCCAGTTCTGCTACTGTAAATGCCGCCACAATAAATCCTCCATAAAATTTTTATTAAATAATTGTTAAAAAGTTATATCCTCATTATACCAAATTTTCCAAGTCTTTCAAGAAAAAAATACAGACAGCCCTGTTATCGGAACTGCCTGTCCTCATATTTCTCAAAAAATTCATTCAAATTCAATAGACACTTGATCATCACTTTCATCTCGTCCTCGTCCAGACCCTTCAAAATCGCCTTGATCATATTTCTGTGAAAGCCTCTGTGGTGGTAGAATGCTTTTTTACCCTTTGGGGTGAGCACGACCAAAACGACGCGCTTGTCTGTCTTGCTGCGCTCACGTATGATATATCCCTTATCCTCAAGGCTGTTCATGTTGGTGGTCAGTGTGCCCATCGTCACATTCAGACGTTTCGCAATATCTGACATCCGGCGAGGATCCTCGATGCCGATCGCCTCGATGATATGCATATCATTGTTTGTGATGTCCTTGTATTCCTCAGTGATGATCGCCTTCTCCTCCGCGTCCATTATATTGTTAAAGAGCTTGACCAGCATCTCATTCAACACCCTGCTCGTCGTCTTTTCGATGGTACTCACCTCCATATCACCTGCCTGAAAAAAGCTGCGCAGAGAAACCAGCCGTCTGATATCACTTACCATACCAGCACGCTTGCACCGTAAGTCAAGCCCGCGCCAAATCCAGACAGCACGATTCTGTCTCCTCTTTTGATCATGCCATTGCGGTTACACTCGTCGAGCAATACAGGAATTGTTGCCGAGGACATGTTGCCGATTTTGTGGATATTCATCGGAAACTTTGCCATCTCTGCTTTGAGGTGCTTTGCCACAGACTCGATAATGCGGACGTTTGCCTGATGTAAGATAAACCAGTCCACATCCTCCACCGTCCTTTCCGCCTTGTCAAGCGCCTGCTGGATACATGCCGGAACCTGCTTGGTAGCAAATTTGTAAACCGCCTGCCCATCCATCTGAATATACGGGCTTATTGTCTCATCCTCCGCATAAAAGGCACTGTTCAGCGCCCGCTCTGCACACGAAAGCACCCTTCCTTTTGCGCCGTCAGAACCCTGCACCATACACTCCATGCCAGCCCTGCGCCCATTTTCATACGTACACGTCTCCTCAGACGCCTCCACAAATGCCGCCCCTGCGCCGTCGCCAAACAAGATACAGGTTCCCCTGTCCTTCCAGTCCACAAGCTTTGAGAGCACCTCACTGCCCACAATCAAGGCATTTTTGTAGATTCCAGTCTGCAGATAGGCATTCGCTGTGTTCAGTGCAAACAAAAAGCCCGAACAAGCCGCATTCAGGTCAAACGCCACCGCGTCTGCCGCGCCGATCAAATCCTGCACCTGACAGGCACAGCATGGCAGCAGCAGCTCCGGCGAGCAGGTCGCAACCAGTATCAAGTCCACCTCTGCGGCTGTTTTTCCTGCCATCTCAAGCGCCCTTTTGCACGCCTCGGCAGCCAGTGCAGACACCGTCTCCCCGGTGGACACCCTGCGCTGCGCAATGCCTGTCCGCTTCTGAATCCACTCGTCGGAGGTTTCCACAAGCTCCTGCAAGTCGAAATTTGTCACTATTTTCTCCGGCAGTGCGCTGCCTGTGCCGGTTATCCTTATTGTCATGTTGAAAATTCCTCCATTATATCCGCTACGGTCTCGATGTGATCTGCCCGGTAGGCATTACTTCCACAGAAAATAAGACCTTCGTCCAGATTCCCCTCGACGGCATTGATCAGCGCCTCGGTAATGCAGTACGGCGCTGTGTCGGGCTTGCAGGTGATGATGCACTGCCTGCACCCGCGCATAAACCGCTCTCCTGCCTGCACCTTGTCCAGAAAGGCATTGTGTATCGCGCGCCCCGGCATTCCTACCGGGCTTTTGACGATCACGATATCCTCCTTCTTCGCATCGAGATACGCCTGCTTGTACGCATTTGACGCGTCGCACTCTCTGGTCGTGACAAAGCGTGTGGCAAGCTGTACACCCTTTGCGCCCATCGCAAGATAGTGCGCGAGATCTTTTTGCTCATACACGCCGCCTGCCACGACGACAGGCACTTCAAGCTCATCTGCAAGCGCAATGATTTCCCGTATTTCCGCGTCATAATCCTTTTCTTTGGTCACGGTATACGCATCAATATCTTCCTTGGAAAAGCCCAGATGCCCGCCTGCCAGCGGTCCCTCTACAACGACCAAGTCGGGCTTGCGGTCATACTTCTTTTTCCAGTGCTTTGCAATGACGCCGAGCGCTTTTCTGCTGGAAACGATGGGCGCAATCTTTGCGCTGCCGGCAAGCTCAGGCAGCGTCATGGGCAGCCCTGCACCTGAGATAATCAGATCTACATCGGCTGCCGCTGCCGCGCGCACATAGTCCTCGTACCGTCTCGTCGCCACCATGATATTGACACCGATTATACCGCCCGCTGCCAGTTCCCGCGCCTTTTTGATCTCCGCACCGACTGCTTTGAGATTACTCTCGATCGGATTGCGGGCAAAGTCAGGGTCGCGGTAGCCAATCTGCGCCGTTGATATCACGCCCACACCACCTGCCGCCGCCACTGCGCCGGCAAGCCCTGACAAGCTGACGCCGACACCCATTCCGCCCTGTATCACGGGAATGCGCGGACAAAGATCTCCTATCCTCAATTCACTCATTCTTCTTAACCTTCTTTATAGATTTCTCAAAAGTCCCTGAACCGCTCGTAACGTTCCGCTGCAATCTGTTCTCCTGACTTGCCGTCGTATTTTTGTAAAAACTCCTTGATATATTCCTTCATATAGCTGCCGATCGCCGCCGCTGTCTTGTTGTCTGCCCCGCCAAACTCCGGGACAATGCGCTCGATCACGCCAAGGCGCTTCAAATCCTGCGCCGTGATGTTCATGACCTCGCTCGCCTCCTGTGCGCGGTTGGAATCCTTCCACAAGATCGAAGCAAATCCCTCCGGTGAGAGAATGGAGTAGGTCGCATTCTCCATCATCCACACTTCATTGCCGACAGCCGTCGCAAGCGCGCCGCCGCTGCCGCCCTCCCCGATGAGAATACACAGCACTGGAACTTTGAGCCCTGACATCTCGAGCAGGTTTCTGGCAATCGCCTCACCCTGTCCGCGCTCCTCCGCCTCCAGCCCGCAGAATGCACCGGATGTATTGACAAAGCTGATAATCGGGCGGTTGAACTTCTCCGCCTGCTTCATCAGGCGCAGCGCCTTCCTGTAGCCCTCCGGCAGCGGCATACCAAAGTTTCTCTCCTGACACTCCTTGAAATCCTTGCCCTTGATATCCGCCACGACGGTCACAGGCTGCCCCTCGATAAACCCGATGCCGCCGATCAGCGCCTTGTCATCAGCAAAGCCCCTGTCGCCGTGCGCCTCGACAAAGATGTCAAATATACTGTCCATATAGTCCAGCGCCGACGGGCGTTCCACCTGACGGACTGCCTTGACTTTCTCCCATGCACTGCGCGGTTTCGACTTCCAAGTCTGCTCCTTTAACTCCTCACTCAGCTCAAAGTGAAAATCTGTGTTGGGATAAAATCCTGCATAGGTCTGCTTTCCTGTTCCCTGATGGGACTTGATCAGGAAATGAATTGTCTTTTTGAGATTCTCGCGCAGCACAATGCCGTCCACAAATCCGTGCTCCACCAGAAATTCCGAAGTCTGAAAGCCTTCTGGAAGCTCCTGTCCGATGGTCTGTTTGATGACTCTGGGTCCCGCAAAGCCGATCAGCGCCCCCGGCTCTGCCATAATCACATCGCCGAGCATCGCAAAGCTTGCCGTCACGCCGCCTGTCGTGGGGTCTGTCAGAATAGAACAGTACAGCAGCCCCGCATCGCCGTGTCTCTTGATCGCCGCAGAAGTCTTTGCCATCTGCATCAGCGATACAATGCCCTCCTGCATTCTGGCGCCGCCGGAACAACAGAACAAAAAGACAGGAAGGCGCAGTTGTGTGGCGCGCTCGATCGCCCTTGTAATCTTCTCGCCGACAACGTGCCCCATGCTCGCCATCATAAAGCGGGAGTCGCACACGCCAAGCACAATCTCCTCGCCAAACACCTTGCAGCGCCCGACGGTCACAGCTTCCTTTAATCCAGTCTTGTCTCTCGCCGCTGCGAGTTTGTCCTCGTAGCCCTCATAGTCCAGCGGATTGCTCACTTCCATGTCCTCAAACCACGGTTCAAAGCTCTTTGCGTCCGCCACCATTCGGATACGGTTGTTGGTCTTGACCCGGAAATAACCGCCGCACTCATAGCAGACATACCTTTTCTTGACAACGCGTGCGCGCTCTACCATCTTCCCGCACTTAGGGCATTTGACAACCTCTGTCTTTTCGGTTTTCTCCGCTTGTATGGCTGCCGCTTCCTCGGTATTCTCCAGTGTTTCATCGGATTTATTTTTGAGTCTCTGCTCGAACTTATTGTACAAATTCAGGGGAAATCTCCTCTTGGTTTTCACCTGCTGTGATTCTTCCATCTTAAACCTCCTAATCGCCAATCGCAAACATTAACTCTGCTTTGCAAGCTGTCTTTCCATTGACTGTGGCAACTGCCTCGCCGACGCCGATCGGTCCTTTGACCTTGACAATCTTTGTCTCGAGCATGAGCACATCGCCCGGCAGAACCTTCTGTTTAAACCGCGCCTTGTTGATTCCCGCAAAATACGCTGTCTTGCCCTTCCACGCCGGAAGTCCAAGCAGGGCGACCGCCCCGACCTGTGCCAGCGCCTCCACGATCAGCACGCCCGGCATCACTGGATTGCCCGGAAAATGCCCTGCAAAAAAGGGCTCATTAAAACTCACGCACTTCCTGCCAAGCGCCCTCGTGCCCTCCTCGAGTTCCTCGATGGTATCAATCAGCATAAACGGGTGTCTGTGGGGAATGATCTCCATAATTTCCTTCGCTGTATAAACTGACATATGTGTCACCTTTTTCTTTCTGAAAGCCTATTTTAGATTACTCTGCATACTTTTTGATCAAAATGCTGGTGTTATGCCCGCCAAAGCCCAATGAGTTGCTAAGCGCATAGGCTATGTCCTCGCTGCTGCTCTCCTTGCAGTAGTTTAAATCCATTTCCCCCTCACTCTCTGCAAGTCCGACCGTGCGGTGTATATACCCCTCTTCAAGCTCCTTCACGCAGGCAACAAACTCTACTGCGCCCGCCGCGCCGAGCAGATGCCCGACCATAGACTTTGTCGAGTTGATCTTGATATCCTTCGCGTGCTCACCGAACGCGAGCTTGATTGCCCTCGTCTCAAACAGATCATTGTGGTGCGTCGCCGTTCCGTGCGCGTTGATATACGTGATATCCTCCGGCGCTGCGCCTGCATCCTTTACCGCACCCAGCATCGCTGCCGCTGCGCCTGCGCCGTCCTCCGCCGGGGAAGTGATATGAAATGCGTCCGACGAGCAGCCATATCCCACAACCTCCGCATAAATCTTAGCGCCGCGCGCCTTTGCATGTTCAAGCTCCTCCAGCACGACAATCCCTGCGCCCTCGCCCATGACAAAGCCGCTTCTGTCCTTGTCAAACGGAATGGAACAGCGCGCGGGGTCCTCGCAGGTAGACAGCGCCGTCAGGGAAGAAAAGCCCGCGATGCCAATGGGCGTGATGGAGCTCTCTGTACCGCCTGCCACCATGATGTCTGCGTCGCCGTACTGAATCGTCCGAAACGCCTCCCCGATGGAGTTTGTGCCTGTGGCGCACGCTGTCACCACATTGATGCTCTTGCCTTTGAGATTGTAAGCGATACTCACATTGCCCGCCGCCATGTTGGAAATCATCAGCGGCACCAGAAGCGGTGCAACTCTCGACGGTCCCTTCTCCTCTAGCTTGGTGTGCTCCCGCTCCATCGCCTGCAAGCTGCCGATACCGCTTCCCACTGCGCAGCCTGCCCGGTACGGGTCCTCCTTGGTCATGTCAAGACCTGCGTCCTCGATGGCCTCCTTTGCCGCTGCAACTGCGAACTGGCAAAATGGCTCCATGCGGCGCGCTGCCTTCTTATCCATGTAATCAGCGGCGTTGAAATCCTTGACCTGTGCTGCCAATTTGCATTTATAGTCTGTCGTATCAAAATAGGAAATCGGTGCAAAACCGATTTTCCCCTCTTTTACACTATTCCAGAAAGAAGCAACATCATTGCCAATCGGGGTGATTGCGCCCATTCCTGTCACTACTACTCTTCTTTTCATATTTTTACCCTTTCCAATCTATATCCTATCGCGCTATATACACATGCCGCCGTCCACACAGATTACCTGCCCAGTGATGTAGTCCGAGCCGTCTCCTGCCAGAAACAGGACAAGATCTGCAATGTTTTTCGTGCTGCCCATCTTTCCCATCGGAATCATGCTGCTCAGCGTTTTCTTGGCATCCTCTGTCATATTTTTGGTCATATCGGTATCAATAAAGCCCGGCGCCACTGCATTGACATTGACCCCGCGGCTTGCAAACTCCCGCGCTACGCTCTTGGTAAGCCCGATCAGCCCCGCCTTCGACGCCGAATAGTTTGCCTGTCCCGCATTGCCGAGCACGCCGCTCACAGAGGAAATATTGATGATCTTTCCGCCTCTTTGTTTGATAAAGCTGCGTGAGAGATGACGGATCATGTGAAAGGCACCCTTTAAGTTTGTGTCAAGGACTGTGTCATAGTCCTCCTCCGTCATGCGCATAATCAGATTATCTCTGGTGACACCCGCATTGTTCACGAGAATGTCCACTTTTTTATACTTGTCAAGCACTTGTTTTACAAACGCTTCACTCGCCGCAAAATCAGAGACATTGCACTGTATTGCCTCCGCGCTGCCGCCCTTTTGTACAATCTCAGCGACAACCGCCTCCGCGCTCTCCTTAGAGCCGTTATAATTCACTATTACCGTTGCGCCGTTTGCTGCCAGCACAAGCGCGATCTCTCTGCCAATGCCTCTGCCCGCGCCTGTCACAAGAGCGATTTTTCCCGTCAACATGACAATTCCTCCAATACCTTATCTAAATCTGCCACTTTATCTATATTCATGCATTTCACGTCCTTGTCGATTTTCTTCATAAATCCACTCAGCGTTTTTCCCGGTCCGATTTCTATGAAAAGGTCTATGCCGTCCGCGATCATTTTCTCGATGGTCTGCTGCCAGCACACAGAATTGGATACCTGATTTTTGAGAAGTGTCTTGACAGGCGCTGCCTCCACTACATCGAGCGCGTCCACATTGCTGATGTATGGAATGGCGGGTTTTCTAAGCTGAACACCAATCAACTCCTTCTCAAGCTTCTCTCCTGCACCCTTTAGCAGTGCAGAGTGAAATGGTCCGCTGACCTTGAGCGGCACACAGCGCTTTGCGCCGGCTTCCGAACATGCCTGCACCGCTGTGAGCACCGCCTGCTCCTCACCTGTAATGACGATCTGTCCGGGGCAATTGTAATTTGCGATGGTCACAATGCCCTCTGTCTGGCGGCAGATCTCCTCAATCCTGTCACTCTCCAGCCCGAGCACTGCCGTCATGGCGCCGCCTTCTGGATACGCCTCCTGCATAAAGATGCCGCGCTTTCTGATGATATAGAACAAATCCTTCAAATCCATCACATCCGCCGCTGCCAGTGCGCCGTACTCGCCAAGGCTCAGCCCTGCGGTGGCATCTGCCTTGACGCCTTTGGACTCGAGCACTTTTAGAATTGCTACCTCTGTGGCAAGCATCGCAATCTGTGTGTACTCGGTGATGTTGAGCTCTTCATTCTCTGTAAAACAAAGCGCTTCCATATCCAGCCCGGACACCTCACCCGCTAACTGGTAGACCTTCTTTGCCTCCTCATACGTATCATAAAAATCTTTTCCCATGCCCACATACTGTGAACCCTGTCCCGGAAAAATAAATGCTATTTTGTTCATTCTCTGCCTCTCTTAGTGATGCAGCCAGCCCTCAAACCCTGGGCTGCCGCATCTGTTGACCCTGTTAAATTCTGACCGCTTGTCATTATAAAAGATTCTACATTATAAAAGATTCTGCTTCTCAGAATGTCTTGTTCAGGAGCGCTAATCCCTGCTCCATGATCTCTGCGATAATCTCCCTGCACGGCTGTTCTTTCTTGACAAGCCCTGCAATCTGGCCTGCCATGACCGTACCGTTCACCACATCTCCCTCCATGACCGCCTTCCTGAGCGAACCGAGGGTAAGCTTCTCCAGCTCCATGAAGTCTGCGCCTTCTTTTTCGAGTTTTAAGTATTCTTTGGTCATTTTATTGCGGATACTTCTGACCGGATGACCTGTCGTCATGCCAGTGACTGCCGAGTCGATATCCTTTGATTTGATGAGCATTGCCTTGTACTTCTCGTGTACGATAGATTCCGTCGCCACGACAAAGCGCGTGCCGATCTGCACTGCCTCCGCGCCGAGCATAAAGGCTGCTGCAAATCCTCTGCCATCTGCGATGCCGCCCGCCGCCACGACAGGAATCTCCACCGCATCTGCGATCTGCGGCACAAGCGCCATTGTCGTGATCGACCCAATATGTCCGCCGCTCTCCATGCCCTCTGCGACAACAGCATCCGCGCCGCCGCGCTGCATCAGCTTCGCCATCGCGACACTCGCCACAACAGGTATGACCTTCACGCCCGCCGCCTTCCACATCTCCATGTACTTCGATGGATTGCCTGCACCTGTAGTGACCACCTTGACGCCCTCGTCCACAACCACCTGCGCGATTGCGTCCGCCTCTGGATTCATGAGCATGATATTCACGCCAAACGGCTTGTCGGTCACTTCCTTTACCTTCTGAATCTGCTCTCTGACAAATTCTGCCGGCGCACCGCCCGCACCGATAATCCCCAGCCCTCCGGCTTCCGACACGGCTGCCGCCAGATTGTGCTCAGCGACCCATGCCATGCCGCCCTGAAGGATGGGATACTCTATTCCTAAGATTTCTGTTATTCTTGTTTTCATACAAACCTCTGTTTTTATCTTATGGGCTTGACGCTTACTCCTCTACACCCTTGTCCTGCAAATACTTGATGATAGAGCCTACTGTTGTGATCTGCTCTAAATCCTCTGCCGGAATCTCCACGCCGTACTCATCCTGAAATGCGTCCACAAGCTCAAACAAATCAAGTGAGTCTGCGTCCAAATCCTCCTTGAAGCGTGTCTCCTCTGTGATCTCTACGCCCTCGATATTCAACTGCTCCTCGATGATTTCTTTTACTCTTTCTAACATGTTTGTTTCCATCCTTTCATTTTTCATTTCATTGCATGTTTTTTCATTTTGCTCTCTTTTTATTTTGCTTCAATACTCTGCGCCCACATTCAGGTCTGCCGTCAATTTATTTTGATGCTCAAATGTTTTGATTCTCAAATATTTTGACTTTCAAAGTATTTGCTGGTAACAGCATATACCTAACATAGTCTATTGTCAACAGGTTTTTTCCAGAATTTTCTTGATTTGGGTGCATTTAATACTTTGTTAAGATATGGTTAGGAAAAACTGATCATACTTCCTCTGCTTGGGCTGCATAAAAGAACAAGGAGCAATGCAGTTATAATCCTGCATTGCTCCTGATCGTTACATGCATCTGCCTGGAAACGCCATCTCATGCATGTATATACGCTTTTTACTGAATCTGTTCTATCAGGACTGACATCATTTTTTGGACTGCGTCCTTAAAATTTTCGTTCATGTTTCTTGGCTTGATGGTAAATGTAACCTTTTTCGTTCCACCATACTGTCTTCTGCCCTGAATCACCAGCGTCGCTTTGCCTTTCTTCATATTCTCCGCATAGGATACGATCTCATAATCCTCTTTGGACAGACTTGCTCCCTGATAGGTCACTCTCAGATCGCTCTTGTCTGGTTTCGTACCACCTTGGCTAAAATACTGCGGATGAAGGACTTCCACTTTCGCTGTGCTGATCATCTTTTCAATAATCTTAAATTCGACAACCCGCTTATCATTCTCCGTTCCGTCCGCGTAATCTGGGCTGGTCACGGTGATGATCACTCTCGCCACATGTCCCTCTGGCTTGATGCTGCCAATATCCTGTCTCGTATTCGCTTCATATGTGATGGTGTAGTCTTTGCCTTTGACCAATTTTCCGCCATTATCGCTGACAACCGGCGTGGGTTTGTAATCTTTCTTGTTGCTGCTGTATTTCTGATCTGGCACTTCTATCGTGATATCCTCACTCTGGAAAGACTTCGGAACAATCTGCATCTCTACTGCTTTTGTCAGCTTGCCTGCAAAGTTGCCCTTGCCTGTGATGCTGATGTAGGCTTTCTTCCCGTTTGATGTAATATGCGTGTTGTTGGTGTACGATAAGGTGTAATCCTTGTCTCTTACCAGTCTCTTACCCTGATATTTTAACTCGACATCCGGCGCCGCGCCGCCACGGCTCTGCTCTGTGCGCACAACGCTGCTGCCCAGCATATTTGCCGCCAGTTTGACCTTGGATATTGTATAGCTCTTCTTGATCGTTCCGCTATACTTACCACAGCCTGTAATTGTCATGGACACCTTTCCAGCATCCACCAGATCACTGCTGTATGTGATGCGGTAATCTTTATCCTTCTGCAATGCCTTGCCGGAGGATTTCTCTGTCAGTGTCACATTTTGCTGTACAGATGCGCCTGTGTAGTCTATTTTTGAACTGAAACCAGAAATGTTGATGGTGCCTGTAGAGAATTTCAGTCCTTTGATCTTGAAGTTCTTCACACACTTGCCAACATACTTGCTGCCTGCGCCTGCCTCTGCAATCACACTTGCCGTCGTTCCCGGCTCTTTATTGTTCGCATAGCGGATGGTGTAGTTCACCGTACCATCTGCCTCTTTCTGCGGAATCACCTTGCCGCCCATCTTCACAGTGATCTTCGACGCATCAAAGACTGCCCCTGAAGCTGCCGCAGTATAATCCAGAGACGACGACGGCAGTTTGATCACCGCGCTGCTCAACAGCAGTTTGTCCTTCACCATCTCACAATCAAGCGTCAGGCTGCCTGTATAATTGCCCGTTCCCGCGATCTTAATCTGGTATACGCCAACCTCCTTCGCACTTGTGACAGATGCTTTGTTGTATGTAATCTGCTGCGTATAATCCTTGCTGCCAAGTTTCTTTCTGCCATC